>JAKLDR010000101.1 GCA_022703445.1 Planctomycetota bacterium | reverse complement strand
GAAGGCCATGAAGTCCAGCTTGGCCTTCGAGGCGATCATGATGTTGGGCGGGTCGCCGATCAGCGTGGCCGTGCCCCCGATGTTGGAGGCCAGCGCCTCGGCCAGCAGGTAGGGAATGGGGTTGACCTTGAGATCCCGGGCCACCGCCAGGGTAACCGGCGCGATCAGCAGCACCGTGGTCACGTTGTCCAGGAAGGCGCTGACCACCGCCGTCACCGCCGACAGGATGATCATGATCCGCACCGGCTCGCCCCGTCCGACCTTGGCGCTCTTGATCGCCAGATACTCGAAGACCCCGGTGGGGCGCATGATGTTGATGATCACCATCATCGAGATCAGCAGGAAGATGACGTTCCAGTCCACCCCCAGCTCGGCCACGTGGAAGGCCTCGTGCTGCTCGAGGATCTTCAGGCCGAGCATCAGCCCGGCCCCGGCCAGGGCCACGATGGTCTTGTGGATCTTGTCCGAGATGATCACCGCGTAGGCCACGACGAACACGCCGGTCGCGACCCAGAAGGAGACCGGACTGACGGCTGCTTGAGCGGCATGAGGTTCCATCGGATTCTCCCTAAAGAATGGTTGTGCTGGTTGTGCTCAGGACTCTGCGACGCTGTACTGCGGGGCCGAGCCGGGCAGAAGCAGCCCAGCAGACGCAGACTGGTATGCTGGCGTCAGATCAGAAGGCTGGGCGAATGCCTCTCCCCGGGATCTCCCGCCGTCATGCGCGGCCAGCCGGGAACGGCAGCAGGCGCAGCGTCCGCCGGAGACGTGGCCCGACAGGCCGGGGACGGGGCCGCCGGGGACTCCCGGCCTGTGCACTGCAGGATCTGGCTGAGGCGGGCGGACTCCTCACACTGGGCGCAGGGACTGCGGGGGCAGCCCACCACGGACATGACTGCCGCGTCCGCCGGACGCGCGCGGCCGGAATCCACGTGGCGCACCACGCCCGGAAGGATGACGGTGGACAGAAGAACCAGGGCAACGCCACTGACGATCAGCGCTCGGAAAGTGCGCGCCGAGAGTTCGGAACGCTGTCGGAAATCCATCCGTGCCGTGCCCACCACTCCGCTTCTCGTCAGGAACCAGGGCGGATTATAGGCGCAGGCCTAGGTTTGGCAAGGCACAAGTCGACGCCTAGCAGCCCGTTGAAAAAGTGCCGGGGATCGCGTTGCGACCGGATGGCCCGGATGCAAGGCGCGAGGAGGAAGCCGTGTCCGCAGCGACACGGCGACGACGAGCCCCTCGACCATGCTCGGGGCCCTGAGCGAGCCAACCGGCGAGTCGATGGGCAACGCCGCAGACGGGCCGTCCGATCGCAACCCGAAGGGACACTCGATCTTGCGGCCTCATGCTTCGTCACTCCTCCTCGGCGTGTCTCTCGGACACGCCTTCGTCGTCGTTCCTCGCCTGAGGCCACAATCTCAAGTGTCGCGACCCTGGCACTTTTTCAACGGGCTGCTAGAACGAGTACCGGAGGAGCAGTGCCGGGATGCTCGTCGGGCGGATGCGCAGGAGGTCGTCGAGCAGTTCGCGGGCCTCGGCCAGGTCCTCGGCCCCGGCGCGGCGGGCGAGCGACATGGCCAGGGAAAGGGTCGCCGTCTCGTTGCCGGGATCGAGGCGCCAGGCGCGCCGCTGGAACTCCAGAACCTTCTCCTGCCGGCCGGGCTGGGGCCCGCCGGCCTGCTCCTCCACGGCCGCCAGCACCAGAGCGGCCTGCAGGGCGAACTCGACCGGCCCGTTGGTCAGGGCGGAAAGCTCCCGGCGGGACTCCTCGAGGCGGCCCAGACGCCAGAGGATCATGCCCCTGGCCAGCCTCCGGCGGCTCGGGTAGTCGGGTGCGGCGGCGGCGTCGCCGTCCGGCTCCAGGAGCTTCAGGGCCGCCTCGAAGTCCCCGCCCAGGGCGCGGCCGGCGGCCAATTCGAGCGGAGTCAGCCATCCGGGCCGGCCGGGGAGCTTGGCAGCCTCGGGCGTCACGGTCAGCCACCAGCGGTCCAGGCGCCCCCACAGGCCGTCGAACAGGCCATAGGGCACGGCCATGGGTCGGGACGCGCCGTAGTCCAGCAGGGACACTGACTTGGCACGGTCGTCGTACCCCACGGCCAGGCGCAGGAATCCCGAGGAGTAGTGCTCGTTCTCGCGCAGGCCGGCGAGCTCGCCCTGGGGCAGCTGCACGAGCACCGGGTATCCTCCGGCGAGTTTCTCGCGCAGGTCGTCGAGCGTGCCGGTCCCGACCTGCACTTTGAGACCCTTGGCGACCAGCAGCGGCAGAGCGGCGCGAACGTCGCGGTTGGCGCCGGCCCCGGCCAGGTCGGCGGCCAGCTTCTCGTCCTCGGCCCCCAGCCCGGCCTTGGCGGCCATGGCGGCCAGCAGCGACGAGCCCGGGCCCGTCGAAAGCACGCGGCCGACGGGCACGACGGCCCTGTCCGGCTGGTCCTTGCGGACGTACTCCCGGCCGGCGGTGGCCTCGAGGGCCGCGGCCAGCGCCCGGACCTGGACGTCCTCGGGCAGCATGGCCAGGTAGTCGTCGAGCCCGCGGCGCGCCGCGTCCAGACCCTCGGCGTTGAAGATCGCGTAGGCGGCCAGGGCCCGACAGGAGGCCTCGGCCGGCGCGGCCTGGACCGCGGCGCGCGCGCGCTTGGCCGCCGTCTTGAAGTCGCCGTCGGTCAGGCTCTCGACCGCCCCGCGGAACTGCTCGCGGGCCGCCTCGCTGCCCCCCGGCCGGAAATCGGCCAGGCGCTTGGCGACGACCTCGGCCGCGGCCTGCCCGGCCGGCCCGGCCGCCTTCAGTTCCGCGGCGGCTTCGCCGGCGCGCCCCAGGCGCAGCAGCGCGGCGCCGGAGAGCATCCTGGCCCGGGCCGAGCGGCCGTCGATCCGCGCGGCCTCGCCGGCCCACTCCAGCGCCTCTTCCAGCCGCCCGGCGACCAGGCTCTCGGCGGCCAGGGCCGTCCGGGCCTCGGCGGAGCCGGGGTCGCGTCGGGCCGCTCGCAGCAGCCGGACGTAGGCGCCGGCGTAGGCCCCGGAGCCGGCCAACTCCCCGGCGGCGCGCATCTCGGCGGCGCAGGCCTTGGGATCCGGCGCGGGGGCCGCGGCCGCCGGGCGGGCCCTGCCGCCGAATTCGAACTCGGCGGCCAGCCAGGTCGTGGCCGCCTTGACGGCCGCGGCGGAGAGCTCCTTCTCGGCGTCCTTCAGCTCGGCGACCTGGGTCTTCTCGTCGGGCCGGGCCTTCTGCCACTCGCGGGCCTTGTCGAGGACCGCGGGGTCGCCGGCCAGCACCAGCCGCTTGGGAGTGCGCTCGACCAGCAGGGGGACCTGTCGGACGGGAGCCGGGACGGCGCCGACGATCACCATGAAACGAACCAGCCGCGGGTAGCTGACCGCCACCGCCGAGGCGCCGTAGCCGCCGGCCCCGTGGCCGACGATGGCGGAGCGCTCCGGGTCGCAGCCGGCCTGCACTCCCGCGCGGACCAGCCCCAGAACGACCAGGTCTCCGAAGCCCCGGCCGGCCGTCGGCCGGGAGTAGGCCGGCACGGCCACCACGAAGCCGCAGCCGTCGGCCATCCTGGTCCACGGGGCCAGCGAGTCCTTGGCGTCCTCCTCGCGTCCCGGGAGGTAGACCAGGAGCGGCCAGCTCTTGGCGGGGTCGTGCCCCGCCGGCAGATAGAGCGCGGCGTCTCCGCCGGGGGTCGGCACCAGCACGGTGCGTCCCCCGGGCGCCTCCTCGCCGGCCCGGACCGGGACGGACAGGAGGAGCAGGGCGAAGGTCAGGACGGAAGCCGCCGAGGCCGCTTTGCGCATGGGTGGTCCCCCGTTTCCAGCGAGTGCCGGGCGGCGATTATAGCCGCACCCGGTGCGGCGCGCGTGGCAGTTCCGCCGGAACCGGCCTGGCGGACCGACGGGCGGCTACGCGCCCTGGCCACCGGACGGCCGGCGGTTCCTCCGGATGCCCAGGCGCCGCCCGATCCTGCGCCACAGCCGGCCGCGCCGAGCCGGGGCCGCGCCCGGCTCGAGGCCCAGCTCGGCCTCGGCCGCGGCCCGCCTCCGGTCGCGGTGCTCGCAGATCATCTGCACGCCCTCTTCGCCGAGGCCGAGTTTGGCGGCCAGCTCGGGCGTGACCGACTCGGACATCCAGACGATCTCGAAGCCGCGGTTCAGGAACGCGTCCGGGGGGATGACCTGCTTGCCGCGCATAGGCTGGCGGTAGAGGTTGAGCTTCTTCTGCTCGTGCCACCAGGCGAAGCTCACCGCCTCCGAGCAGGAGAAGCCGCCGTCCCACTCGGCGCGGAGGTTGTCGAGGAAGGCCTCCATCTCCGCGCGGCGCCTGGCGAAGTCCGCCTCGGACGGCACGGCGTCGCTCTGGAAGTGGGTCAGCTCCTCCTCGATGTCGAACCTGAAGTCGGTGTCGTACTGGCAGCCGACGATCCGCCGGCTCTTCTCGAGCGCCCAGCGCACCGAGGCCGGCGAGACGTCCTTGGGCCGCAGTATAATGGTGTAGTCGCTCCGGATCGGGTGGAGCGCCGAGCGCCGCAGGACGCCCTCGCTCACCGCCTCGACCATCTCCATGGCGCCGGTGTCGCAGAGCTGCTTCCCGCCCGGGATGCCGAAGCGCTGCGGTCCGTTCATGTGCAGCCAGGCGTGCTTCATGAAGCCGGGGATGGCCAGGTTGGAGAGAAACCCGCGCTCGCGGTGCAGGCCCACGTCGCCCGGCCGGATGAACGGCAGGGCGGAGACCGCCTCCTCGTACTCGACGAGGTGCTCGCTCACGTCCCAGGTGACCCATGGGAAGTGGCCGATCTTCCGGACGTCGCCGCCCCACAGGACGATCCGCCGCCAGGCGCGGCCGAGCCGCGTCTTCGGCCCGCGGTCGTGGTCGCCGCCGCTGCCGGTGATGTACAGGAACCAGACGAGGAGCAGGACGCCGAGGGCGATGAGGATCCAGAGGGTCATGGCCGAAACCTTTACGCGAAGAGATCGGAACCGCAGAGCCTAGTCCGCCGAAGCGGCCGCTTCGGCTGCGAAGGCTGGATGAACTCGGCTGAACGCGGGTGCGAACGGACGAAGAGAAGCCCCCGTCGTTGCTGCTTGGATCCGCGTGTATCTGCGTGTATCTGCGGTTTCATCCGATAGCCCCGACTTCGGTCAATCCAGCTCGTACGCCGGGATCTGGCCCTCGCGGCCGCGCACGGCGATCTCGCCGCGCGGCTGGAAGCCGCGGCTGTTGTCGCAGCGCCGGCGCACCGCCTCGGAGAGCAGGATCTTGCCGGGGTCGCCGGAGATCTGCAGGCGCTGGGCGAGGTTCACCGTGTCGCCCATCACCGTGTAGCTCTGCCGGTCGGATGCCCCCACGTGGCCGGCCACCGCCGGGCCGTGGTGGATGCCGATGCGCAGCTGGAAGTCCAGGCCGGTCTCGGCGTTCATCTCCCGCACCGCCTTGAGCAGGTGCTGGGCGCAATTGACCGCCTTCTCCGGGCCGAAGGGGTCGAGCACCGGCGCGCCGAAGACGGCCATGAGGCTGTCGCCGATGTACTTGTCCACGACGCCGCCGTAGGTATTGACCACCTCGGCCAGGCGGGACAGGTAGCGGTTGGCGGTGGCCATGACCGCGTCGGGCGGGTGCTTCTCGGAGTAGGTGGTGAAGCCGGCGAGGTCGGCGAAGAGCACGGTGACTTCGAGCGCCTCGCCCTTGAGGTGCCCCCGGCCCTCCTCGTCGAGCAGGCGCTGGACCACCGGCGCGGGCACGTAGCGCTGGAAGACCTTGCGGATCTTGGCCTCGTCCTCGGCGCGGCGCTCGATCTCGCCGCACTTCTCCCAGACCTGGCGCAGCTCACGCTCCAGCGCCGTGACCTGCTCGGTCATGAGCTGGGAGGTGTCCTTGAGCTGCCGGGCCAGCAGCCAGCCGGAGGCCGCCATGTAGCCGAGCACCGGCCAGGGGGCGAGCAACGCCGAGACCAGCACGGCGTTGGAGGGCATCTTGCCGGCCAGCGCCAGGCCCGTCCAGACCAGGGCGCCCATGGCCAGCCCGGCCCCAGCGGCGATCCAGGTGTAGCGCCGCTGACGGTAGGGCACCCAGCTGATCTCGTAGATGCAGCGCGGGTCGCCCTTGACCGCGCAGCACTCGTGGGTGATCCGCGCGGGCGGCAGGCCCCAGAGCGTGGGCATGGCCTCCAGCGCGCTCCGCCGGTAGAGGCAGTCGAGCTCCTGGCAGGGCAGCTTCCGGCTGGGCGTGAAGCTGATGGTGGCCGCGCCGTTGTTGAGCACGTGCAGCTCGTAGCGGCCGATCTGCTGGAGGCTGTTGAGGTACACCGGGTAGCGCGAGAAGGCCGAACTCGGCGTGCCGAAGGCCCGGGCCAGGATGTGCAGCGTTCCCAGGTTCGCCGGGGTCATGGCCTCGGCCGCCGCCCGGCGGATCGCCGCCGCCGGGTCCGGGTCGGTCTCGGCGACGCGCCGGAAGAGCCCGTAGTAGAACCTCGCCGGCACCCAGGCGTTGGGGTCCTCCAGGGACTCGGGGCTCACCCCGCACTCCCGGGCGAAGCCGGAGAGCCAGGCGCGCTGCTCGGACGACGCGAAGGCCGTGTGCAGCAGCGGTCGGAGGATGACGGCGCGAGCCCGCAGGTTGGGGAGTTCGTGGTCTTCAATCATTTCAGTAGTCTATCGGCGCGCGGCAGCTGCAGGACGAGGGTTTCTTGGCGGCCGGGGGAGGGAGGGGGGGAGGACCATAGGGACCATAGGGACCATAGAACCTACAGGACCTCTGAGACCTATGCGGGGCCCAGCCCCACCTTCGGCGCCTGGCGCATGACCGCCGACTCGATTTCGAAGAAGTCGGCCTTCTGGAAGTTGAACATGCCGGCGATGAGGTTGGTGGGGACCGACTGGCAGGAATTATTGTAGTCGCGCACGTTGCCGTTGTAGAAGCGCCGCGCGGCCTGAATGCGGTCCTCGGTGTCGGTCAGCTCCTCCTGGAGCGCCAGGAAGTTCCGGCTGGCCTGCAAGTCCGGGTAGCGCTCGGCCACGGCGAAGAGCGATTTCATCGAGCCGACCAGCTGGTTCTCGTCGGCGGCCTGCTCGGCGGGCCGGCCGTTGGAGGCCACCGCCCGGGCCCGGGCCTCGACCACCCGCTCGAAGACCGCGCGCTCGTGGGCGGCGTAGCCCTTGACCGTCTCGACGAGGTTGGGGATCAGGTCGTAGCGGCGCTTGAGCTCGGTGTCGACGTTCGACCAGCTCTCGGTCACCCGGTTCCTGAGGCTCACCAGGTGGTTGTACATGAGGGCGACGACGACGATCGGCAGCACCACGACGATGCCCAGGACTACCAGGACGGGGATGATGAATTCCATGGCCGGACTCCTTACTGCTCGCAGACTACGCGGAACGATTGGAAAAGCAAACGGCGGTCGTCAGCGCGCACTGCCGGCCACCTTTCCGGCCGCATAGTCCTTCCAGACGTAATCGGGAATGCGATCGAGGAAGCCGGAAAGCAGCGTCAGGTGTTTGGGCAGTTCTTCGGCTTCAATCTGACCGCCGGTGGAGGCAACCGCCTCGCCGCCAGACAGCTCGATGCATGAGTGCTGCGGGCAGCCCATGAGGAACTCCATCGCCTGCGGCGTGACTACGGCATAGGCGAACTTGCGGTCCTTGGCGGTCACGTAGAACCGCTTCGAGAACTCGTGGCTCTCGAAGTCGATGTCCTCGAAGCCGCCCGCCCTGGCCAGACCCGATGCGACGAACTGCTTTTCGGCACTGCCTTCCGGCCAGACGGCCAGGCGCGGGAAGTCGGCCCCGGTGGCCATGACGACGAGCGAGTCCAGACCTGACTTGCCCACCTGACGGTAATGGCAATCGAAGAACTCCACGGACCGGCCGCCGAAGCTGCCCCGAACAACCTGGCTGAACTTGTGGCCCTTGCTGTGCGGGAAGAAGCGGAGAAAGGTCAGCGCCCGGCGCGCGTCGCCCTCCGGGTCGGAGGGCAGGTACTGCATCCCGAGTGTCCCGGCCAACCTGGCGAGAGCGATCCGCCGCTTGCGGTTGGCCCACAGCGCCCAGAACAGAATGGTCAGCAGCACGCCGAGCATAACGGCTGCAAGGATCAGCCCGAGGATGTCCTCAAGCCTCATGGTTTCCCCCCGGGCGGCCGCCGTCTTCTGGCTGTTTGGCAACTCCCGTGCCAAGCTCCCTCCTCAGGTGCTCCGGCACCCGGTCCAGGAAACCCGTCAGGAAGTCGAGCGCCGGGGCGAACCGGTCGGGGTCCCAGCGCGCGCCGTCCCAGAGCAGCACCTCGGCGCCGTCGAGCTCCAGCGACCAGCCGGGGTGGGCGAGCAGGTACTCCATCATCCGTGGGTCCACCAGGGCGTAGGCGAATCGGCGGTCGGCGCCCTGGACGTAGAACCGCTTCGAGAACTCATGGCTCTCGAAGTCGATGTCCTCGAAGCCGGCCAGCGCGGCGGCGCGGTCGGCGGCCGTCTCCGGCCGGATGACCGTCCGCGGGAAATTGACCGGCTCGACAGCCAGGGCCGCGGAGAGGTAGCAGAGCGCAGTGCTCTTGCCCCGCGGGGTCACCCGTCGTTGGTAGAGGTAGTCGAAGGCCTGGACTCGGCGGCCGCGGTGCTCGCCGCCCATGACGTTGAGCGCTTCCTGCTTGCCGGCGACGCCGCGCGAGAGGACGCCGAACTTCGGCCCGAGCCTGGCGGCCAGGCCGGACTGGTCCCTCTCCGCGAAGGCCAGGCCCAGTCCCGCCGCGCGGACGCCCAGCGCCCGGGTCCGCCGCTTCTCGAGCAGGTACCAGCGCAGGCAGCGGAGCAGCCCGAGGACGATGACCGCCAGCAGGACGTAGGGGATGGAGTGGACCGCCATCTGCCAGCCGGGAGAGAGGGTGGTTTCCTCCACGGCGGCGGCGCAGGGTTGGAGAAACGGATGCAGAGCGCTCAGGAACATGCCGGCCCCGCAGTTCCCTGCCGCGCGACCTCCTCCTCCGCCCCCACGTCTTTCCACACGAAACGCGGCACGAGGTCGAGAAAGCTGCTCAGTGCCCGGACGGCGACGGAGAACTCGCCCGGATCCCACCAGCGCTCGTTCCAGATGCAGGCATCGCCGCCGTTGATCTCGATGTACCAGCCCTGGTGGGTTAGCAGGAACTCCATCATCGGGACACTGATCACCGCCGAGGCCAGTCGACGGTCGGAGCAGGTTACGCTGAAACGCTCCGCGAAGCGCCCGCTTTCGAAGCTGAGGTTCCCCAGGCCGACCGCCGCGGCCACAGCATCCAGGTTGTTTCGAGGCCGGATCACTAGCTGGGGAAAGGAACCCCCGCAGGTGATCACCGCAAGCGAGGCGAACCTGGTCCTCTCGCCGCCGCTGTCGCCGACGTCCCGACGGTCGCAGTCGAAGGCCGTCACCGGGCGCCCGCGGTAGTTGCCGTGCATCACGTTGCTGGCCCGGCATCTCCCGACCAGCGCGCGGAGGTGGGAGAAGCGCGCCGGGATGCCCGGGGACTCGGCCCCACGCAGCCTGGCCAGCAGCCCCGGCCGCCGGCCGTCATCCATCAGAGCCAGCGGGTCGTAGGCCGTGAAGCCCAGGCCGAGTTCCCGGGCAACCAGTCCCATGGAACGTGCCCGCAGTCCGTCGAAGTGGCGGCACCAGAGGCGCCAGCCCGCGAAAAACGCCAAGACCACAGCCAGGACGCCTAGCTCATACCAATCGCGGCCGGTCAAGCGGCACCCCCGCTCGGCGCCCCGACGCGCCGGGGCCCCGGCATCACCGTCCTCGCCCCCGCGGATCCGGCCCCGGGTTGGCCGAGAAGTCGAGCATCCCCGGCGCGGCGCCCGGCCCAGGACCCGGCCCGGCCGGCGGCGGCGGCTGGTCGACCGGCCGCTGCGGCCCGGACTCCCGTTCCCGGCCCCGCCCGGCCTCCCGGTCCTCCCCCAGTTCCTTCCAGACGAACCGGGGCACGCGGTCCAGGAAGCCGGTGAGCACCGCGATGGCCGAGCGGAAGTCCTCGGGCTTCCAGGTGCGGCCGGTCCAGATGATGGCGTCGGCGCCGTCGAGCTCGATGCTCCATCCCTGGGCCGACAGCAGGTAGTCCATCATCCCCGCGTTGATGATGTCGTAGGCCAGCTTGCGCTCGCGGGCCTTGACGTGGAAGCGCCTGGAGAACTCGTGGCTCTCGAAGTCGATGTCGTCGAAGCCCACGACCGCGGCGATCTTGTCGAAGAAGTTCTCCGGCCGGATCACCAGCTCCGGGAAGCGGCAGCCGAGCGTCACCACCGCCGCCGAGAGATGGTGGGTGGTGCGGTTCTTGCCGCTGCCCGTGCTGTACTGGTAGTCGAAGGCCATCAGCTCGCGGCCCTGGAACGCGCCCCAGAGGACGTTGGAGGCCTTGCGCGAGTCGCCCACGGAGAGCGCCCCGAACTGCCCGAAGCGCCCGGGGATCCCGGACTGCCCCGAGCCGAAGAGGCTCGCCAGGAAGCCGGAACTGCGGCCGTAGGCCTGGCTGCCGAGCGGGTCCTCCCGCGAGAAGGACAGGCCGAGCTGCGCGGCGAGCGCCTGCATGGCCTCGCGGCGCTTCTTGGCGGCGATGACGCCCCAGACGATCCCGCCGACCACCAGGGCGCCGAAGAGAAGGAAGATCGCGAATACGCCGCATTCCATGGCTCGGTCTCCTAGCAGCCCGTTGGAAAAGTGGCGGGGATCGCGTTGCGACCGGACGGCCCGGATGCAAGGCGCGAGGAGGAAGCCGTGTCCGCAGCGACACGGCGACGACGAGGAACGCAGCAGACGGGCCGTCCGGTCGCAACCCGAAGGGACGCTTGATCTTGCGGCCTCATGCTGCGTCTCTCCTCCTCGGCGTGTCTCTCGGACACGCCTTCGTCGTCGTTCCTCGCCTGAGGCCACAATCTCAAGCGTCGCGACCCCGGCACTTTTTCAAGGGGCTGCTAGCCGCCCGCCGGGGCCGCCGGCTGATGGCTGTGGGTCATACCCCTGAGCACGCGCACCCGCTCCTCGGTTGGCGGGTGGGTGCTGAAGAGCCCCGCGGCGCGCTCCTCGAAGCTCTTGATGGGGTTCACGATGTACAGGTGCATGGTGGCCCGGTTGGCGACCTCCAGGACCTCCTGGTCGCCGGAGATCTTCTCGAGCGCCCGAGCCAGGCCCTCGGGGTTGCGGGTCAGCTCGGCGGCCGAGGCGTCAGCCAGGTACTCGCGCCGGCGGCTGACCGCCATCTGCAGGAGCTTGGCGAAGATCGGCGCCAGGATGGCCAGGAGCAGGGCGATGAGCATGATGACGGCCGCCCCGCCGCCCCGCTCCCGGTCCGAGGAGCGCCGCCGGCCGCCGTAGAAGGCCATGCGCCGGAAGACGTCGCACATCAGCGCGATCGAGCCGACCATCACCCCGACCATGGTGGCGTAGAGGATGTCGTGGTTGCGGACATGGCTCATCTCGTGGGCCATCACCCCCTGGACCTCCTCGCGGTTGAGCTTCTCCAGAAGTCCGGTGGTGATGGCCACCGACGCGTGCGCCGGATCGCGCCCGGTGGCGAAGGCGTTGGGGGCGGTGTCGTTTATGACGTAGACCGCAGGCATGGGCAGGCCCGAGGCGATGGCCATCTCCTCGACCACGTTGAAGAGCTGGGGGTGGTCGCGCTTCTCGATCCGGCGGGCGGAGCTGGCCGAGAGCATGATCGAGCCGCCGGCGTAGTAGCTGACCATGCCGAGGACCAGCGCCAGCACCGCAGCCAGGCCCAGTCCGAGGGCCGCCCCGGCGTCTCCGCCGTAGGCCGCCCCAAAGGCCCCGCCGGTGCCCGCGAGCAGCAGCCCGATGAGGATCATCAGGACCCAGCTCCGGCGCCGGTTGCGCCGGATCTCGTCCCAGAGGTAGGCGGGCTGGGCGGGCATGGCTCGTCCTGTCAGACTGGTCCGACCGGTCCGACTGGTCTGACCGCGCTCCTAGAACTGAACCTTGGGCGCCACGCGCTCCGCGGCGTTCTCGGTCTGGAAGAACTGCTCGGCGGCGAAGCCGAACATCCCGGCGATGATGTTCGAAGGGATGGTCTGGATCTTGGTGTTGTAGCGCATCACCGAGTCGTTGTAGAACTGCCGGGCGAAGGAAACCTTGTTCTCCGTCGAGGTCAGTTCCTCCTGCAGGGCCAGGAAGTTCTGGTTGGCCTTGAGCTCCGGGTAGGCCTCGGCCACCGCGAAGAGGCTCTTGAGCGTCTGGGAGAGGAAGTTCTCGGCCTTGGCGGTGTCGGCCGGACCGGCGGCGGACATGCAGGCCGCGCGGGCCTTGGTGACGTTCTCGAAAACGTCCTTCTCGTGTTTGGCATAGCCCTTGACCGTCTCCACCAGGTTGGGGATCAGGTCGTAGCGGCGCTTGAGCTGGACGTCGATCTGGCTCCAGGCGTTCCTGACCTGGTTGCGCAGCGCCACCAGCCCGTTGTAGATGACGACGAAGACCAGCACCAGGAAGAGAAGCCCACCACCGACGACCAGCATTCCGATCAGCCATCCGCCCATCTTGCATTCCTCCTGCCGTCATCCCCGGCGGCGCGGGGAGGCCGTTCGTGCATCGCCCCGGCCTCTGCGAAGAGGGTAGCCCGGGGAGGAGGCGTCCGCAATTACAAAAACCCGCTGGGCCGGTAGGCGGGGCCGTGAAGGCGGAAGGTGAAGGCAGAGGGACCCGGAGGAGCATCCACGATATCCCGGGTTTCATCCTTCCTCCTTCCTCCATCCGTCTGCCTCGGTCTGTAGCTGTTGACTCCTGGGCGACTTCGGGCTATCCTATGGATGCGCAGGCAGGAAGGCCTGCGGGACAACTTTCAGGGAGGGTCCGCCATGCCCGACCTCAACACCAACCTCTACGGTCTCGGGGCAATCCGCAACACCCAGGGCGCCGAACGGCTGACCAAGAGCGCGCTGCAGAAGCTCTCCAGCGGCCTGGCCATCAATGTGGCCTCGGACGGCCCGGCGGACCTGATCATCTCGGAGATGCTGCGGAGCCAGATCGGGGGCGTCTCCGCGGCCATGCGGAACACCCAGGAAGCCTTCAACATGATATCCGTGGCCGAGGGCGGTGCCGGCGCGGCCAGCGACATGCTCTCCCGGGCCCGGGCCCTGGCCGTGCAGGCGGCCAACACCGGGACGAACTCGCCGAGCCAGGTCGCGGCGCTCCAGACCGAGCTCAATGGCATCCTCGACGCGGTCGACCGCCTGGCCGGATCCACCCGCTATGCCGGCGAGGCCCTGCTCGATGGCAGCGGCAACCCGCGCACCTTCCAGACCGGCGACGGGGCCGGGGCCGGCAACCAGGTCTCCCTGGACTTCCCGGACATCCGCGCGGCCACGCTGGGCACCTCCGGGGGCGGCGCGGCCCTGGACACCGTCCGGTCGGGCGGCGCCAACGACCTGGCCACCAACCCCGGCGGGGCCATCGGGGTCATCGAGCAGGCCATAACCGACCTGGCCACCGCGCGCGGCGACCTGGGCACCTTCCAGCGCGACACGCTGCAGGCCAACTACAACTCCCTGAGCGTGGCCTTCGAGAACTACACCGCGGCGGAGAGCAGTATCCGCGACCTCAACTTCGCCGACGGGGTTGCCGACCAGATCCTGGGCTCCAACCTGCTCCAGGCCGGGATCTTCGGGATCAAGAACGGCAACTTCCTCCAGCAGCAGGCTCTGCAGCTGCTGGGCTAGTGCTGCCTGACTCGGTCAGGCAGCGCTAGCGCAGGTGAGCGGGAGAACAGGCGACCAGGTGAGGGCAGGGCGGCCATAGGGGACGAAGCCGACAGCGGGCCGCAGCCGCTGCTCACCTGCGGTCTCCTGCTCCCCTGATCTCCTGCTCAGCCCCTAGCTTACCCATTACTTCTTCGGCGCCGGCTGCGGTCCGGCCGCCGCCGCCTTTTCGGCCAGGGCCTTGAAGTCGTACTTCTCCGGAGGCCGGTAGGCCCAGGTGCCGGCGGCGTTGACGATGAGGATCACCTTGTCGACCGGCGAGTAGTTGCAGTTGCCGTAGACCCAGGAACTGCCCTCGAAGTTCTTCTCGGGCGCGAGCGGATACCACTTCTTGGTCTCGAAGTCGAAGACGCCACCCTTCTGGAAGACGTTCACGACCACGTCCTGGTCGGGCAGGTAGACCATCCCGCCGCCGCCGTGCGGCTTGTAGAGCGAGGCGTCCGGCTGCTCCACGGTGAACTTCTCGGGGTCGATGATGTAGGCCTTCTGCCGCTCGCCCACCGCGGCGACGATCCGGTCCTGCTTCGGGCTGTAGACCAGGTCCAGGTGGCAGGTGGCGCTGGCCTCCGGTTTGAGCGCGTGGCTGCTCCACTTGCCGGTCTTGACGTCGAACTTCCAGAGCTTCGGCCAGGAGTCGCCCGGCAGCGCCCAGATGACATCGCGCTTGGAGTCGTAGCAGGTCCCGCCCCCGTAGCACTTGGGGCTGTTCGAGTTGAGGAACTCCCACTTGTTGGCGGCGTAGTCGTAGTACCAGGCGTCGGGCGGCTGGACGCAGTGCTCGCCCATCTGCTTTCCCCACCCCGGGCCGCAGCCCGACCAGATGAACATCTTCTTGGCGGTGGGCACGAAGACCTGCATCTGGTAACTGTGCCGGGTGTAGGGCTTGTCCGAGTCCTTGAGCTTGCCCTTGGCGTGGTCGAGGTTGTCCTTGAGGTAGCGGCCCTCGGCGTCCGGCTCGTACATCCTCTTCCAGGCCAGCGTCTTCATGTCCAGCGCGCAGACCTCGTTGCCCCAGTAGTCACCGTGGCCGCCGCCGAAGAGCAGGTAGACGTTGTGCTCGCTGTCGAACACGCCGCCGGAGTAAGCCAGGATGCCGTTCGGCGCCGGCTGCTTGTCGGCGACCCGCGTCCAGGTGTTTGCCGGCAGCGCGGCGAGCTTGGGATTGGGTTCGTGCTTCGGGGAGGACGGCTCCGCAGCCTGAGCGGCGGCGGCACCCGCCAGAACGATCAGAGCCAGGCTGCTTCTCCAACGCATCATGGGCAACCCTCCTATTTGACCTCGCAGCTCTCTTCCGCCGCGTGGCCGAGCTTCACCGCCACGACCCGCCGGTTGATGCGGTCGCCGACATAGACCATCCCGTTGCCGGCGGCGATGTTCTCGGGCCAGAGCACCGGAATGGCCGGGGCCGGCACCTTGCTTTTGGGCCCCGCGGAGTCGACGTTGCCGTACTCCCCGAACCAGCCGATGAGGTTGCCGCCGGTGTCGAGCATGCCCACCCGGAAGCGCAGCGCATCGGAGAAGAAGCTTCGGCCGTACTCGTCGACGTCGAACTGCCCGGCCTCGCACAGGCAGGTGTCCGGGTACATCTGCCGCCAGGAGGGCACGGAGCTCGCCCCGTAGAAGATCCACTTTGCGCCCTTGACCTCGGTCTCCAGCCCGTAGGAGTAGCCCACCGGCGTGCCGCCCGAACCCTTGCGCACGACGCCGCCCTCCGGCGGGAACTTGACGATGCTGCCGTACATCAGGTGATACCAGTTGATGTCGTTGGTGTTGATGCCGCGCGACTTCCAGGGGATGCCCAGGTCCTGGCCCTTGAAGCTCTCCGGGACGTCGACGCCCTTGGGCCGGGCGCCCAGGGTCAGGTAGATGTTGCCCTGGGCGTCGAGGCGCGGCGAGGCCAGTCCGCGGGTATCGGAGTCGATGAGCTTCTCGTTCTTGATCTTCCCGTCGGGCCCGTGCAGCGTCAGCCAGTTGGGGTCCTTGTTGCCGGGCGAGGTCGGATCGGAGCGTTGCCAGAGTGCGAAGATGTTCCCGGCCGGGTCGGCGGTGACGCCACGGGAGCGCAGCCGAAGCGTTCCGCCCGGCGGGCCCTCGAGCTGGCCCTTGGGCAGCTTGCCGGCCACGTCGTCAGGGAAGGGCAGGAGCTTGAGGTCCGGCCCGTAGCGGGTCAGCCAGCGCTCGTAGCCCATCAGGTAGACGTTGCCGTCGAGGCCCACGGAGCCCATGCCGCCCTTGCCGCCGCCGGAGCCCTTAACGCCGGGGCTGAACTTGTCGCTGGCCGGGTCCCAGACCTGGCCGTTGACGAACAGGCGGTTCCGGAGGCGGTCGAGCGAGAGCATCATCACCGGCCCGACTTCCGGCCGGTCGTTGGCCGGCAACCGGTCGATGTCCACGGCGTCGGAGAAGCCGGCGCCCTTGTCCTCCAGGCGCAGCACCTTGAAGGGCTTCTTGGCCATGCCCCCGCCGGTCGAGGAGAACCAGACCACGTGCGGCTCGGCCGAGTCGTCCAGGGCCATCATCACCGCCCGGGCGGTCCAGGCGTACTTGAACTCGCTAAGCACGGCGGTTGCCGCCGGCTGGGCGTCCTTCCAGGAGGCGAAGCGCGACAGCCGGTTGACCGTGTCGCTGCCGCTGACCACATAGACCGCGCCGGTCTTGCGGCTGACCTTCACGCGCCTGGCGCCCTCGACCTTCATCTCGCCGAGCAGTTCGCCGTCGGGCTTGAAGACCGCCACGCGGTTGTTGCCGTTGTCGGCCACGTAGACGTTGCCGTCCTTGTCGGTGGCCACGTCGAGCGGCAGGTTGAAGCGGTCCTTGCCGGCGCCGGAGGCCGCCGGGTCGCCGATGAAGACGGCCGCCTCCTTGTCGTCGAGCGTGAACTTCCAGAGCGCGTGCTGGCGCGAGGGCTTCTCGCCGTAGCCCTCGAGCAGGCCGGCGGCGTAGAAGGTCTTGGCGTCGGGCGAGCAGGCCAGCATGGCCGGCGCCTGCGAGCCCTTGCAGAGCAGCGTCCTGACAGGTCCGCCGGCGGGCATGCTGCCGTCGGCCGCGTTGATCACCGCCGCGCGCTTGATGCCCGGGTGGTTGTAGCGGGTGATGGTGCTGCACCACTCCTCGTGATTAACGAAGACCAGCCGCCCGTCGGGGGTGACCAGGCCCTGGTGGCAGATCAGGCTGCCCACGCCGGGGATCAGGCTGCGCAGTTCCCCGTCGTAGACGAACGGGATCTTCCGGCCGTCGAGATCGACCCGCTTCAGGCCAGCGAGCTTCTCCTCGGGGAGGTTCGCCGGCCACGGGTAGATGGTCCGGAGGTAGGCGCCGTCCCGGCCGAAGACCGAGCAGGCCGTGGAGTTGTCGTCGGGGTGGAGCGAGCCGAAGTTGTGGAAGACGAAGAGTTCGCCGTTGCGGCCGTCGCAGGCCAGCCCGACGACGCTGCCCGTCCAGGCGGGGTTGTCGCCGACCATCCGGTCGAGCGCGGGCTTGAGCCCCAGCGCCACGCGGACCTTGAAGGGCCCTGCGCCGGCCGGCTTGCCCCCGTCGGCCTTGCCGTCCCAGACCAACTCCTGGGCGAGGCCCGGCTTGAGCGGCTCCGGCGCCTTGTCGCCGAGGACGCCGGCGGCCAGATGGCGCACCACCTTGCCGTCGGGGCCGAGCACGGCCACCTCGGCGTCGGTGGGAGCGGAGACGGCGAAGGTGATCTTCACCTTGTCACCGTCCCTGACGGCGGCCGGCTTGGCGGTGAACGCCGGCTCGCCCGAAGCGGCGATGCCGCTGGCTCCTAGGAGCAGGCCAAGTAATCCTGAGATCGCGGTCATGCGCATGATTGCATCTCCTGTCGTGGACAAGCTCTCATCATCCTCCGGCTCGGGGCGCGGCGCTGCCTCCGAACACCATCAGTTCCGCCGGGATCTCCAGCGTGATCGGCGGGGCCAAGGGTTTGGCCCGCCGCTCTTCCAGCCTGGCCAGGGCGGTCTCGGCCATGGCCCGGACGCTCCAGGTCACGGCCGGCGGAGCCTCGCCACCGGCGAAGAACGGCGCGTAGCTGCTGGTCACGCTCTCGGTCGTGACCCAGCCCACCATGCTGAAGTCCTTCCCGGGGATCAGCCCCATCTCGCGGGCGGCGGTGGCCAGCGCCTGGCACTGCGGCTGCCAGAGGGCCAGCACGGCCTCGGGGCGTTCCGGTCCGGCCAGCAGCCGTCTGGCCGCACCGGCCAGACCAGCTGGATCCGCCGCATCAGAGCAGAAGCGCAGCTCCTCGGGGAGATCGAGGCCCGCCCGGACCATGCCGGCCAGGGCCCCGGCGAAACGCTCGACCACCTGCGGGTGGCCATTGCGGGGATTGTGTCCGAACCAGGCGATGCGCCGATGTCCGCGGCCGACCAGCCACTCGGCGGCGGCCATGGCGCCGCGGAATCCGTCCTGCACTATCGTGTCGATCCCGGATCCCTGCGCCCAGGTCTCGACCAGCACCATGGGAACTCCGGCGCCGGACAGGGCCCTCAAGATCAGCGGGTCGTCCACGCTGACCAGCGCACCCCAGGCCTTGGCCGCGCGCAGTTGTTCGATAACGGAGTCGGCGTCCATCCCCTGCACTCCGATCGCCAGCAGCGCCCGGCCCCTGGTGGCTGCAGCCACCCGGATTTCCTCGACCAGGCCAACCACCAGTTCGTCCCACTGCCGGCGCTCGGCGGGCATGATCACAGCTAGCGGACAGCCGCGCTCCGGATCGTTGGCCCTGGCCAGCACGCGGTAGCCCTGGCGGGGCTCGGCGGCGATGAGGCCCTCGGACTCCAGTGCGCCCAGCGCACGGCAGACCGTGTCCATGGACAGTTCGTGGGTCGCGCAGAGCTCACGGACCGGCGGCAGATAGTCGCCGGCGGCGATCTTGCCGGATAGGATGGACTTGCGCATTCTCGAGAAGAGGTCCTGCGAAGTGCGCCCCTTCGCCACTCGCGCGCGTGTCATGCTCATGTATGGCCCTCTGTATGGCTGGTGTGTGGTACACCTGGTATGGTGCCGTGTTGGCGAAAAAGCTGCGTATTTCCCGCCAGCCGGAGGCACCAGGCATTCGGCATGGGATCCGGGAGGCGACGGGGAGGAGTTGCTTGACACGCCAACTTCCTCCCATATCCTGCCTGGAGATCCGAAAGGAGATTGGTCAATGCGGATGCATCTCAGAACGCTCCGGACGGGGCTGCCGGCGCTTATGATTACCCTGGCGGTCATCGCCGCCGCGGGCTGCGCGCTCAAGACCACCGCCCTCGGCGAGGGCGTCTGGGTGGCCTCGGACGACTCGCCGGCACCCAACTCGGGGATAGTCAGGACGCCATTCGGTCCGGTGCTGATCGACGGTCAGCCCGGCTCCGCGGCCGGCGCCGGACTGGCCGAGGCCGCCAGCAAGGTCACCGGGTACAAGGACGTGCCGTATCTGGTGCTCACCAGCCACCATGCCGACCACACGCTCGGCAATGAGGCCTTCATGCGCGCCGAGATCATCGCCGCGTCCGACGCCCGCACCGCGCTTCTCGAGAAATCCGAGGCCGAACGCAAGCTGCTTCGCGAGCGGCTGGGCATAGCCGGCACGAAGTATCCCGAACTGGTCCCCCCCACCGTGACCTTCGAGAAGGCCATGACCCTGTACGCCGGCTGGCCGAAGGACAAGGTGCGGGAAATCCGCCTCCTGGTCATGCCCGCCGGTGCCGCGCCCGGGAACCTGGTGGTCCTGCTGCCCAAGGAGAAGATCCTCTTCGCCGGGGACCTGGTGACCAACGAGGTCTTCCCCTACATGGGCGACGCCGATCTGGCGGAGTGGCTCAAGGCCCTCGACGAGATCGAGAAGCTCGACTTTGACCGTGTGGTTCCCGGGCACGGCGCGCCGGGTGGCAGGGAACTCGTGGCCGCCACCCGCAAGTTCCTGACCGGCCTGGCCGGAGCGGTCGCCGGCGCCAAGGCCTCCGGCCGGAAGCTGGAGGAGGTCCGGGCGGATTTCACCTTCGAACCCTGCCGGAAGTGGCCGGGCTGCAAGGAGCTCCTGCCGATCGCCCTCGACCGCCTGTGGGGCCAGAAGCTGCCCGAGGGCGTGGAGGTCCTGCCCGCCAAACCGGCGACGCCTGCGGAGAAACCGGCCCAG
>JAKLDR010000100.1 GCA_022703445.1 Planctomycetota bacterium | reverse complement strand
AGATCCAGAAGTATCAGACGCAGCTCAACATCGTCAAGACCCAGAAGGAGTACGACGCCATCCGCTCGGAGGTCGCCGGCTGCCAGAAGCAGATCTCGGACTTCGAGACCTCGGCGCTGGAGGCCTACGAGAAGGCCGAGACCCTGACGGGCAGGGCCCGGGGAATGGACCCGGCCATCGCCACCCGCAAGAAGGAGCTGGAGGCGGCGCGTTCCGTCCTGGCCGACCAGCTGGCCGACCTGGCCCACCGGCGGGAGAAGGCCGAGCGCTCCCGGGCCGAGGCGGTCAAGCCCATCGATCCGGAGGAGCTGCGCCGCTACGACAACGCCCAGGGGAAATACCCGGGGGCGGCCATGAGCCGGGTGGACAACGGCATCTGCGTGGCCTGCAACATGAAGCTTTCCCCGCAGGTCTACAACCTGGTGCTGATCGGCGACCCTCCGCAGCAGTGCCGCTCCTGCGGCCGCGTGCTCTACGCCGAGAAGAGCGCGGGCTGAGCGGAGCGCGCCGTAGGGTTTTCTGGAGAGCGGACTCTTGACAACGCTGCGCATCGAGATCGACGGCGGCAGCCGGGGCAACCCCGGGCCGGCCGCCTCCGCGGCCATTCTCCGTGAGGCCCCCGGGGCGGAGCCGGTCTGGGCCGGCGGCTGGCCGCTGGGCGAGGCCACCAACAACGTCGCCGAATACTCCGCCCTGGTGCGCGCCCTGGAGGTGGCCGCTGCGCGCGGCGCCCGGCGCGTCGAGATCCGCAGCGATTCGGAGCTTCTGGTCAAGCAGCTGACCGGCAAGTACAAGGTGGGAAGCCCGTTGATCCGGCCGCTCTACGCCCGGTCCCGGGAACTGCTCGAGGGCGTCGAGGGTTGGACGGCCCGCTGGGTGCCGCGGGAGGAGAACTCCGCCGCCGACGCGCTGGTCAACCGCGCGCTCGACTCCGGCCGGCCGGTGGGCGACGCGGCGGAAGAAGGGAGCGCATCGCCGATGGCAAACAGGAAGAAGACCCAGCCCTCCGCCGGTCCGGCTGCGGGCGTCGCGCCCAGCGGCTCGATCCCGGTGCTCTTCGCCGAGGGTAGTTCGCTCGCCGAAGCCTGGGAGAAGTCGCTTCTGGCCCTGGCCTCGTCCGGCGGGCGCATGCCCACCGAATACGACCAAAAGCTGGCCAGGGCCGAGGCCGACGAGCCCAGCCTCGACTGCACCATGCTCATGGTCGTGCGCGAGCCGGCCTCCGAGCCCTTCATCCACCGCGCCTTCCCCGGCGGCCTTGAGGATCTCGAGGAGTACCGCCAGGAGGTGCTCGACGGCATCAAGGATCACTGGGTCCGCGATCCGAACGATCCCAAGGACGAGCGCTGGGAGTACACCTACCACCAGCGGCTCTTCAAGTACGAGGTTCCGGGCGTCAAGGGGCGCATCGACCAGCTCGCCCGTTGCGTGGAGAAGCTCGCCAAGTCGCCATTCACCCGCCGGGCCCAGGCCATCACCTGGCAGCCGTGGTTCGACCTCGACTGCTACGACCCGGCCTGCCTGCAGAGCATCTGGCTGCGGGTGGTGCCCGACGCCCGGGACGTCTGGCACCTCAACATGGACGTCCGCTTCCGGAGCCGCGACGCTTACGACGCGGCCTACATGAACTGCTTCGCGCTGATCTCCCTGCAGGAGCGGCTGGCCGGGGAGCTGGCCGAGAAGGCCGGGCGCGAGGTGCGCCTCGGTCGCTACGCCGACTTCTCGGACAGCTACCACATCTACGGGCGGAGGCTCGCCCACTTCCGCGAGAACTTCCTGCGCCAGGTGAAGGAGCGCTCCTTCGAGGACCGCACCTGGACGCGCGAGTTCGCCGAGGAGATCTTCGCCGAGGCCCGCCCGCGGATCCGCGAGAAGGTCGCGGCCGTGGACGCCCAGCGCCCGCCGAAGCCTGCGGCCGGCTAGCGGACAGCAGGGTCCCCGGCGTGATCGGTCGAGCTCTCGCCGCCGGTGCGGGACTGCTTCTGGTCCTGGCGGCAGCCGTGCCGGCTCGCGCCCAGGGGGTCGTACTGGGCACATCCGGCGCCCAACTCCCGTTCGAGCGCGTCCGCGCGCTGCTCGTCTTCCAGGAACTGGGCCTGGTCTCCGACCAGCGCGCCAGGGCTTCCGACAACGTCGAGGATCTGCTCGTCGAGATCCGGCTGGCCGCGCCCGCGCCGGCCGGGGCCGTCTGGGTGCTGGCCGCGCCGCGGGGCGCCTCGGTCCGGCCGGGCATCCCGGCGGTCCTCGACGAGACATCCGCCCATTGGCGCGCGTGGCGGCCGGCGGCCGGTGCGGCATCCGCGCCGATCATGGATTCGCCCTGGCCGCCGTCGAGCGCCGAAGGCATTCCCGGGAAGTTCGCCGGACCGATGGAGCTGCCTGCGCTGGAGAGCATGCTCAGAGACCGTGGGGAAGCACTGCCCGCCGGGACGCGCGCAGTCGCCGTCGCCGAGGCCGCCGAGGGCTGGCGCTTCTTCCTGGCCGAGGTTCCCTCCGGCTCCGAGCGGCTCTCGGCGCACCTGCGCTTCAACGCCGAAGTGGCCATGTACCCGGGCGCGCTGGGGGCTGTTGCAGCCGCGGAGGCCGGCGGCGAAGCGGGGCGGGGTGGGGGCGGGGCCGGTCAGTGCGGGCTGCCGCCGTTGGAGCTTATGGTCCTGCACAGTCATTTCCTCAACGTCGACGACAACGTGGTCGGCCTCGCCGGGCGCCTCGGGCTGGCGAAGGTCTACCAGGACCCCGGCACCCTCCAGGACGGCGGGCATCTCTGGGCCGACCCGGCCTGGAGCCGCCCCGGTCCGGTGCTGGAGTCGGCCGGGAAGCTCAAGGCCTCCGCCGGGTTCATGGCCGAGGCGGCGCCCAAGGGGCTCTTCTTCATGACCGTGGTCGCGGGCGCGCCGCGCTGCGCCGCTCCGGCCAGGCTGGACTTCCGAATCTTCAGCCACTACCCCAGCGGGGTCGACCCGCTGCCCTCGGGCCGCTCGGCCTTGTGGCTTGCGGCGCTCTCGGCGGTCCTGGTGGTCCTGGCCGTCTGGCTGCTCAAACGGAAGGGGTTCGCGGAATGAGGCTGCTGCTGCTCTCCGTGGTGGGCGGACTGCTGCTGTCCGGGTGCCGGGGCGACCGCTCGGGACTCCGGCCGGTCGGCGAGCCGGCGGCCCGGAACTGGTCCGAGGTCATCGACTTCCCGGTGCTGGGGCTGCACATACGGCTCGAGCCCGGCCGGGAGCTTTTCCGCGACGACGGGCTCTTCCGCGGGAACCTCGCGCTGCACGCCGCTGACCTCAAGACCGAGCCCGAGGCCGCGGACCTGACGGTGTCCGGCCGCCCGGCCGAGGGGCTGCTGGCCCGGGGGCGCGGTCCCGACGGCGTCCGGCGCGCGCTGGTCTGGGCGGCCGCCACGGGGGACCAGCCGTCCGACCGCGCCCGGCGCGAGGGGCTGCGCGCCGCCGCCGCCGTCAGCCTGGGCCGGCGCGCCGACCTGGAGAGGTACTTCCTCGCTCGCAATCTCCGGGCCCAGATGCAGGCGGTCAGCGACGACGTTCTGGTGGCCATGGTCGAGCTCTACGCCCTCCACCTCCAGGGCCGGCCGTTCCAGTGGGGCAGCGGCCCGGAGCGTAACCAGGCGGCCCAGTTGCTCATGGCCATGGGCGTGGGGGAGAAACCGTGAGCCCGGGGGGGCGCCGGGTATTTGCCGCCGCATTGGCCGCCGGGGCGGCCGCGGCCTGCCTGGCGATCGGCCTGATGGCCTGCCGTCGCTGCCGTCCGGACGCGGCGTCGGTGTCGGGGCGCAAAGCCGGTGCGGCCGCCGCGGCGGAGGAGGCCTTCCTGCTTTCGCACGACCAGGTGATGGGCTCGGGCTTCAACGCCAAGGCCTTCTTCCCGGCAGCGAGGGAGAAGGAGGCCAGGGCCGCCCTGTCGGCCGCCCTGCAGGCCGCGCTCGACCTCGAGAAGAAGATCAGCAAGTACGACCCGGCCAGCGAAGTCCGTCGGTCCTGGGATCTTCGAGCCGGCGAGCGCCTGGCGGTTTCCGCGGAGACCTTCAGGGCGCTGGAGCTCTCCAGGGATCTCTGGAAGCGCTCCGGCGGGGCCTTTGACTGCACCGTTCAGCCGCTCATCGACCTGTACAAGTTCACGGGCAAGGAGGAGCGCCTGCCCACCGACGCGGAGGTCGCCGCGGCGCGGGCCAAGGTCGGATCGGACCGGCTCCTGCTTGAACCGGACGGGCGCACTGTGGCCCTGGGGGCTCCGGGCATGAAGGTCGACCTGGGGGCGGTCGGGCAGGGTTTCGGGGCGGACGTGGCCTGCGAGGCGCTCCGGAAGGCCGGCGCCAGCGGCGCTCTGGTCGAGCTCGGCGGCGAGGTGCGGGCCGCTGGGCGCAAGCCGGACGGCTCCCCCTGGAAGGTTGCCGTGGTCCACCCGCGCGCCACCGGCAAGACCATGACCGTCGCGGAACTGGACGGCAACGCCGTCTCCACCAGCGGCGACTACGAGAAGTACTTCCTGACGACCGAGGGCGCGGCCCCGGCTTCGGTCGACAGCCGGCTGACCACCAAGCCGAGGCAGCGCCGGGCCAGCCACATCCTGGACCCCCGGACCGGCAAGCCGCTGGTGGGCGGCGCGGTCAGCGTCACGGTCATCGCCCCGGAGTGCTCGCTCGCCGATGGCCTGGCCACGGCGGTCAGCGTCCTCGGTCCGGTCGAGGGGATGAAGCTGGTGGAGAGCTACCGCGCGGAGGGAAGGGCCGTCGAGGTCCTGATCATCGAGGAGGCCGCCGACGGCAAGCTCGTGCCGCACCTTTCGCCGGGGCTCAAGGGCAGGCTCAGGGTGGACCTGGAGGTGCCGGCAGGGGCTGACGGGGCCGCGGACTGAGACCGGGGGGATCGATGCCCATCACCGTCGACTGCGCCTACCCCGGAGGCAACATCATCGTCGAGCGGATCGACGGAGACCGCCTGGTCGTCCGGCAGGACCTCCGCGACACCGATCAGTGGTGGTTCTGGTGGAACTTCCGGGTGCGCGGAGCGGCCGGGCGGACGCTCCGCGTCGAGTTCGCCGACGAAAGGGGGCCGGTGGGGCCCAACGGAGCGGTCCTGAGCACCGATCGCCGTGACTGGCGGTGGCTCGGCGGCGAGTTCGACAAGCACGGCTTCACCGCCGCCGTGCCGGCCGGGGCGGACGATGCCTATCTGGCCTTCTCCTTCCCCTACCAGTTGGAGGACTGGGATCGTTTCGCCGCGGCCCTGGGCGGGCGGTCGGAGGTGCGCTCTGCCGAGCTGGTGCGCACCGAGAAGGGGCGGTCGCTGCCGGTTATGACCATCGGGAATCCGGAACGCGCCGCGCGCCACGCCATCTTCACCTGCCGGCACCACGCCTGCGAGGCTGTGGCCAGCTACGTCCTTGAGGGCGTCATTGAGGGGTTGCTCGCGCCGGGTTGCGACCGGCTGCGGCGGACGACGGCCTTCAGCGTCGTGCCCTTCGTGGACCTCGACGGCGTCGAGGCCGGCGACCAGGGCAAGGCCCGCCGGCCGCACGACCACAACCGCGACTACCTGCCCGAGCCGCTCTACCGCGTCACCCCGGCGGTCCAGGCCCTGGTCCGCGACCTGTCCCGGCGGGGGCTGGCGCTCTTCGTCGATTTCCACTGCCCGTGGATGCGCGGGCCGCGCAACGAGTCGGCCTACCTGGTGGAGCCGGTCGCCCCCTGGGCCGCGGAGCTCGCCCGGTTCCGGGAGATCCTGAAGCGCACCCCGACCGGAGAAGTGCCCTACACCGGGCGCGACGACATCGCCTCTGGGGTCGATTGGAACTCGGGCACAGCCCCGACCTCCGTCCGCTTCGCGCTGGACCACGGCGGCCCGGCGCTCCGCACGGCCTTCACCCTGGAGTTCTCCTACTCGGTGACCGAGGGGGCGCCCGCCACACCCGAGCGCGCCAGGGAGTTCGGCCGGGGGATGGCCGGGGCGTTCGCGGAGTACCTGGGCGACTGACACGACGGCTCTAACGCTCAACAACCAACAGCCAACAACCAACGTCCAACAATAAGGAAGATGATTCCGCTTTGTTGGCTGTTGAGCACACGGGCATTGGCAGCGCCGAACTGATGGCCTGATACGCTGCCGACGCTTCAAGCGCCCTGTTGGTTCGCCGTTCCCGCCGCCGCTTCGATTCGCCGTGCGAGCAGCGAGCATTCCAGCACCCGCTTCTCGATGCCGCCGGGGGCCCCGCCGGTGCCGTGCAGGGAGATCGCGAAGGTCCGGCCGCGGTAGGCCAGCGGGAAGGCCACGTTCCAATCACCGCCGTCGGTGACCGTGGCGTAGCCCTCCTTTCGCGCCGCCGCCAGGCGTTTCACGAGGGCCCCGAGCCCGCCGGCCGGGGAGCGGCCGGACTCGGCCTTGAGGCTGGCCGCGAGCAGCCGTCGCGCCTCATCCTCCTGACGCGCGGCCAGAAGGACCGTCCCGCAGTTCGAGCGGTGCAGCGGGAACTGGTAGTCCTCGGCCAGGGTCCCGGCGCCCTTCTGCAGCGTGCTGCGGTAGAGATAGACCAGCCGGTCGCGGTGCAGCCCGACCAGCGCCCCGTGGCACCCCAGGCGCGCGGCCGACTCGGCGATCAGCGGCACCGCCAGCCGGGCCAGCGGAAAGTGGCTCAGGGCCTTCTGCCCGAGAGGGACCAGCCCCAGGTCCAGGCTGAACTCGCGGTAGCTGTCCTTCCGGACGTAGCCGATCTCGGCCAGGTCCGCGAGCACCCGGCTGACGGTGCTCGGGTGGAGGCCGGTCCGCTTGGCGATGTCCTTCAGGGTGACCGGGCCGTCTCCGGAGGCCACCACGTCGAGGACCGCGAAGACCTTCTCCAGGGTGTTGCGCATGGGAGCGGGTTATAGCTCCGTCCTGGGCCCATGTCAACCACGGCCACGATATTGCGTTTAGCGCAATTTGGTATTGACAGTTGCCCTCCCGCGGTGTAGACTCCCGGTATGGAACCCATGACGGCGAGAGAGCGCCTCCTGGCCGCGCTCCGCGGGGAGCCGGTCGACCGCGTCCCGATCTGGCTGCTCTTCCCCTACCACCGGCTCGGCTGCTACGCCGACGTCCGGACCGTCCCGAGCTACCGCGAGGTCTTCGGGGCCAGCCGGGGCAGGGCCGTTTCGCTCGACCGGCGGCACCTGTCTGCGCCGCTCTTTGAGCCTGAGGTGGCGGTCCGGAGCGAGAGGACGGAGGAGGAAGGCTGGCGGGTCGAGCGCGAGGCCGTCGAGTGGCGCGACGTCCGGCTCGTCGCCGAGACCCGCCGGCGCGGCGACGAGGTGCGCGTCCGGAAGCTGATCTCCTCGGAGGAGGACCTGCGGGCCTTCTGCCGGCTGCCGGTCGAAACCGACCCGGGGCGGCTTAGCGCCGCGCTCGAGGCGCAGCTTGAAGCTCACCGCCGGGAACGCGCCGAACTGCCGGCGGAGTTCGGCGCCACCATGCTCGACCTCGGCGAGCCGATAGGCGTGCTCTACTCGCGCTCGGAGCTCACCGAGTATCCCGTGTGGTCGCTGACCGCAGACGAGCTGGTCCGCGGCCTGCTCGACCGGCTGATGGAGCGGCTGCGGGTCGTCTACTCCTTCTGCCTGGAGCGGGACCTCGCCGAGGTCTACTTCCTGGTGGGCAGCGAACTGGCCTCGCCGCCGATGGTGAGCCGCGAGACCTTCCGGCGCTGGATCGTGCCCTACGCCCGCGAGCTCATCGCCATGATCCACGCGCGCGGCCGGCTGGCCATCCAGCACTATCACGGCCAGATCCGCGAGGTCCTGCCCGACTTCCTGGAGATGGCCCCCGACGGCCTGCACACCATCGAGGCCCCGCCCAACGGCAACTGCACCATGACCGGGGCCTACCAGGTCGTCGGCGACCGGATCGCCCTGATCGGCAACATCCAATACGACTGCTTCCGGTCGTACCGGCCCGGCGAGATGCGCGAGGCGGTCCGCGCGCTGCTCGAGGAGTGCCGCGGGCGCAGGTTCATCCTCTCGCCGTCGGCGGGGCCCTACGAGCCGGAGATCAGCGAGCGGATGCAGGCCAATTACCTGGAGTTCCTGGAGGCAGGTTGGGAGTTCGGATCATGAGCAACCCAACGGTTCTGGAGCCCGCCCGCAGCGTTCCCGTGGCCTACGAGGCCGACGTCTGCGTGATCGGGGGAAGCTGCACCGGCGTCTTCGCGGCCGTGGCCGCCGCCCGGCGCGGCGCGCGCGTGGCGCTGGTCGAAGCCCAGGGGATGCTCGGGGGCACGGCCACGTCGGGCCTGGTGGCCGTCTGGCACAGCCTGCTCGACACCCGCTTCGAGCGCCAGATCATCGCCGGGCTCACCGCCGAGGCCGTCGAGCGCCTCGACCGGCGCGGGGCCCTCACCCGGCGCGGCCGCGACGCCAATCTGGCGCTGATCTTCAGCCCGGCGGAGCTGGCCCTGGAGCTCGACCGCCTGGCCGCCGAGGCCGGTGTGCGCGTCTTCCTGCACGCGCGCTTCGCCGCCCCCGTGGTCGAGGACGGCCGCGTCGCCGCCGCGGTCATCGAAGACAAGAGCGGCCGGCGGGCGATCCGCGCGCGCTTCTTCGTGGACGCCAGCGGCGACGGCGACCTGATCGACCGCGCCGGGCTCGCCACCCGGTCGATGGGCGACCTCCAACCGCCCACGACCTGCGCGGTGCTCCGCGGGCTGGCCGTGCTCAAGGAGAGGAACCCGGGCTTTTCGATCAACAGGGCGGTCTTCGACCCGAAGCTCGAGGGCGCGCTCGAGTGCGGCTTCCTCTGGACCGCCGACCTCCCGCTCGGCCCGGACATGACCCTGGTGGCCGGCACACGGGTGAACGGCGCGGACTGCTCCGACGCCGACCAACTGACGCACGCGGAGCAGGAGGGCCGCGCCCAGGTCCGGCGGATCGTCGACCTGCTCCGCAAGAACTTCGCCGGCGGCGAAGAGCTGCGCCTGGCCGCGCTCCCCGGGCACATCGGCGTCCGCCAGACCCGGCAGATCGTCGGCCGGCACCGGCTCACCGAGCAGGAGGTGCTCGCCGGGACGCGCTTCCCCGACGCCATCGCCAACGGCAGCTACCGCGTCGACGTCCACCACAACGACCGTGCGGGGATCACCTTCCGCTACCTGGACGGCCGCGAGGTCTTCATCCGGGCCGACGGTACGGACGAGCGCCGGCGCTGGCGGCCCGAGCAGTCCGAGGACCCGACCTTCTACCAGGTCCCCTACCGCTCGCTCGTCCCGGAGGGCAGCCGCAACGTCCTGGCCGCCGGGCGGCTGGTAGACGCCGACCGCGGCGCCTTCGGCGCAGTGCGGGTGATGGTCAACTGCAACCAGACCGGCGAGGCCGCCGGGGCCGCCGCAGCCCTGGCGCTCGACTCCGGCCGGGATGCGGGCGAGGTCGACACTGCGAAGCTCCGGAAGGAGCTCGCCACCGGCGGGGCGGCGGTGGTCTGAGGAGGACATCGTGAACGAGCTAAAGCACGACGTCGACTTCTGCGTGATCGGCGGCGGGATGGCCGGCCTGTGCGCGGCGGTGGCCGCCGCCCGCCACGGCGCCGAGGTGGCGTTGGTCCAGGACCGACCGGTCCTGGGCGGCAACGCCTCGAGCGAGATGCGCATGTGGGTCTGCGGCGCGCACGGCGAGAACAACCGCGAGACCGGCATACTTGAGGAGCTCCAGCTCGAGAACCTGCGCCGCAACCCGCTGGCCAACTGGTCGATCTGGGACAGCGTCCTCTGGGAGGCGGCCCGTTTCCAGAAGGGGCTGAAGCTCTTCCTCAACACGACCTGCACCGGTTTGGAGATGGACGGCCCGCGGATCCGCACGGTGCACTGCCGGGGCCTCACCAACGAGAAGCTCCACGCCATCAGCGCGCGGCTCTTCGCGGACTGCTCCGGCGACTCGGTCCTGGCCCCCATGAGCGGCGCGGAGTTCCGCATCGGGCGCGAGGGCCGCGAGGAGTTCGGCGAGGACATCGCCCCCGAGGCCGCCGACCGCAAGACCATGGGGCTCTCCCTGCTCCTGACCGTCCGGGAGCGCCCCGGCCCGTGCGCCTTCACGCCGCCCCGCTGGGCGCGGGTCTTCGAGTCGGACGCCGAGCTGCCCTTCCGAAACCACGACATTGTCAAGAACCCGACCAACTTCTGGTGGATCGAGCTGGGCGGCGAGGCCGACAGCATCGCCGACACCGAGGAGCTCCGCGACGAGCTCCTGGCCGCGGCCTTCGGGGTCTGGGACCACATCAAGAACCGCGGCGACCACGGCGCGGCCAACTGGGACCTGGACTGGGTGGGCTTCCTGCCGGGGAAGCGCGAGAGCCGCCGCTACCTCGGCGACCACGTCCTGACCCAGCACGACGTCCGCGCCGAGGGCCGCTTCGAGGACATCGTCGCCTACGGCGGCTGGAGCATGGACGACCACCATCCGGCGGGGCTGCGCCACCCGGGCGAGCCCACCGTCTTCCACAAGGCGCCGTCGCCCTACGGCATCCCCTACCGCTCGCTCTACTCCCGGAACGTGGAGAACCTGTTCTGCGCCGGGCGGAACATCAGCGCGACCCACGCGGCCATGAGCTCGACCCGGGTCATGGCCACCTGCTCGCTGGTCGGCCAGGCGGTGGGCACCGCCGCGGCGCTCGCCGCCGATAAGGGACTCTCGCCGCGCGGCGTCGGCCAGACGTCGCTCGCGGAGCTCCAGGCCGCGCTCATGGACGACGACTGCTGGCTGCCCTGGAAGCGCCGGGAGATCCCGGAGCCCGCGCGCAGCGCGAAGCTGGCCGCCTCGGCGGGCGACCCGGAGCCGCTCCGCAGCGGCGTCGACCGGCCGCAGGGCGCCGACTCGAACGCGTGGACCGCGAAGCCCGGCTCCTGGGTCGAGTGCCGCTTCGACCGGCCGCGGCGGGTCAGCGAGGCCAGGATGGTCTTCGACAGCGACCTGAACCGCTACCGGCTGGGAATGCGCGTCAACTATCCGCTGGCCCAGACCGAGCAGCATCTGCCGCCGGGGCTGGTCAAGTCGTTCCGGCTGGAGCTCCTCCGCGCCGGCGAGCGTCATCCGGTGGTCGAGGAAAGCGGGAACGCCCAGCGCCTGGTACGCCGTTCCCTGGCCGGCGAGGCCGAGGGCGTTCGTCTCACCGTGCTCGCCACCCACGGCGCGCCAGAGGCGAGAGTCTTCGCGTTCCACGCGCTATAGGCAGCATGCCTAGTCGCCCGCGGCGGAACTTTCCGCCGCCGCGGCTGACTTCGCCTTCGTCCCGCTTCTGCGATCTTTGCGTCCTGGGGCCGTAGTCTCACGAGAAATCAGCCGAGGTCCGCTTAAGCTGCCGTGGCCGTGGCTGTTAGGTAAGGCCGGCAGAAACTTCCACTGCCCTGATCCCAATGGCATAGCCATTGCTCTCCGCAGGCCGGAACCGTGTCGCGGAGGAGCAGATGCTCAGAACCGGGAAGAATGCGGAAGGCGTGGCGACAGCCTGCGGGCGGATCGACGCGTTGGCCCGGATGGTCGGTCCGGAACTGGGTCGCTGGATGATAGAGGTCGCCGGCCGCAGCGCCGGGCGTTCCATCCGGAGCCGGGTCGGCGAGTCCGCCGAGGGCGCAGCGCCGTCCGAGGTTGCCGGACTGCCGGCTGCGGTCGCCCGTTCCGGCCGCGCGGGGGCCGGGCGATGATCCACGGCCTCTACACCGCCACCTGGGGCGCCATCGCATCCGAGATGCGCCACCAGGTCATCGCCAACAATCTGGCCAACGTGAACACCCCCGGCTTCCGCGCCGACTGGACGGCCATGACCGGCTACCGCAACCTGGACGAGGTGCGCGCCGAGGTCGCCCGCCCGGACCGGAGACTGCTCTGGACCGTGGGCGGCGGTGCCATGGTCGCCGAGACCCGCACCATGCACGCGGCCGGCCCCGCCCAGGAGACCGGTCGCAGCACGGACCTGGCCATCAACGGGGACGAGGGCTTCTTCGCCGTGCAGCGCGGCGAGGAGGTCCGCTATACCCGGGCTGGCAACTTCCGGATCGGGCCGCGCGGGGAGTTGCTCACCGCCGATGGTTCCTGGCAGGTGCAGGGGGAGGGCGGCGGTCTCATCCTGGTCGGCGGTCCGGACTTCACCGTCGGGCGCGACGGCACGGTCAGCCGGGTCCGGGAGGGGCTCACCGAGGAGGTCGGGCGCGTCCGTCTGGTGCGCTTCGACCGCCCCGACCGACTGGTAAAGACCGGCGAGACCATGTTCCAGGCCCCGGAGGACGCCGGGGTCCGCGCGGGCGGGGCCGAGGTGGCCGTGGAGCAGGGCTTCCTGGAGGGCTCGGGCACCAACGCCGCCGAGGGCATGGTCCGGATGATCGAAGCCTTCCGCAGCTACGAGTTCAACATGCAACTGGTGCGTGCTCACGACCAGCTGCTCGGCCAGGCTGCCTCGGGCATCGCCCGGCTGAGTTAGTGCAGGAAAGGGGAGAGGGAACATGCTCAGATCGCTTTGGACGGCGGCCACCGGGCTCAGCGCCCAGCAGCGCAACGTCGACGTGACCGCCAACAACCTGGCCAACGTCAACACCGCCGGCTTCAAGCGGAGCCGGGCCGACTTCCAAGACCTGTTCTACTCGCGCCTCCGTGAGCCGGGCATGCAGGCGGCCACCCCGGGGCTGTTCGTTCCGACCGGCATTCAGGTCGGCAACGGTGTGACCAACGTGGCCACCACCATCAGCTTTGTGCGCGGGGCGCTGCAGAACACCGAGCGCCCGGAGGACGTGTCCATCCAGGACGACTCCAGTTTCTTCCAGGTGATCTCGGCCAACGGCGAGACCCTCTACACCCGCGACGGCAACTTCCACCGCGACTCGGGCGGGAACATCGTGACTGCCACGGGGCTGAAGCTCAGCCCCGGGCTGACCGTGCCCGCCGACGCCGTGGGGTTCACCTTCGCGCCCGACGGCACGGTCTGGGCCCGGATGGGCGCCAATCAGGCCGACCAGAACATCGGGCAGATCCAGCTGGCCTTCTTCCCCAATCCGGCCGGGCTGCGGGCGTTGGGTGGCAACCTCTTCGTCCAGACCGAGTCCTCCGGACAGGCCCAGCAGGGCACGCCCGGCTCCGACCAGTTCGGCGAGCTGCAGAGCAGCTTCCTGGAGATGTCCAACGTTGACGCCGCCCGCGAGCTGATCAACCTGATCCAGGCCCAGCGCGCCTTCGAGATGAACTCGCGGAGCATCCAGACCTCCGATGAGATGCTCCAGACCACCGCGGCGCTGAGAAGGTAGGAGCAACGCCGTGATCCGCGCCGTCGCCGTCCTCCTGGCCGTCCTGAGCCTGGCCGCAGCCGCGGCCCGGGCCGACGGGGAGCCGGCTGCGGATCTGCGCGTCCGGATGCGTCCGAGCGCGGCGGCCGCCGGCGGCTTCGTGCGCCTGGACGAAGTGGCCGAGCTGTCCGGGCCCCGCGCCGCCGAGGCCGCCGGTGTGCTGCTGGGACGCGCTCCGGATGCGGGGCGCTCCCGGGCCATATCGGCCAGGTCGGTCGGCCAGCGGCTCGAGGAGGAGGGCTTCGACGCCCGCCGCGTGGAGCTCTCCGGGGCCGTCGAGACAGTGGTCGGCACTGCCGCGCACGGCGAGGCCCCGGCGGCCGTTGCCTCCAGCCGCGCAGGCGGGGCCAAGACGGCGGCCGGCTCGGATGACATTCTCCGGGAACTGGCCGCCGGCTGGATCCGTTCCGCGCTGGCCGCCAGGCTGAAGTGCGCGGCCGAGGAGCTGGACGTGAGGGTCGATTCTGCCCGCGCTGCCGGAACGGCCGGCGAGCTGCGCGAAGCCCGGGCCGAAGTGCAGTGGAGCGGCTCGCAGGTGCGGCTTGGGCGCCAGAGCGCGGTCATCACGCTGAGCGATGGCGGGAAACAGGCCGGGCGCGTCCAGGTTGGCTTCGACGCCGGCGTCTTCAGGACCGTTCCGGTGGCCGCCCGCGACCTGCCCGCCGGCCGGCTGCTGGCCGCCGAAGACGTGGCCAGCGCCAGGGTGCGCCTGACCGACCTCTCCGCCGAACTGCCCTCCGAGGCCGGGCTGCTCTCCGGGGTGGTCACCTCCCGGGCGCTCCGGGCGGGCGCGCCTTTCGACGCCCGGACGCTGGTGCGCCAGACCGTGGTGCGCCGCGGGCAGCCGGTGACCCTGGTCTGCGAGTCGGGGGCGGTGAGGATCTCCGAGACGGCCATCGCCTGTGCCGACGGAGCCCTGGGCGACCTTGTGACCGTGGAGCGCGCGGGCGGCGCCCGCAAGCAGCAGCTGGCCGGCCGGGTGGCCGGCCCCGGCCTGGTAAAGATGGAGTAGGACATGAAGCTGGCAACCTTGGTGTGCGCCGTGAGTGCGATGCTGGCCGGGGCGGTTCCCGTCCGCGCCCAGGAGTCAAAGGGCGGCAACCCGGGCAGCCTGTGGGGCGGAGGCAATCTCATCGCCGAGAAGGGGTTCAACCGGCACGACCTGGTGACCATCGTCATACGGGAGTCGTCCAAGGTCGGCACCAAGATGGACACCACCTACGACCGCAAGGGCGAACTGAGCCTGGAAATCGCCAAGGCCTTCAACATCAAGACCGACAAGGGGCTGAGCTATCAGCCGCTGACCACGACCAGCAAGAAGCCGGAACTGGACATATCCAGCGAGCGCAAACACGAGAACAGTGGCGAGATCAAAGCCAACGAGGAATTCAGCGCCAAGGTGACAGCCGAGGTCATCGAAATCCTGCCCAACGGGCAGCTCGTGCTGGAAGCCCGCAAGCGCGTGAAGATCGGCGAGGACACCACCTTCCTGGTGCTGACCGGACGCTGCCGCCCCCAGGACGTGAGCGGCGACAACACCGTCGACTCCGATCGGGTGGCCGATGCCCACATCCAGTACAGCCCCAAGGGTGCGGTGGGCGACGCCAACAAGCGCAGCCTGCTGACCAGGTTCTTCGATTTCATCAACGTCTTCTAGAGGAGGCCCTGTGCGCACACTGACCCTCTCCCTGGCCGCCGCGCTGCTGGCCGTCCCGCTGGCGGCCTGGCCGGGCGCCGCCCGGGCCGGGACCATCCGCGATCTCGCGGAGGTCAAGGGTGCCCAGGAGCAGCAGCTCTACGGCGTGGGCCTGGTCGTGGGCCTGCGCGGCACCGGCGACAAGACCGCCGAGACCCGCAAGCGCATCGCCCAGCTGCTGGCCAACGGTTTCCGCTTCACCGCCAAGGCCGAGGACCTGACCACCAAGAACATCGCCCTGGTGCTGGTCACCGCCCGGGTCCGGCCCTTCCTCAAGCAGGGTCAGCGCTTGGACGTGACCGTGAGCTCGATTGGCGACGCCTCCAGCCTCGAGAACGGCACGCTGATCCCCACCCCGCTGCACGCCAGCGACCCGGATGTCCAGTACGTCCGGGCCGAGGGCCTGGTCTCGGTCAAGGCCGCCGACGGCGCGGTGCTCTCGCCGACATCCGGGACCGTGTCCGGCGGCGGCATCCTGGAGCGCGAGGTGCCGGCTCCGCCGCTGGAGGTTGTTGGCACGGGCGCCGACGGCCGGCGCGTCGAGTACATCGAGCTGATCCTGCGGCAATCCGACTTCCGCCTGGCACGGGAGGTGGCCGACTCGGTCAACACGTTCCTGCGCGTGCCGCAGGAGGCCCCGGCCGCCCGGGCGCTGGACGCCGCCCTGGTCCGGGTCGAGATCCCCTCGGCCTACGCCGCCAACAAGGTCGGCTTCATCGAGGAGATCACCAATCTGCCCGTGGCCTACGAGCCGCCGGCCACCGTGCGCATCAACGAGCGCACCGGCGTGGTGGTGATCACCGGCGCGGTCAAGGTCAACAAGGCGGCCATCTCGGTCGGCAACATCCAGATGAAGGTCGAGGAGGATGGGGCCCTGCTGGTCGACCTGCAGGCCACCACGCGGAAGCTGGCCTACAGCAACTCCGAGCTCATCGCCATCATCAAGGAGCTCGATCGGGCCAAGGCCCTGCAGGCCAGGCTGATCTGCGAGTAGGGGAGGGGAGCGGCGTGGCAGGCATCGCGACTTCCAGAGCCGGGACGGCCCCGGCCGACCGTTCGCGCGACGCGCGCTGGGAGTTCATGCTCCAGGCCGGCCGGGTCCCGGCAGGCGGCAAGGACCAGCGGGAGTTCACCCGTTACCTCTGCCGCCAGCTGGAGTCCACGGCAATCAACGGCATGCTCCAGGTCGCCCGGAAATCCTCGGCCCGGGACGGGCTGCTCTCCGGCGGCTTTGCCGGGTCGGTCTTCCAGGGCCTGGCCGACGAGGAGTACTCGCGCATGCTGGCCGCCCGCGGAGGTTTCGGGCTGGGCGACCAGCTCTACCGGCAGATGACCACGTCGGCGCAGGCCATCGGGGCCTACCGGCGGACCATGGAGATGAGCCCGGCGGCCGGGAATGCCGCTCAAGGGGCATCTCAGAAGTCCGATTACTAGTCAGGAGGCGTAGATGTCAGCGAAGATCGACAGGCTGGCGGCGGTTCTCGAGGAGGAGCTGGCCCTGACCCGGCGGCTGCTGGACCTGGCCAAGGATGCCCGCGCCGCGGCCGTTTCCGCCGACCCGACCCTCCTGGCCCAGATCGTCTCCGAGCAGGAGGAGAACGCTGCGAAGCTGGAGGCCATCGAGGTCGACCGCGCCGCGGCGGCCAGGGAAGTCGCCGCCGAGGCGGGGATGGACGTTTCCGGACGGATCAAGCTGGCTGCCATAGTCGAGCGCCTCGGCGGGGAGCCGGCCGCCCGGCTGCGCCGGCTCGGCGGGCGGCTGCGGGCCGTGGCGCTGGACCTGCGCGAGGCCAGCACCCGGACCCGCGAGATCCTGGAGGCCTCGCTGATTCACATCGACGGTTTCTTCAACGTGCTGTCCCGCGCCCAGAACGGCCCCGGCGCCTACGGGGCGCCGCGTGCGCGCCGCGGCTCCTCGTCGGAGGCCGCCCTGATGGACCGGAAGGCCTGAGGCGGAAGGAGTCGGGACATGGGCGTCTCCCCGGCACTGCACACGGCCCTCAGCAGCCTGCTGGCTCAGCAGGTGGGCCTCAACACGGTCGGGCACAACCTGGCCAACGCCAGCACCCCGGGCTACAGCCGGCAGCGCGTCAACCTGCTGCCCCAGACCGCCTCCCGCTACACCTACGGGGCCATCGGTCAGGGCGTGAAGGTCGACAGCATCACCCGGACCGTGGACGAGTTCGTCAACTCCGAGATCCGGGGCTCCCAGACCACCCTGCAGGGCCTGGAGTCCCGCCAGCTCGCGTACGAGCGCCTGGAGGCGATGTTCAGCGAGTTGACCGGCAACGACCTGTCCACGGCCGTGGACAGCTTCTTCCAGTCGCTGCACGACCTGTCCGCCACGGTTGACAGCCAGCCCACCAGGGAGCAGGTCGTCCAGGAGGCCCAGACCCTGGTCGAGGCCATCAACGGCCTCTATCGTTCCATGACCGCCTACCGGGCAACGCTCAACGAGGGGGTCATCGACCAGGTCGACAAGGTCAACACCTTGCTCGATGACATCGCCAGGCTCAACGTCCAGATCGGCATCAACGAGGGCTCCACCGGGGCTTCGGAGAACGACCTGCGCGACGTGCGCGACGGCAAGCTGCGCGAACTGGCCGGGCTGCTGGAGATCACCGTGGCCGAGCAGCCCAACGGCAGCGTCTCGGTCTCGACCCGCGGCATGCCGCTGGTGATCTTCGAGCGCACCTACCACCTGACCACCCAGCTGGCCAACGGCGAGAACATGGCCATCAACGAGGTTCTCTTTGAGGATGGCGGCGGCCGGCTGCTCACCACCAAGGGGGCCCTGCCGGCGTCCATCCAGGCGCGCGACGATGTGCTCACCAGCTTCATGGACGACCTCGATCAGTTCGCCGCCACCCTGATCTTCGAGTTCAACCGCATCCATTCCCAGGGGGTGGGCACGGAGGCGCTCACCGCCGTGACGGGACAGAACGCGCCGGTCGACCCGAGCATCGCCCTGAACCAGATGAACCTGGGCTTCACACCCCGGCCCGGAACCTTCCAGGTGGTCAACGGTTCCCTGACCATCAGCCTGGTGAACTCCGCCTCCGGCGAGGTGTCGCAGTACCGCGTTCCGATCGACCTGGACGGCGTGGGCGCGGACACCTCGCTCAACGACCTGGTGGCGGGGATCAACGCCGCCGTGCCGGCCGGCACGCTGACCGCGTCGCTGGACATCTTCAACCGCCTGCAGATCACCTCGCAGGACCCCAGCACCTACGGGTTCTACTTCAGCGAGGACACTTCCGGCGTGCTGGCCACTCTGGGCGTCAACGGATTCTTCTCCGGCCACGGCGCCTCCAGCATCGCCGTGGACCCCACCGTGGCCTCGGGCGTGCGCTTCCTGGCCGCCGGCAAGACCACGGCGGTCGGGGACAGCGACAACCTGCTGGCCATGATCGACCTGCGCGATCAGGTCCTGCTCGACGGCGGCACCAAGACCATGGAGGAGTATTACCGGGGTTTCGTCGGGCGGATGGCCGCGGAGAGCGCGCGCACCACCACGCAACTGGAGCTCAACCAGTCGGTGCTGACCAGCCTGGAGAACGAGCGCGAGAACATCAGCGGGGTCTCCATCGACGAGGAAATGACTAAGATGATCGAGTACCAGCGCGCCTACCAGGCTTCGGCGCAGTTCATGGCGGTGCTCAACACCATCCTGGACAACCTGCTGAACGTGGCGTGAGGGGGCGGTCATGCGCATAACCGAGGCCATCCTGGCCAACAACTTCCTGCGCGACCTGCGCTACAACAACATGCGGCTGGCCCGCACGCAGGAGCAGCTGGCCAGCGGCCGGATCGTGAACCGCCCGTCGCAGGATCCGGCCATCGCCGACCAGGTCATGGACATCAACGACCACGTCCGCCGCGCGAGCACCTACATGCGCAACGCCAGCGTCGGCACCAGCTTCCTGTCCGAGACCGACAACATCCTGAACAACGCCAACGAGCTGGTCATCCAGGCCCGCACCCTGGCGGTCCACACCGCCAACGGCACGGTCAACACCGCCCAGCGCGCCGGGACGGCCGCCGAAATCCAGCAGATCCTGGACCAGATGGTCGACTCCGGCAATCGCCGCTTCCGCGGGCGCTACATCTTCGCCGGGCACAACATGCTCGAGGCGCCCTTCGAGATCACCGCCGACGGCGTTCTCTACCACGGCGACATGGGCCGCGTTTCCATGCGCATGAGCGACAACTCCAGCAACCTGATCAACGTGACCGGCCGCGAGGCCTTCGGGGCCTTCGATGCCTCCGTGTCCGGCGCTGTCGATCTCGACCCGTCGCTGGATCTAGCTCCAGACGGCACCATGCTCCGCGACCTGAACGGCGGTGCGGGTGTTTCCCTGGGCGCCATCTCCGTCACCTACGGTGCGGTTCCGACGACGGTGAACATCGATCTCTCGGCGGCGGAGACTGTCGAGGATGTGGCCACGCTCATCGGTGCCGGCACGGGCGGGGCGGTCACCGTCGGGACGGATCCAACCGGTCATGCGCTGACGCTCACCGGCGCCGGGGCCGTGACGGTCCAGGAGGTGGCCAACAACACCACCGCCCGGGACCTGGGCATCCTCGGTTCGGGCCTCGGCGGATTCACCGGGGCGGACATCGACCCGGCGGTCACGCCCCTGACCAAGGTCTCCAGCCTGCTCAACGGCGCGCTGGATCTCTCCGGGTTCACCATCACCAACGGCTCCGGGTCGGTGACCCTGACCGCCGCGGACCTCGGCGGGTCGGTCCAGGATCTTCTCGCGCGTTTGAATGGCTCGGCGGCCAACGTATACGCGGAGATCTCCGCGGATGGCCGCAGCCTGAACATCAGCAGCCGCCTAAACGGCGCAACCATGACCATCACCGAGAACGGCGGGACCACGGCG
>JAKLDR010000010.1 GCA_022703445.1 Planctomycetota bacterium | reverse complement strand
TGGTGAGCATGTTGCCGAAGGAGAAGCCGAGATACTTGTCGCCGGCCGGCACGGTCTCGTTGGCGTCCACCCAGAACCGGCCGCTTATGGTGAGCGTCTTCGCGGACTCATCGACCACGATTGACTGCGTGTCCAACTGGAGATTGAAGGGCGGTTCATAACTGATCGTGCTGACTTCCCACAGGCTGCCTTGCGCCGATGGCGCCGTGGCCCCGGCCGAGCCCTGCGGCGTGTAGAACAAAACCGACAAACAGAACACTCCGAATACCAGCGCGCCGAGGACACCCACTGAAGTCCGTCCGGATACCATGATGATTCTTATGGTTCGGTGGTTAATAAAGATTGCGCCCCGTGTTTAAACATTTCGGTTGTTCTGGTGTCCATCGCGCCACCTGCGGCTAAAGTTGATAAGCGCACGTTGCCAATTACCCCAACATGAACCATGAACAGGGGTGTTTCCCCTGAGCGGACACCGGCAACGCAGGGGCAACGGTTATCGCCCTCCCAAGTGGCAGGAAGAGCTGAGCAGGAACTACGAGAAGCTCCGCGTCTCGGACAGCGACCCGGTCTACGAGTACGACTGCATCGGCTGCGGCGGGGGCTGCTGCATGAACAACGATGTCTTGGTCGGCCCGCACGACGTGTGGCGGATCGTGCACAGCGACATCGGGAAGGCGATGGGCTTCACGACATCGCACCACCTGTTCGCACCCCTGCCCGGCCGCGACAGGCCGGTGTTCGACTACTACCTGGGGCCGGACAGCCGCCTGCCCATGGCTTGCATCCGCTACCGCCGGCCGGTGGAGGACTTCAAGGTCTGCCCGTTCCTGGCGCCGGCCTACTCCGTGTCGGGCCCGGATGACCTGGCCAAGGCCGTGGCCGGGCGGCCGGAAGGGCTGAAGATGCTGAAGGCCAGGGACGGCTCCGCCGCCGGCCTGTGCGCCCTCGAGGAAGCCAAGCCGACGATCTGCCGGGCCTACCCGCTCGGCCGGATGGGACTGGCTGACGGGAAGAAGGGCCAGCCGGCCGGCAAAGCCCCGGAGATGTTCTACGTCTGGGCCGAGAGCAAGCGGTGCAGGGAGTTCCGGCGGCCGGACAGCAGGATGACGGTCGGCGAGTACGTGAAGAAATGGGGCCTGGACGAAGCCTACCGGCAGAGCGACCTGGTGAACGACTTCCGGGAGAAGTCCCTGCGGATCCCCAACGAGCGGGCGCGCCACCTGCTCGGGCTGATGTTCCACGACTTCGACCTGCCGGCCCTGGTGCGCTTGGAGGACCAGGGCGTCCCAGAGGAGGAGCGCTACCTGATGGCCGTCGCCTCCCGGCCGAAGAGCTTCGACGAGCTGGCCGAGGGAATCTCGATGGCGCTCGACCGTGTGCTGGGCGGGCTCACGGGGCCGTGATTTGACTTTGCCGGGCGCGCCAGAAGCCAGTTTCGGCCGCAAAGCCAAAACGCACCTTATCCCTATGTATACTAGTATCTTGCGGGTCGGATTTGAATTTGGCTTTTGGCTCTCTTCACTGCTCACAGAGTTCATCAACCAACCAACTTCGTTCGTTCACACAGCTCATGCATCGCATGGCTCAGGTCAGGCGGCCCACAGGGACGGCCTGACAGCGGCGGCCCACCACGGCTAGGCGGCAGGGGCCGCGGGGGCCTGGCCTGCGCCGCTTGCCGCAGGCACCACCACCCGCCGACCGGCCACGGCCGGTCAGGCGGTCACAGCTCCGCCCCGCAGACGGTGCAGACGCACCGGCTCATCGTATCCACGTGCCAGTGCCGCTCGCACTGGCCGCACGGGGACGGCCTGCGCGCCGGTGCCGGCTCAGGCTCCGGCTCGGCCAGGGCGGCCATCCCGAGGATCTCCTCCACCGTGTACATGTACACGCCCTCGCCGCGGAGGGCATCATCCGCCCGCAGGCTCAAGACGCGCACCTCCTTCATGAGGCGGATCGCGGCGGCCAGCTCATGCCGCTCCTGCCCGGGCACGTGGAGCCGTGCGAGCCCCTGCGCGGCCCTGTCGGCCATGTGCCGCACATGCCACAGGAACTCGGCAAGCTCCGACAGCGCCTCCGCTGAAGGGTGGCGCCTGATGCGGAACCGCTCCTCGAACGCATCCAATGCTTCGCTACTGACTGTTTCGCTTACCATGCAAATCACCCGCCAACTGCCTGCGCGGGTGTCCTTACCTCGGTTGCCGGCCCCGCCTGCTCTGGCCGGAGGGCCGGAAGCGAGGATATGGACGCGCGCGCGTACGCGGGTGGTGATTTGCCATGCGGGCGAAACAGACCGCGAAGCATGGCATGGGGGTACGGCGGTCCGCACGGCGCCCCCAGCGGGTGGGCGGTGCGGCCTGCTGCGGCCCTACCCGCGGGAGCCAAACACCGGCGGCCTTCTGCTCACGGTGTGCTTGGCGCGGCCTCGATGCGTGCCCCGGAGGCCGCATGGCGGAGCCCTTCATGGCGACAAGGCCGCCCCCTCGTCCCCGGCAAAAAAGAGAGGACGGGGCCTCACTCCGAAGCCCACGTCCGCGCGAATGCCAGTGCCTCGCGCCTTTCTTCCCGCGCCTCGGCCTGCACCGCCGACTGGTGCGCGCGCATCCTGTGGATGGCCTTCAGCAGGGCGAAGTCCCTGTATGCTAGTCCGGTCATGATTGCACCTCCCGTGTTTTCATGCACGGAAGTGCCGGGCCGGCGTTGTGTCCGCATGGGGCCTGGGCCATTCCCGAGCCGAGCGCCCCGGCGGTCCGGGCGTGAGGGGCGGTGAAGGGCTTTTCGGCCGGAGGGGAGGCGCCCGTGGTCGGAGGCCGAAAACCTGGGGCTGCCCGTGCCGGCCCGAGATGAAAACCGGAAGGTGCCAATAGTGCCGGACTGTACAAAGGGACTCGCCGCCTGGGGGCCATCCGCACTGGGCGCGGCATGGTCGGCCGCATGGCAGGCCGCAGCGGGAAGGCATGGGCGGGGCGCACGGGAGCGCGACGCTGGGCGGAGTGCAAGGCCCGTCCCTCTGCGGCCGGGGCTGGGGACGCCGGCGGCCTTCTCGGCCTACTGGCCATGCACGGCAAACAAGGCCGCCCTCTCTGGCAAAAAAGAAAAGGGGCCGCTACCCCTCGTCCGGCTCGTCCGGCTTCGCAAGCTCTTCCAGCATCGCAAGGAAGCGGTCACAGTTGTAGCGGAGCTTCCCAAAGACTGCTTGAAGGTTACGGATGTAATCGCCGTCGGTCTTCGCCTGCTCGTATGCCTGTTCCATCGCCTGCTGGTAGCCGGCGAAGTCAATGTCGATATCCAACAGGAAGACCTGCAACGGCGGCCCTTTCATGGATTCCGACTTGCCCATAGTGCGTCACCTCCTGCCCTTGCTGCCCGCGATGGCCGTTAGCCTTCGTTCCCCTGCCGCTCGCGCTGTGGGAAGGAAGAGCTATCGGCCGAGCGTGGGCCTGTGGAGGTGACGCGCGCTGGCGGGACGGGGACGGGGAGGCCGGGCCGCTGGCGGTCAGCTCTCCACACAGGCCAGCCCCGGCAACGCTGATCTTCAAGCCGCGGCCCCAGTCAGGGCTTCTTCTCGATGCCGCCCCTGCCCCCGTCCAGAACCCACAGAAACCCCTCGTATTCTGGCGGCATATCGGGTGCGCCCTCAGGGACAAGCAGCTTGACGAACGAACCGTAGAAGACGCGCCGTCTGCCCTCTGCGTCCGTGACCGCGAGTGCCTCTGGGCACGCGTATTCTCCTTTCCATTCTTGAGCCTTCCTGCACCCACAGGCTACGGAGGAATCAGCGGGGAGGAACTGCTCGAAGCTCCCCTCGAAGATCCACGCCATGTAATGGCAGGGTTTGAGAGCATCGCCGCTGAGCTGTTCCTCGTACCATGCCGCTCCCTTCTTCAGCCCCTTCCTGATGAACTTCGTCTCGCCCATGATCCTGAGGCTCGGCCTTGAGTAGCTGGGCGGGATGAAGCACATGTCGCCCTTCTGCGCGTTGTCTGCGTACTGGCAATATCCCAGCGGTAGGAACTCGGCCTTCTGTTCGTCCGAAAGCCTGTCATATCCCCGCGCCATGAGAAGATCGAATTGCCCCTCGCAGAACTCAAGCCAGTACTCCTCGGCCAATCGCCCTTCGCGAAGCAACGTTACGGCCCTGTTCAGGTCTTCTGCCAGCACCTTGAAGGCCCCATGGAAGACGGCCGAAAGCATGTTGGCAACGGTCAGGTCAGACCGGTCTTTCCACTGGTCTTCGGGGACATCCATGAAGCTGGTATCCATGAATTCGTCTCCGTCATTGTCGTGGAACGGGTCGTTCTCGTCATCGTACATTGCCGTCTCCCGTGCTGGCTCATCACAACTCATTGTACCCACGTGCCGGCCATCCGCGAGAAGACTGTGGCTGGCTGGCCCAGCGGCAGCCGGGCCGTCAGAACCAGCGGTTCCTGCGGCACTTGCAGGGCGCCACGAACGTGAAGCTGGCGCCAGGCTCTGCCTCGTACTCCATGTTGACCAGCCGGCCGGCGCACCGTGGCCTCGCCGGAGCTGCGGCACGGCCGTCCGGCTCCAGCAGCTTCCTGGCGCATTCCAGGTGGTAAGATTCCTGGCAAGAGCCCATGCCGACGGCGAGCTTCGCCAGCACGCGCTGCGCGCCGATGGCGATGGGCCGCTTGCAGAGCTGGCAGGCGGCGCGGCCTGTGGGGGCGGGGCCGACGCTCAGCATGTTCCCGCCCCCTGCTTCACCGCCTGCTTCGCCAGCCTAGCCAGCGGTTTCAGATCCTCTTCCCCGGCCGATACCTCGAAGCGCCCATTCACCAGCATGTCCATGAAGCAGTGCGCGCAGAGCCCTTCCTTGTCGATGTCGTTGGTGGGGAAGGAGTAGACGGTTTCGCACGCCCAGTTGCATCCGCCGCACTTGCGTTCGCGGGACAGGAACTTGCGGCGGATTCTCATGCTCCCACCTCCTGCCCGGCCGCGTGCTTCGCCAGCCTGGCCAGCAGCTCCTCGCACTGGCCTTTCAGCCGCTCAAGGTGCGCCGTGGCCAGCACGACGAAGTCGTTGGGCTCGTTGGCCAGATCCCAGGCCGTGGTCACGCCTTCCCTGACTGACTCGGAGGCAAAGCAGGCCAGCACCGCAACCTCCTTCAGCCCGTCCGGCAGGCTGATCCTCCTCACGCAAAACTCTCTTTCGCCATCCATCATGGCAAATCACCTCGCCCCTCCTGCCTGCGGCTGGGCTTATGCCGGTTCCCCTTGCGGCGCGGGCCGGGCCCGCAGGGCCGGAAGCGGCAATATGCCCGGGCGCGAGGGGCTCTTGAGGTGATTTGCGCGGGGGTGAAAGAGGCACGGGGAGGAGGATGGCGGCGACGGGCCAGGACAGACTGGTGCGGCTCGGCCGGTTCCAGGGCAACCTATTTATGTCCGCGGGCCACAGAATTGGGCATGAAGCTCCACTGCGCAGGCCCGGCTGCCGCGGCCGCAACCGGAAGGGAGGGTTGTTCCGGATGATGCCCAGGGATTTCGTCCCCATCGTCGTGGCGGCGGCTGTCCTGATAGGGCCGTTGCTGGCAATGATCGTGGCCCTCTTTGCTTTCAGGAACGCCGGCCAACTGGCCACGCTGCTCACGTTCGGCCTGACGGCGCTCTACTACGGCGTGTACTGGCTGCTCACGAAGCTCCTGGTGAAGGAAGGGCAGGGATAGCATGGGCCTGAGAGAACGCATCCCGCGGAGCTTCATGCGCTACCAGGGCATCGGCGTGCTGATGACCATTTACGGGTTCGGGGTCGCCTTTCTCATAGACCTTACCGGGCTCTCGGCCGTGCTTGTGACCGCGGTGAGCCTCATACCCTCCAACCTCCTCAGGTACGCTCTGTACGAGCGATATGCTTTCAGGCATAAGGATGGACAACATGGAAGAAAGGGCGGCAAGTAGGGACAGCCTGGGGCTGCGCGCGCGGCTGCACCACACGATGGATTTCCTGCCGGAGAAATGCCGCGTCATCGAGCCGGCTTGCGGGAACGGCTACGTGTCCGAGCTGCTCGCTGCCAGGGGGTGCGCCGTGACGGGGTTCGACAGGGACGCCGGTGCGGTGGGGCAGGTGAAGGTGAAAGGTCGTTTCTCGGTTTCTGATTTCTACGCCTTCAGGCCGGGGCGGCCGGCGGATTGCGTGGTGTGCCTCGAGACGCTTGAGCACCTGCCTGACGACAGGAAGGCGCTGAAGCTCATGAATAGCTGGCTCAAGCCGGGAGGGAAGCTGGTGCTGAGCGTGCCCGTGTGTAGGCTGACGGCCGGCTACAGGTCGGCAGGCCATCTCCGCCACTACACGGACGGGAAGGCGCTGGAGGCCATGCTGAGGGAAAGCGGGTTCAGGGTGGCCAGGAAGCGCTACTGGGGCTGCCTGTGGACGAGGCTCTTCTGGAAGCACGTGAAGCCGCGCGCGGCCGGGAAGGGGGAAGGCGGGGCGCTGGTGAAGCTGGCGCGCGCCGTCCTGCGGCCGCTGGTGGCCGTGGACGCCCGCATGAACCTTTTCAGGGACAACGTCATCATGGAGTGCGAGAAGATGGACGGGCTTAAGCTGACGCCCTACGGGAAGTTCGAGCGCTGCGCCCACCAGGTGCGGGGCTACTGCCTGGTGCTGGGCCACGACGTGGGCGCGAACGGGTTCAGCACGGCCGCGCACTGCGGAAGGTGCGCGAAGTGGGAGTACTGAGGGGCGGGGGAACGGTCTGCACGGCGTTGACTTGACTAATGGGCGGCGGCCCGGAGCATTGCCGGCGTCGAAGCGCGTTCCGGCGCCGCGGGCCGTTGTCCGGCCTCTGTGCGCGCCCGGCCTGCCGTTGCCGGAGGAGGACGTGTCAGGATGGATGGACAGCTCTTGTCTGCAATCGAGGGGCAGATAGACCAACTCGCCCGTGATTACGCTGCCGTTCCCGGTCTCATACTGACGGAGGATGACCTCAAGTGCCTCCTGCACTCCAGGCTTTCGGGCATGTCGGACCTGAGCGGCGATTTCGAGACGCGTGATCCCGGCATCCGCGCCACCAGGGTGCACAGCGAGGTGTCCTGGTTTGACGCCCAGGGCAAGTTGACCATCAAACCCGACCTGACGGTTCTCGACCCCGCGAACCTGAGGATTCTCGAAGGGGACTCAAGAGGGGCGCGGCTGCCCAGCAAATGCTTCGAGTTCTCCGGGGACGCCGTGGTGCTTGAGCTCAAGTTCATCCGGCACAAGGCGGGAGTCACAGAACATCTCTTCCGCACTCAGATACTCCGCGACTGGGAGAAGGTCCAGCGTCTCTTTGCCAGGCTCGACAGCCAGGGCCCGCCGGACAGCATGTTCTGCTTCTTCGTCATCTTCAACAAGGGCACCGCAACCTGCCGGGAGTTCGAGCAGTTCCTCAGCGCGAACGCCAGCAGCTTCCGCCACAAGGTCATGTACAGGAGCGGCGGGGTCTTCCCGGGCGGGCCTGCGGCGGCCCCGGCGCCGTCCCGGCCTAACCGCCTTCCGGCTTCGTCTCGATGATGCGGCAGCCGATCATCACGTCGGTCTCGTTGTAGAGTTCAATCTTGATGCGGCCGGTATCCTGGAGGTGGAGCAGGAAGTCGGCCGCGTCCTTCGGCGACATCCGGGCGACCTCGGGATAATCCCGGCTGATGTTGCGGTGGCACCTGACCAGGTACTTCCGGACGACCGCGCGGAGCGCGTCCCGGCCGGGTTTGGGTTCCTTCCATTCCATGCGCTGATTCCCTCTGACGGCCGGGATTCTACGGTCCGGCGGGGGCGGGTCAAGAGGATGGGATGGGGCCGCGCCTGTGGCCCGCCTGTTGCTTATACAGGAGGCGACAGGAGTGCCTCCGCAGGGAAGCGGGGCGGCCAACCGCACCGCGGGGGTGCAGTTTTGCCCCAAACGGGCCGCCGGGTGGTGCAGTCCGGGGGCGGCCGGTCCCGCGGCGGGGCGCAAGTGTAACAATTCCAGGGGCGTGCCAAAGGCCGAGGCCGGCCGCGCCCGCGAAAGGCCGAAGCTTTGCCGGGGATCCCACCTCCCCGCACGGCGCGCCCCTGGGTTCTTTTCCCGTGCCGGGGCAGGAGGCGCCTGCGGACGGCGGCAGATGGGGGAGCAAGATGGACAAGCCGCTTCTCGATGTCCGGGTCACCGCGCACGGGGTCGTCACGGTCCTCAAGCCGGTCGGCTGGCTTACGTCCGGCAACAGCGGCCTTCTCGACGGCCGCATCATGGCCGCGGTTGACGGCGGGGCCAAGCGCTTCGTCGTGGACCTCTCTTCCACGCACTTCACCGACAACAGCGGCCTGGCCGTGTTCGCGGCCTGGAAGGGCAGGCTGGACGACATGGGCGGGTGCCTGGTCCTCGCGTCGCCGGGCGGCTCGGCCCTGCGGGCGCTCACGGTCGGCCGGCTGCACAAGTACCTGCCGGTCTGCGAGAGCGTGGCCGAGGCCGTGGAGATGGCGAAGCAGAGGACGGAGTCGGGGAGGTGGAAAGCGGTGACGGTCTGAAGAGCTGGGGCTCGGGACACGGGTGGATGTTTGGAGGGCAGGAGGATGGCGACTTACATCATCGGGTACGATCTCAAGAAGCCGGGGCAGGACTACAGCAGTCTTTTCGAAGCCATCAAGAAGTTGGGAAACTGGTGGCACTGTCTTGACTCGACGTGGATCATCAAGCACGACGGCCCTGCGACATCCATACGCGACGCGCTGACTCCTCACATCGACTCGAACGACAGGCTCCTGGTGACCAAGCTTTCCGGTGAGGCTGCGTGGGCCGGGTTCAGTGACGATTGCTCCAAGTGGTTGAAGAACAACCTCTGACGCCGCTGGCCGGTGATGGGCCTGCGAGACCCGGTGACCGCGTGAAGGGGCCGGACGGTCGCTTGACAACGCCCCGGATGCCCGTAGCCTCCTGTGCAGGCAGGTACGGAAGAGCAGGAGCCCTGCTGGTGGGTGACGCGTGAGTGATGCGCTTACGGTATCGGCCCGGCTGGAAAGAGGCTGTGTCATTCTGGATGTCAGCGGGGAATTCACGCGCTACCAGTTCGGGCGGTTCATCGGCAAAGTCAGGCAAGAGGTCAGGCCCGGCATACGCAAGGTCATCGTGGATGCCGGCGGCCTGACGCACATGAGCCCCTCGGCGCTGGGTGAAGTGGCTGAGACCTGCCGCGCGCTCAACGAGGGCGGGTGCCAGTTGGTCCTGGTCGGCCTGGCCCCACGGGTCCGCAGGATGCTGGCAGTCAGCGCGCTCGACAAGCTCATCCCTGTCGCGCTGACTGTCGAGGATGCGCTGGGGCCCGGGTAACCGCGGTCCGATCGGGAGGAAACGGCATGGAGCACCAAGCACTCTCGGAACGCGTGCGGACTTCCCTCGCCCCCCTCGACAGGCTCAAGGAGCAGGTGAAGGGTGATGCGGACCTGGAGCTGGTGGTCCGCCGCGTGGAGCAGATAGAGCTCCTCCTCGAGGGCATGGCGGAGCTGGCCGGCGCCGGGAACGACGCGGAGCGGGTGGCGGCCGGGAAGAAGGTAGCCGTCAACCGGCTGCTTCTGGGCGAGTCGCTGCCGGGATGGGACAGGGCCAAGCAGGTTTGAAAGGAGCGGGTTCGCATGGAGACGAAGATCGGGGATGCCGCGGGGAAGGTCTGGAAGGCGCTCAACGCGGCGGGCGCGATGGGCAAGCCGCAGCTTGCCAAGGCAACCGGGCTCCAGAGCGACCTTCTCAACCAGGGCGTCGGCTGGCTGGCCCGCGAGGGCAAGCTCGCCAGCGATGACGACGGGCGGAGCCTGAAGCTGAAGAAGTAGCGGCCGGAGCCCCGGTCAACTCCGCGCCCCGGAGGGGCGAAGGTGCACTGCCCGAGATGCGTCGGCAGCGACAGGGATGTCGTGCGGGACGGGACGTTCCCGTTCCGCGAGTTCCGGGACATCCTCGCCCCGCAGAAGTACCGTTGCACGAGGTGCAACCGCCGGTGGCTGGCCTGGCCTTCGTTGTACCGGCGAAGCGGCCTCCTGGCCAGGGCGCTCCGGCGCTTCCGGAGCATCTTCGGCGGCCGGGGGGATTGGGGGCTGCCGTGAGCGGTTCACTGCGCGGCGTGCCCGGGTTCTTTCCCGTACCGGGTGGCGCGGCTGCTGGGCCGGGAGAATGAGCACATGGTTTTCGACGAAGGAAATGATGCGCATAAGCGCGCGCTGGACGCTGCCCTCCACGCCGTGAAGGGGATTGAGCTGGAAGTGCAGCCCGAGATCCGGCGCCTGCGCGACGAGATTCTCCAGATACGCCGGGAGCGGGAGCGGGCCCAGTCAGCATTCCGGGGGCATGTCAGGTCGTTGGATGGCAGCGTCCCAATCGTCCGCGACGCGGCTCCGTTCCGGGAAAGCATCAGGCAGCTTGTGACTGACGCCCTCAAACGGCAGGTGGAAGCGGCGGAACAGGCCGTGCGCAGGGAGCTGTTCTTCGGCCGCGGTGTCAGGTCGGAGGCGGAATGCCGGCTCGCCGCGGAAGTCATGCAGGTCGTGGCCGAACGGGGGGCTTTGCCGGACTTCACCGCGGGGACGATGTGGCGGCCGGGTTCACTGCCAAAGCCGGCAAAGACGGAGGATGGTGCCCCCGCAGAGAACCCGGCGTCCGAGATGTACAAGGCTCTCGTCCGGGATGCCTGGCAGGAAGCCATCGGGCGCTTTCGCGACAGCATGATGCTCGAAGCCCGCTCCAACACAACCGGGCTCCGCCTCCGCAGGTGGATGCACGCCTTCCGGGCCGCGCTGAACGAGCCGCAGGCGTGCGCCCAGTTCGTCCTAGGCATCATCTCCGGTTTCGTCCTTGCGTTCGCCGCCGCAGCGGCCGCCTATTGGGCGGGCTTCCTTCACTTCGGCCGCTGACCTTCAGGTGCGGGCGGCGGCGTACCTCCGAGGAACCTGTCCAGCGTGGAGTTCCCGAACAGTTCGGCCACGGATATCTCCGGCGTGAAGCTCTCGAAGCGGAGATTCTGCCGCGTCACCTTGTCGGGCATGCGTTGAAGGCAGTCGTCGTACTTCTCCCATTGCCGGAACATGTCCCGAACGAGGGCCAGCAGCTCGGCCTTGGACTTCACCTCGGTGGCGAGGCCGTATCCGTTGCCGTGTAACTTGTCGCACCAAACGGAGTACATGTAGCCCTCCCAGAGGGGCGGCCTGATTTTGACCGAGTAGAGAAAGCGGCTCATAGTTGCGCCTCCTCCTGCTCAATGCGCCGTTTCAGGCATTCGCCGTGGTAGCACACAGACAAGTTCCAGCCCCGGATTCTGACCCGGACCGTTCCCTTCGCTATGCGCTCGCCGCAGAGGCGGCAGGTTGCACCGCTGGCCGGGGCGCGGGCAAATGATACGTGGCTCATAGTCCCGCCTCCCCGTTGCCTTGGCTTGCCGGGGGTGCCCGGCCGGGTGGGCGCAGCTCGGCACCGGCTTCCTTCAGGATGTCCCTCACGGCGTCTTCCAGCAGGTAGTAGTCGCAGCCGTAGATAATGGCGGCCTCCTTGCGCTCCCTGCCACGGAGGGCTGACCGCTCCTTGTTTGGCACGGCGACATTCCGTTCCCTGAGCCATTCCTCGAAGCAGTCCACGATGTCGGCTGCAACTGCCGTGAACTGGCCGGGGACTCCCGCCCCGGCCATGCCGACAATCTCCCGGATGATTGCAGCGTCCCCGCCCGTGACTTCCACGGAGGCGCCGTCAAACCAGTCGAGGAGCCAGAACTCCACATCGCCATTCAGGTACACGCGGAATTCCTCCGAGGGGCCGCCCCAGCTCAACTGGTATCTCCAGTAGGGCGCCCGCTGGTCCCTGAAGGTGCCGGCCTTCACGAAGTCGATGCAGAGGCCGTATTCGTCGAGGGAGCCGAGCTCCAGCGTGGCCTGCTCCGGCGCGTTCCAGAGCGTGCGGATGTCGCGCATCCTGCTCTCGAAGGCGCGCCGCACGCGGCGGCTGCAGAGGGTTTCTGGGTTCATGCGCGCACCTCCTGCCACTGCACGGCCAGGAAGCTCGTGCAGAAAGTGCGGCCACACTTCCAGCACTTCTCCGTGAGCTCCCACTCGTCGAAGTCGGCCCAGCGGGTGTCCTCCCATTCAAGGGTGCCGTCGCACTCTGGGCACCGCTGGAGGCCGCCCCAGCCCTTGCGCTCCCTGAGCACCAACTCCAGCGCTTCCTTCGCGCGGCCGGCATTGAGCTGCGAGCCGAAGCAATGCTTGGTGTCCAGCAGGTTGTATATCCAGCGGAGGATGCCTTCCCTGTCGGTCGGGTACGCCAGCATCCCGGCGGCTTCCTTGAACAGCCGGTAACTGGCCCGGCCGCGGATGCGGTCGAGGTTGATTACTCTGGGTGTCGGGCTCATGGCTGCACCCCCTTCGGGGCCGTGACGATGAAGCCCCTGTCAACCAGCATGTCCATGAAGCAATGGGCGCAGAGGCCATGCTTCTTTATGTTGTAGCGGGGGAACGAATACACGATGCTGCATTCATAGTTGCACCCGCCGCAGACATGCTCGCCCTCTAACATCTTCCGGCGTATCTTCATAGTCCCGCCTCCTCGGCCATGTCCATGCGGACCTCACGGGCCGCGCAGGCCAGCTCCTCGGCGGACAGGTCCATAGCCCTGTCCGCGGCCTCCTCGGGCGTTTCAGCCCTGACTGTGACGGTGCCCCTGACAACAAAAGGCACGCGCCACTGCTTCTGTTGGGCGGCGCTCTTGGCTCCGCCCTCCTGCTTTGCTTCAAAGTTTTCTTGCATAAGCGCATCATCTCCTTGCCCTCCCTGCCCGCGAGGCGGTTAGCCTGCGTTCCCGGTGTGCTCGGCCGGCGGAAGGGAGAGCTATCCGCCGAGCGTCCCTGATGGGAGATGATGCGCCTGGGAGAAAACTGGAAGGGCAGGAGGGATGGGGGAGCGGCGGCAGGAAAGCGGGGCGGCCTTGCGAGTTGCGGGGGCCGCTGTACACTGCCACCGCCCGAAGGAGGTGCAGCGTGGATGTCGGCGACCTGGCCGTGGTGAACCGCAACTCCCTGGTGGTGGTGCCGCGGAAGGACTACCTGGACTGGGCCCGCGGGTGCCCCGGCGGCAGCCCGGGCATGGAGCTTGACGGCCTGATGGAGGGAGGGACGGTCTACCTCATGCCGGAGGTGAAGGCCAGCCCTGAGCAGTGGCTCAGGCGGAACTTCGCGGCCATCTTCGAGCAGGAGCTGGACGCCTGGTACCGCGACAGGGACGCCTGGCCGCAGGACCGCTCGCTCGCGGCCTTCCGGCGGTTCTTCGACGTGCGCTTCTGCTCCATGGTGTTCGACCTGGGGGAGGAGCCGCTGGAGGCGGAGTGAGTCGGGGACGGCCGACGCCGATAGGAGGAGCTGGTTACGATGAATGAATCACACGCCCTGGCGGTGGGGAAGCTCGTAGTAAACCTGCAAGGGCTTGAGTACGCGCTGCGGGCATTCCTGCTGAAGCACAACGAAGCCAGCGAGCCGCAGGTGGACACCTCCAAGCTGAAGCAGGGGGATATGGTCCCGGCCAATTCGTTCACGAACTACGACACGCTGGGGATGCTGGTGGACAAGTTCAACGGAGTCGCCGGCAAGTCCTGCCCGGCCTGCCAGGTTGACCGCGCCGTGGTGGCCGTCCGGGACATGCTCGCGCACGGCCGCATCGCTTCGCCGACCGGGCAGCTCCCGCTGGAGCTGGTGAAGTTCGGCAAGGAGAAGAACGGCCGGGTCCCGGTCGAGCACGTGGTGACCGTGGACTGCGAATGGCTGTCATCGAACATCAGGTTGGTCTGCGCCCAGATGGGTAAGGTCCTGGACGCCAGCAACCGCATGGGGCAGGGCATCATGGAGCGCGCGTAGCCGCGCCTGTCCCGGTCGCAACGCTTATTAGGCATGCCCCCAATCATAATGCATGAAGACCAACTACGTTGTCCTTGGCATCGTGTGGGCCGGCTTCAACGTGTTCCTGCTGTCCAACGGCGCAAACCTGCACGGAGGTGTCGACGCGTGGCGCGCGGCGGAGTTCGCAAGCGTGTTCTGCGGGGCCGGCGTTCTCATCTACAAGGGTTTCACGGACCGCTCCGGGCAGGCTCTGCCCAGGAAGTCCCGATAGGGAAGGGCCGCACCGCCCCGCTGGTTTATTAGCCCCGCCGCCACACCTTCATCATGGACGAGAACGAATGCCTCATCTCCAAGCGGCTGCTCAAAGAGCTGGAGGATATCAGGAGGGCGACGGAGGAGCTGACGGCGGCTGTGAAGGGGCTTTGCGCCGCTGAGTGCGCGCGGGCACGGCAACACCCGCGGAAGGTGCAGGAGCAGCCGCGACCACAGCCTTCGCTGACGCAGTAGAAGCGGGGCCGTTAGAGAGTTTGTCCAGCAGCGCCCGCAGTTCCTTGAGCTTCTGCTCTGTGACCGTTCCTGACCGGACGTGGGACAGCACGTTCAGCGGCTTCAGGTCGCGCCGCCCGTTCTGAACTGCAGGGATCCCCAGGAATGCTTCCAGGTCCTTGTCAAAGGCGTGAATCTCCTTCGTGTGAGCAGTCTTCATCCCCGTGATGAAGTCGTTCACGACCTTGTGAACATCCGCATCCTCGTCCCTGTCCATCAGGACAGAGTGCGGGATCCCCAGGCCCGACAACAGCGTCATGTACCTGTGGATGTTGAACTTTCCGAAGGCATCCACGAAATGGACGTGCCTGTCCCGCACATCAGGCCATCGCTGGTCCACCATGTAGTCGAACAATGCCTTCTCACTGGGCCCCTCGCATATCACCACATGCCTCGCGAACGCCATGGAGGCCCTCTCGGCGTCCAGCCACAGGCAGTACCTGATGGCTTCCTCCTCCAGCTTCTTCTCAGTTTGGGGATTGTCGTGGCCGAGGCCCTTCCTGCGAATCTTCTCCTTCAGCGGCTCGGGAGTGCCCGAATCAGTGAGAAGCTCGCAGCACTTGGCGTAGAGTCCAAGGTTGTCCTTGAAAAGGGCTTCCATGTCCTGGGGCCGCAACTGGTGGGCGCAGGTTGTGGTGTCGCACTTGCACAGGCGGACCAGCGACGTTAGGGCGGTCACGTTCTTGCTTACGAAGTGCGGCGAATGGGTCGTCACCAGCACCTGCTGGTCATCTGCCCGGGCCAGGGCGCGCAGGCTGCCGTTCAGCCTGTTCTGCTGGCTCGGGTGCAGGAATGCCTCCGGCTCCTCGAAAAGTATCATGGTGTAGTCCGGCGAGAATTCCTTCTTGTCTGCCTTGCCGGCGGCCGGTTCGCCCGCCGTCATGTCTGCCGAAAGCCGGATGAGCGTGTAGATAAGGTGCCGCTGGAGCCCCTGGCCGAAGGAGCTGATATGCACACACTGGCCGAGGTTGCAGTCCCTGATGGAGTGGTCAAGCAGCGTCTTCACCACGTCCTCCGGCTTGAGCGGCCTGAGGCCCACATCGAATTCGACCTGCCAGTGCCGGATTTCATCGTTGATGCTCTTCACCAACTTGTCGACGGACAGCCCTTCGGCGCTGGCCTCTGTCCGGAAATCACGGGTGAAGGCCTCGACCGCCCCCTGCAAGGCGGTGAATGGCTTGCTGCCCATCACGGCCCGCTTCATGACATGGTTGACAACCTCGCGGAACGGGGACGGGCCGGACGTCTTGAACGTCTCATCTACGGTGCTGATCTCCGGTATCCACACCACCGAACCCAGTTTCGCTTCGGAAACGTTCTTGGCGCCGTAGAACAGGCTCTTGGAGAGTACGCCGCCCTCGTAGCCGTAGATGTTGCTTTGGCCGGACTTGCAGCGCTCCTTGTCGGCCGACTGGAAGTAGCGCCGCACGCGCAGGATCTTGTCGGCCGAGCGGTACTCTGCCTTCAGGCCCTCCTGCTCGGCATCGGACGTGGCGAAGTGGATTTCGATCCAGCTCTCCTTGTCGTCGGTCGTGAACTTCGGGAAATCCATCTTAGGGTCGTACTTGGCGCCGTCATTTTCGTAGAAGGCGCGCAGGGCTGTGACTAGCCCGGTCTTGCCCGCGTTGTTCTCGCCAACCAGGAGGGCGTAGTCCTCCAGCCTCACCTGCACATCCTTGATTGAGCGGAAATTGTGGACGATCACTTCTCGCATTTTCATCCGGCGCGCTCCCTTCGAGAAAAGGTTGGCGACAGTGTATTTAAGGATTGCCCTGGCTGCAAGGAGAGTATGGCCTCTTTGAATGAGTGTGGCTGCTTCCTACCTGCGCCTTCCGTATTCGCTCTGCGGCCCGACCTCCGGCACCAGCACGGGCTCAAGCACGTAGCGCTCCGGCGGTTCGAAGTCCGTATATGCGGCCGGCGGCAGGTCCGGCAGGCCGAGCTGCTCGATGGGCGGCAGCGCTTCCTGCTCCAGCTCTTCCCGGTACTTCCTGAACTCGGCCCGAATCTCGTACTCCGGCGCGCGGATCTGGGCCTCCGCCAGCATCATGTCCAGGTCCGGCTCCAGCATCTCCGGCGCCGGTTCGCCGTAGCCGTCCATCCAGGGGTCGCGGTAGAACTTGCTGGAGGCCGATGCCAGGACCATGTCCTCTTCCTTGTTGTCGCCATAGCCGACCAGTTCGACGGTCTCCGGGTACTCCACCCGCGCCCGGCAGTAGTCGCCGTCGCAGGGCAGGGGCTTGTCCTCGGTGGCCTCGTAAACGTGAAGCTCCTCGCCGGTCTGCCAGTCGCAGGCCGTGGCGCTGACCGGCCGCCTCTCGTAGACCAGCTCCAGGCCGGGGTGGAGTTCGACCGCGCGCCTGTAGACGCCGTCCTTCCTTTCGGCTTCGCCTAGTTCCCCGTAGCCTTTCGTATCGAGCAGATCCCCAAGATAACTTTCGAGGGCGGTTTCACCCTGGATTTCGCAGCGGCTACAGGACGCGCAGTACATGAGAGGGCACCTGGATAACTATTGGGGGCGGGGGCTTATATGTTCTTGACCCACATCTCGAAGCCATTACAGTCCCCGGCCAAAGGCATTCCTTAGGAGACCGTGATGAGTACCCGCTTCACACTGGATTCCCCCTTCATGCCCGTCATCGAGCGGAGATTCGGTGACAAGGATTTCGCGGCCCGCTTCCGTGCCCGCCGGGAAGACTACTACGAAGGCCGGGTTTGGTGGACGCTGTGCCGCATGAACCTGCTGGACGACGAGATCCTCACGCTGCTCAAACGGTTCGGCCGCCACCAGACAACCATTGACGTGTCCATCGCGCTGAAGTTCTACATCATATCGTGGTGCACGCTTTCCGACGTGACGGCCAACCTCATCAGCGCGGTGTTCGATCTGGGGACGGCCGACCAGGACGTGACCTTCGCGGCCGTCATGCGCAACGCGCACGTGCAGACATCGCCCGTTCCCGCGATACTGCGCAAACACAAGGCGCGGGTCCGTCACGACGAATTCCGCAAGAAACGGAACGAGATCGTGCACCGGATATCTTGGGCGGACGGGGAGCTTGGGAAGCTTGAGTGGGAGCTTATGGAGGCCGTCGCTCTCGGCTTTGAAGACAGGGCGAAAAGCCGCGCCGCCCTCGAGGCAGTTTACGTATCCGTTGACGCGTACAGGTTGACCAAGCAGGCCGAGTTGCAGGTGCACTACCAGGACACCATGGTGATGACGGGCGAACTCATGCAGGCGCTGGCGGTCGTTTTCGAGCGGAAGGCCCTCGGGGCCGATCCGCGACAAGGTTGACGCGCCGGACCATGTCCGCTCGGCGCCCGCGCTTATATTCCGGGGCCACCAACACTTAAGCATCACCGCCCCCGGCTTCCCAGCCACGGGGTGATTCCTTGCATTAAGCCCCGCGGACAGATAGACTTGCGGCCCGTGAGGCCGCCAGGGGCAGAGAGGACGATGCGACAATGCCTGAAATCGTGACAGAGAACCGCAAGAAGTTCCAGGAGCTCCTGCGCCGGCTGTTCCAGTTCGAGAGCGCGGACCTGGACTTCGGCATCTACCGGATACTGAACCACAAGCGCGACGTCCTCGACAAGTTCATCGAGAAGGATCTGCCTGCCGCCGTGGCAAAGGAACTGGAGTCCGGCGCCGTGGCCGAGCAGGCCGGGGCCGCCAAGGAGCTGCAGGAGCTGGCCGGCCAGTTGAAGGAGCTCCTGGGAGAGGACGCCCTCGACGGCAAGGGTGAGCTCGCGGAAAAGCACCGGCCGCTGCTGGAGCAAAAGGGCAAGCTGGCCGACATCGCCAAGAAGTACGTCGCTCTCCGGAGCACCGCGCACGGCGCCAAGCCGCGCCCGGCTGTGGAGGCGGCCATCTTCAACCACCTGTACACGTTCTTCAGCCGCTACTACGACGCCGGCGATTTCATGTCCAAGCGCCGCTACTCCCGAAAGGAGAAGTACGCCGTCCCCTACAACGGCGAGGAGGTTTGCCTCCACTGGGCCAACAAGGACCAGTACTACGTCAAGACCGGGGAGTACTTCACCGACTACACCTTTGTTTCGCGCGGCCTGACGGTCCACTTCAAGCTCCAGGCGGCCGACGTGGAGAAGGACAACGTCAAGGGCGACAAGCGCTTCTTCGTCCCGGTGGTCAAGGGGGCCGCCTTCGACGAAAAGGCCAAGCAGGTCGTGATCCCCTTCGAGTACCGCCCGCTGACCGCGCAGGAGGAAATCAGGTACGGCAAGAAGAACCAGCAGGATGCCATCATCGCCGAGGCGCTGGAAGCCGTCCCGAAGCACTTCGCGAAGGAAGACAAGGCCGTGGCGGCCCTCTCGGCCGAGCGGCGCAAGGACGGCGACGGCAACCCGGTCACCTGCCTGGAGCATCACCTCCGCCAGTACACGCGGCGGAACACCTCGGACTTCTTCGTCCACAAGGATCTCAAGGGCTTCTTGGAGCGGGAGCTGGACTTCTACCTCAAGAACGAAGTCCTGAACATCGACGACCTGGAGGCCGCGGGAGAGGGCCGGGCGGAGGCCTGGTTCCAGGTCATGCGCGTCATGAAGGCCATCGGCCTCAAGGTCATCGCCTTCCTGGCCCAGGTCGAGAACTTCCAGAAGAAGCTGTTCGAGAAGCGTAAGTTCATCACCGAGACCCACTACTGCATTACCATGTCCACGGTCCCGGCGGAGTTCCACGGTGACATCGCTGCCTGCGACGCGCAGTGGGAGGAATGGAAGGAGCTCTTCCACATCGACGAGGAAGAGAAGAACATCTTCAGCGCGGCCGCCAAGACCAAGAAGGACCGCCGCGTCGTCTTCCTCAAGGCCCACCCAACCCTGGTGCTGGACACCAGGCACTTTAGCCGCGAGTTCACCGACCGCCTGCTGGCCGCCATCCCGGACCTGGATGAGAAGACCGACGGCCTCCTAGTGAAGGGCGAGAACTTCCAGGCGCTGAACCTGCTCATGGAGAGATACCGCGGACAGGTTAAGTGCACGTACCTTGACCCTCCCTACAACACCGGGAATGATGACTTCCTGTACAAGGATGGTTACCAGCATTCCTCGTGGTTGGCGATGATGCAGGATCGCGGCATTCTTGGTCGCGCGCTGATGGCGACGGACGGATTGCTCACGTGCTCAATAGCCGACCACGAAGTTGACCGCTTGAGACTGGCCCTTGCCGACATCTTTGGACGCGACAACCTTCTCGCGAACTTTGTCTGGAACAACGAGGGGAATATCGACAATCAAAGCAAGGTCAAGTGCAACCATGAGTACCTCCTTGCCTTCTGCAAAGACGAGGGATCCTATCCTCATGCGCAAGTGATCGCGCCTGACATTGAAGGCGAGAGCAAGCTCTACAATGATACGATAGAGAACTCAATCACAAAGAACGGGCCAGCCAATCCTCCCAGCGAAGTGCTGCTCCCCAAAGGATTCCCGGCGTCGTTCGACGAGGGCGAAATCCCGGCGCGCGATTCCGAATGGCCCCACCTGCGGGATAAGGTCGTGGTCAAGGGCGGGAAGTTGACGCGAGAGGCGCGCGCCTTCAGCGGCTGGAGTTCCCTCTTCCTGTTGGATGAGTTCACTGCAAACAAATGCCAGCCCATTCGCGACTCTAAAGGATTAGAGACCTGGTTCAAGATAACCCACACCGGTGCCATATACTGCTACAAGACCCGCGCAAAACAGAGCCACGTTCTTTCCGTGATCAGGAACGTCGGAACCGTGAAGCGCATGGCTGGCCAGCTGGCGGATATGGGCTTCACCTTCTCCTACCCCAAGCCGATCGGGCTCATTGAGTACGTCTGCAAGTTTGCCAATGACACTGCCGCTTGGGTCGGCGATTACTTCGCCGGCTCCGGAACCACAGGTCACGCGGTGATGAACCTCAATCGCTCCGATGGAGGCCGGCGCCGGTTCATCCTCGTTGAAGTGGATTCCTACTTCGACACGATTCTTCTGCCGCGCCTTAAGAAGGCCATCTTCTCGCCCGAGTGGAAGGATGGCAAACCTAGCAGGGCAGCCGCAAAGAATGAAGTCACCCGGTCTCCGCGGATCATCAGGTACTTGCGCATCGAGTCGTATGAGGACGCCCTGAACAACATTGCCTTCAACGGCAAGGGAGGCCAGAAGCTGCTGACCGGCTTTGACGACTACCTGCTGAACTACATGTTGGAGTGGGAGACCAAGGAGAGCGACACACTCCTCAACGTCGAGAAGCTGGCGACTCCCTTCGCGTACAAACTCCTGATCGCCGAGGACGGGCAGACCAGGGACAAGCCGGTGGACCTGCCCGAGACGTTCAACTACCTGCTCGGGCTGCGGGTCCAGTCCCGCAAGGCCGTCAGCGACAAGGACCGCGCCTATCTTGTGTACCGCGGCACCGTGGACAGCCGCACGGTCGCGGTCATCTGGCGCGAGACCAAGGGCTGGAAGGCGGCCGATTTCGAGCGCGACAAGAAGTTCGTCGCCGAGCAGAAGCTGGCGGCGGGCGCCGACGATGTCTTCGTCAACAGCGACAGCACCATACCCGGGGCAAAGAGCCTCGACCCTGTCTTCAAGGCCAGGATGTTCGCGCCCATAGCCGCGGGCAACGGGGGGAACTAGCACATGGCGCGGCGCGCGGCCAGCCCGGCGGTAAACGGCGGCACCAGCACCTACGTCAAGCTGGAGAACCGCCTTGTCCTGCTGGCCTGGCTGAACAGCCTGTTCGGCTACAAGAGCAACCGGGACCTCCTGGCAGACATGAAAGACGCCGGCGAGGGGTTTGATTCCTACGGCCGCAGCTTCGTCCACGAGCGGCTTGTGGGCCGCGGCGACAAGGTGCGCATACCCGCCGAGGTACTGGGCCGCTACGACGACAACATCCGGGCGCACTTGAACGCCATCAATACCCGGCGGCCGGAGCCGATCAAGCTACGCTACTTCCAGTACCTGGCCGTCCTTTACACGGAGATATACCTGGACTGGTACTTCAGCCGGCCGTCCGATCTGCTGGCCTGCCTGAACGACTTCGTCCGGCAGCGCAACGCCGGGAAGGAACCGGGCGACGCGCAGGATCTGCTCTTTGCCGAGGCCGACCTGACCAAGCTGGCCTTCTGGATGGCCACCGGCAGCGGCAAGACGCTAGTCATGCACATCAACTACCGACAGTTCCTTCACTACAACAAACAGCCCCTGGATAACATCCTGCTCATCACGCCCAACGAAGGCCTCACAGACCAGCACATAGCCGAGATGGAGGCCTCGGGCGTGCCGTGCGCACGTTTCAGCATCGATGAGAGCGGGCTCTGGTCGGGAGACAAGAACGTCGTCCGCGTCATAGAGATAACCAAGCTGGTCGAGGAGAAGCGCGGCGGCGGTGTCAGCGTGGACGTGGAGAGTTTCCAGGGCAACAACCTGATATTCGTCGATGAGGGGCACAAGGGTTCCGGCGGCGAGGCCTGGCGCAAGTTCCGCGACCGGCTGGGGGAAACGGGGTTCACGTTCGAGTACAGCGCCACCTTCGGCCAGGCGCTGACCGCCACCAAGAACGACGATCTGACTGTCGAGTACGGCAAGGCCATAGCGTTCGACTATTCCTACAAGTATTTCCACGGCAACGGTTTCGGCAAGGATTTCCATATCCTGAACCTTCGCGACGAGACGAAGGAGGATGACACCGACACCCTGCTTCTCGGCAACCTCCTCAGTTTCTACGAGCAGCAGCGCTGCTACGCCGAGCAGTCGGCGGTACTGCGGCCCTACAACATCGAGATGCCCCTGTGGGTGTTCGTGGGCAGCAGCGTGAACGCGGTCTACAAGGAGAGCGGGAAGGCGCGGAGCGACGTGCTGACCGTGGCCCGCTTCCTCCACCGCTTCCTGGAGAACAAGCGCGCTTGGTCCGTGCGCGCCATCGAGAGGCTCATCCAGGGCAAGAGCGGCCTGCGTGACGATGCCGGCGGCGATGTCTTCGCCGAGCGGTTCGAGTACCTCCGCGGCGGGGGCCAGGACCCGGACGCCATCTACCGGGACATACTGGCGACCGTCTTCCACGCGCCGGCCGGCGGCGGGCTCCACATGTGCGACGTGAAGAGCGGGCCCGGCGAGCTCGGCCTCAAGGTAGGCGGCGCCGAGAACTATTTCGGGCTCATCTACATCGGCGACACGGCCAGCTTCAAGAAACTGGTGGAGGAGGACGACGCCGGGATACAGATGGAGGATGACGCCATATCCTCTTCCCTGTTCGCGGGCATCAACAGGCCTGACGCCACCATCAATGTCCTGATCGGCGCCAAGAAGTTCATGGAGGGCTGGAACAGCTGGCGCGTGTCCAACATGGGCCTGCTGAACATTGGCCGCACCGAGGGTTCTGAGATCATCCAACTCTTCGGCCGCGGCGTGCGGCTGCGCGGCCTTGGCTTCGGTCTCAAGCGCAGCACCGCGCTCGACGGTGAGCACCCGGCGCACATCCGCCTGCTGGAAATCCTGAACATCTTCGCCGTGCGCGCCAACTACATGGCGCAGTTCCGGGAGTACCTGGAGCGCGAGGGCGTGGAGACGCTCGGCCAGGTGGAGCTGCCCCTGCCCATCAGGGCGAACGCGGAGTTCCTCGGCAAGAATCTGCTGGTCCCCCGAGTCCCGCCGGAGCGCGACTTCGCCCTGGAGTGCGACATCGTCCTGACCCCTGACCCTGCCGCGAAGGTCTCGGTGGACATGTCGCTCAAGGTGGAATCCATGCGGAGCGGGGCGGGCGGGCTCAAGGCCCAGTCCATGCACGCCGGCACGGAGCTGCAGATACCGGCCGAGAGTCTGGACCTGGTGGACTGGAACCGCGCCTACCTGGTGGTGATGGACTACAAGGAACAGAAGGGCTTCTCCAACCTGGTGATACGGCCGCAGGTGCTGCGGGAGATCCTCGCCGCGGAGGAGCCGAGGCTCTACCGGCTGGTGGCCGAGGAGGGCGTCGCCAGGCCGCAGTCCTTTGCCGACACCGCGCTCCTGACCGAGGCCGTGCTGACCATCCTCCGCAAGTACGTGGAGAAGTTCTACTACGTTTCCAAGGAGCGGTGGGACTCCAAGAACATGGTCTACGCCGCCCTCGACAAGAGCGACGCCAACTTCCGCGACTACACGGTCTGCATCGACCGCGCGGAGCGGGAGCTCATCGAGGCCGTCCAGAAGCTGATAGCCGAGGGCGAGCAGCTCTACTGCTCCGAAGTCCGCGAGCTGCCCAACGTCCACTTCGACCGGCACCTGTACCAGCCGCTGCTGGTGGAGCGCGGTGAGAAGGTAAAGAGCGACCCGCCGGGCCTGAACGAAAGCGAGCGGCGGTTTGTGGAAGGGCTGCGGGACTTCTGCCGGCGCGAGGCCGGGAAGTCGCTGGCCGGCAAGGAGGTCTTCCTGCTCAGGAACCTCAGCCGCGGCCGGGGCGTGGGCTTCTTCGAGAACGAGGGGTTCTTCCCCGACTTCATCCTCTGGATCAAGGAAGGCCGTGCCCAGCGCGTCGTTTTCGTGGAGCCCCACGGGATGCTGCGCGAGAAGACCTATTGGACCGACGACAAGGTGAAGCTCCACCTGCGGCTCAGGGAGCTGTCGAAGGCCTGGGGCGCAAGGGCCGGGCTCAGGGACGTGGAGCTGGACTCCGTCATCGTTTCGGCCACACCCTACGACACACTGCGTGACTACTACGGGACCGGCGACTGGTCGCGGGAGAGGTTCGCGGAGGCGCACATTCTGTTCTTCGAGGATGAGGGGTACGTGGGGAGGATGTTTGGGACTTCGGAGAAGTCCGGAAAAGAGCGTTCCGGCCCTTAGAACCAAAAGGAGACGCAATGGATACAAGAGACGCTCTCCGCGCAGCCGTGCGTTCCTGTCTTGCGGAAACGAACCCTGAGCTACTTGCAGAGTTTGACGTATCATTCGATGGGGTCTTCACTACGCTGGAACGAGAACTACCGAAAACAGACGAAGAAGGCGGACCTGGGCAAGATGACTCGCTCTCATTTGACGCCGGGGTGGCGGAATGCACGCTGATCTCACTATCATGTTGGGTCGGCTTGGTCTTTCTAAGGGCCGCGCTCAAGGACTCGCTTAAGCGCGATGCGCCTCGGGTCTTGGATGCTCTCGAGCTTAAAGCTTTGAAGTCGGGACTTCCGCCAGACCTAGTTCGCAAGCTCCGAGACCGCATAGAGGGTATTCTTGACCAGTGTAATGGCCACTGAGGGGTGGCATGCGCTGGGATACGACGTATGTAACATCTCTGCCTCTGAGCACCCTTGCGTCTCTGATACAACAGGAGACTATCCGGGAAGGCCTTGCTCCTAAGACCAAGTGGCTTGCGGACGGCAGCATTGCCATTCTCGCAAAGCAAGAAGCTCGCTGGTACTCCATACTTGTCCAAGCGAGGCCACAGGATGTCAGATACAACCTGCGCCAAGTTGGAAACTGTGTTCACGTTTCCGTGGAGTCCCGCCTATACCTGTGGTATGCGCTAGTTGCTGCGGGTGTAGCCGCAATTGCTCCCCTTCTTGGGGTATGGGCGTTCCGCGGCCTTGCGCCCGATGCCCCCGTCTCTCCCAGTGCAGTTGCGGGTTCTATCGTATGGCCATTCGTATGCCTCCTCCTAGCGTTCCCGCTCACATCATTTCTGGCGCTCTACCTGCTTGCAGTCAATACTGCTCATCTCTGGGAGAACGTGAGGGCCCGCGCCAGAAGTCTCCACGCTCATCTTGAGCCACTCGATCACAGACTATCACGGACTGACGCCAGGCAATATATGTTTCTGCTCTACTTCTTGGTTGTGGCCATAGTGGGAATAGCTGCTACTCCGGCAATGAAGGCTCGGGATGCTCTAGGCTTCGGAACCTTTATTGGATAGCCAACGCTGGTTGCCATTGTGGTGTTCATTGCAGGCCTCTTAATCGCACTCATGTTCGCGTTTCGATGCCAGGGATTCTCCGCAAGATTGGGCACCGCGACAACCGGCATGTTTGTCAGCCTAGCCATGCTCTACATGGTTGGTGCGCAGGTCACACTTCTGATCTGTGATGCTCACAGCGCCGTTGGCAGCCAAGTGCTGATCGACAAGGCCACGCAGATTCTAGAACTCGACGGCGGAACAGCACACGTTGACTCAGTTGGTCGCACATGGGCACCGCAGGAGATAGCGCAACTACAGCATGCTGTGCGCCTTGTTGCGGGAGTCCCGTGGGTGTTCTTTCTGCTCGCGCAATTGGCAGCGTGCGCATTCCTCTTCTATGCTTCAGGACTGGCGGTCAGAATGAGGCCCGCCCTGGAGCGGCTGCTATCTTGCAGCGCTCATCCATCGACCAAGAGCGCAGTCTCGGGTCAGGGGTTCCTGCGTAGATACCGATTCGTGCTCGCTTCGTATATCATCGCCGTTGGGGGCCTCATCCTCTATGGGATTGTTGTGGCCGGGCACTCGAGTGCCGCGGCGGTAATACACGTTGGTGAGGAATCCGGTGACCAGCCAGGTAGTCCAGCATCGATCATGCTTGCCACATTGGCTCTGGGATATCCCCGTCATGTTGGCACCGTAGACATCGTTCTGCGGGCTGTCGTGACACTGTACTTCATAGTGCTGGCAGTGCTACTCCTCTTGTCGCTGGGCGAGCTGTTCTATGCGCGAGCGGCCAAAGCAAAGAACATACGCACACGAGAGCAAGGTGCCACTCCAGAGGACGTGTTACGCCTCCAATCCATGTGTAACTCTCTGTGTGAAGAGACTCTGGCTTTCCGCCCAAGTGTGATTATTACCGAGAGCCGATTCCCATACGCCAGAGCACACATGTGTGGGCTATTCACCAGGCGGTATCATGTTGAAGTCTCCTCTCGGTGCCTTGCCCTCCTCTCTGCGGATGAGCTCCGTTCCATCATGGCACATGAAGTTGGACATATTGCTAGCAAACATTGCGTGATCGATCTTCTGCTATGTATTTGCGGTAGGGTCGCGTTTGTCGGTGATGCGGTTATGCGCGGCGTTGAAGACGTATATGCCTTTGAGTTGACGGCCGACGCATATGCGATACGGCAACTGGGCGTGAGTCATACTGCCATGAAGACGGCTCTATGGAAGATCAGGAACATAACTGCCATGGAAACGGCGATTGCGCGCTTTTCCATGAATGATGATGGTGTGAGCTTCGCGGCGATGCCATTGCAGTCAAGTCCGAACAGAGGCGGGCGAAGGATTCTGGCTGGTTTCGCTGCCCGATGGAAGGCATTGTACATGCAGTACACCGGAAGAGATCGGGTCGGCTTCTGGCATCCGGAGTTGGCTGAGCGAGTGGCCGCTCTGGAAGCAGCAGAAGCGCTTTCCATTGATGGCAAGAGGTGCTGTTCGTAGGAGGTGTTCGGTCCACATTGTCACGCTTACCGTGTTGTCTCTCAACATGGTTCCCGAACCTTCACCACCCCATGCACCCGTCGCAAACGTAGCGCTCCTTGTTCCACACGATGAGCCCGTCCCGCTTCAGCCGGTCCTCCGAGCTTTCATAGTCCGGCCCGATCCCCTGGCCCACCTGGCCGGCCTGGCACAGGCCTCGCCGGGCCGCAAGCTCCGTCCACACCAGCGGGCCGTACCAGTCGCCCTCGTAGCTCTTCTTTCCGCACTTCGAGCATTCGTCCGGGGGGCCGTACTCGTCGAAGCAGGCCGAGCAGGCGTCCACGGACTTCTTCGCGTCGAAGAGGGACTTGTCCCGCGTGCCGCAGACGTGGCAGTAAGTGGGGCCATCCGCCAGGCCCATGGTCTCGGCCATGTAGTCAGCGAGCTGCCTAGCCTGCTCCGGCGGCAGGTAGGAGAAGCCCAGCGCCGCGGCCTCCATGGCCGGGTACACCCGCGCGTCCCGGACGAACTGCTCGCACTCGCCCAGGTGGCCGCCGTCGTCCAGGCCGGCCAGCCGCAGGACGCTTTCCACCCGCGACTCCGGCAGGCGGGTGTGGCAGGTCTTCAGCTTCTTCAGGCAGTCGCTCTTGTCCATAGGGTGTCACCATGATGACGCTCACAAGTGGAAGTCGCACAGGACGGCGTAAACGTCCGGCCGCTTCTCGTCGGCCACGGGCACCTGCCTGTTCTCCCTCCGGTCGTAAAGGAACCTGTCCGCGCACGGGCTCCCGTCGAGGATCTCGCCCAGGCGGCCCGCGCGCCAGAGCGCCCGGCCGAAGGTCTCGTCGTGGCAGACATCCATGCCGGGCCTGATGATGCCGGCCAAGCCGACGCCGACCTTGTAGCGCGGCCTGAAGATATCTTCCGCGCCGGGCGGATCCTCATGATCGGCGAACACCTTCAGCGCCTGGCGCACCACGTCCCATTCCTCCCGCGCCCTGGCCTTCTCGGCGGCCAGCGCGTGCAGCACGGACTCGCGGTACGCGCCGGTGCCGGCCAGCAGGGCCGCCCCGGCCAGCGGTGAATCCCCATCGTCCTTCAGGGGGCCGCCGTAATCGTAGACGTGCGCGGCTTCGACCAGCTCGTCGGCGTAGCCGTCCGCGGCCTTCCAGGCTTCCTCGGGGCCGGGGCACCCGCCGACGACTATCAGGGGGTGGACGTGCATCAGCAACCGGCCCTCCTCCGGATGCTGTCCATCTCAGTGCTGCTGAAGGCGTGGATGCCGACGGGCCTGCCGCCCCTGCTATGTATATAGAATAGGCCGTCCTCGTCCTTGTAGGGCTCGGCCTTCAGGTGGGCGATGACCGCCTTGCGCAGCTCCCTGCGGAGCGGCCGGATGGGCTCGGCGTGCAGCTCCGGCTCAACGTCACCGTGAACCCGCACCAGTTGATAGAATTCGTCCGGCGCCGCAGCCGGCCGCAGGCCGATGGCTTTGCGGGCTTGGCGCTCCAGCTCGAGGAAATCGGCCGCAGCCACTACGCCGCCGGCCTTGACGTTGCCTTCCCCGTCCATGAAGCATACCAGTTCGCCGTCGTAGATGGGCACGTCGATGTGCTCGCCGCCGCACGCGGCGAACCTGGCGGCCGCGTAGTCGCCGCCCTCGCCGTGGCGGCCGAAGAAGGGCACGTTGCGCTTTGCCAGGTTCTGCCGGTGGTCCAGCCAGCCGTAGTTGGCCTGCTCCACGTAAACGCTGCGCCAGGCCGGGCCTTCTTCCTCCTGCACGTTGTACCACTTGGGGCCCAGCTCCCGCGCGAACCGCCGCTCGTCCTTCTTCCGGTAGGTCATCCAGAGGTCGCAGCGGTCGCCCATCAGCCGGCCTCCTTCGGCTGCGGCGTGTGGTAGGTCGCCGTGGCCGGGTCCATCTGGAAGAGCGCGTCGGCCACGATTTGCAGGTCGGCCGCGCCCCTCTCCATGAGGAAGCCCGCGTCCGCCGGCTCGACGTAGCCGTTGCCGTCCGCGTCCAGGCCGTCCGCCAGCTCCCGCACCATGAACGAAGCGAGCTTGTCGCCCAGCTTGTTATCCCTGGCCGCAGCCACCAGCTCCTCGACGCCCATGGAGTAGTACTCGGGGCCGAGGTGCTCGTTGTGCGGATACGCCTTGAGCGCGGCCCTGATGAGGCCGTCCCTGGTGTACGTGAGCCCTCTAGCCATCCGGCACCACCTTGCGGTCCTTCTTGAGCGCCGCGCGCAGGGGCATCTCGTCGAAGTAAAGGTCGCGCTCGACGCCGATGCCGAGCTGGTCCTCGACGCCTTCCATCTCGTCCAGGCTGAAGTGGCCCCACTCGTCCTCCAGGCCGCAGACGTAGCCGTAAAAGCAGCGGTCGCCCGGGTTGAACTCGGTGGCGTACCAGGTGAAGACGGAGCGCGGGTGGAAGTACCTGGCCACAACCACAGCGTCGAGGCCCTTGTCGTACTGGTCGCCGACTTCGGCGAAGCGTTTCTCCAGCTCCCTGGTCATGAGCTTCATGCGGCCGTCACCGAAGAGGGTTTCGTGGCGCGGTTCATAAGCGGGAGGGGGACAGGTGGCGCGGTGGGCATAAGGTTGCCTGGTGTCGCTCTTGGCGTTCACCGTCGCCACATCCAGGAATAGGGAATGACTTCCAGCAAAGACACTTGACGCGCGCACGAAAGGCACACGGGGCTTTAATACCCGCGAATCCATTACTTGTGTAACCCTTGCGGGCATGCACAGGATCAGCTAGAATCACTGAGCACTGCCCGTTTGCGCGATTCGGGGGAGAGACAGTCATGGATGCCAATCAAGTCGGTTATGAAGTCGATTTCCTGCCGGTAGGCGACGGCGAGAAGAGCGGAGACGCTATCACCATGCGGTTCGGCTCCCTGTTCCGGAACCCGCGTGAACAAACCGTTGTCGTGATTGACGGCGGCTTCAAGAGCAACGGAGAGGAACTGGTCAAGCATATCAAGGAGTTCTACCAGACCGGCCGTGTCGATTGCGTAGTATGTACGCACCCTGACGCTGACCACGTCTCGGGCCTGAGCGTTGTTCTGGAGCAATTGGAGGTTGGTTGTCTCCTCATGCACCAGCCATGGAACCATACGAACGACATCTCTCATCTTTTCGAGGACAGCCGGGTTACCGCTGCGGGTGTCAGACAGGCACTCATTGAGTCGCTCGATCAGGCCCGCGACCTGGAGAAGCTCGCTACACGGAAGGGCATCCGCATCGTGGAACCGTTCTCTGGGCTCAACGGCTTCAACGGCGCCTTGCGCGTCATCGGACCCACCGAAGCTTACTACAAGAGCCTCTTGCCCGGCTATAGAGGAACGCCCGAGCCCGAGCAGAAGCTGGCCGCTCTGGCAAGATTCGCAGCAGAGGCAAAGGAGGTCGTCAAGAAGGTCGCGGAGACGTTCGGGATTGAGACCCTGGACGACTTCGGTGAAACGACGGCAGAAAACAATTCGAGCGCGGTCCTTCTCCTCACTGTTGACGGTCAATCCATGTTGTTCACTGCGGATGCCGGGATCCCCGCCCTGACCGAAGCTATCTCGCGTCTGCAACAAGAGGGCTTCGATTTTGCGACGCTCAAGTCCATCCAGGTTCCCCATCATGGTAGTCGGCGGAACATCGGCCCGACCTTGCTGAATACACTGGTCGGTCCCAAGCTGCAGGGGCAGGAAAAGAAGAAGACCGCCTTCGTCTCCGTATCACCAGAAGGAGCCCCGAAACATCCCGCCAAGAAGGTCATGAATGCTTTCCTCCGCCGCGGCGCCCCGGTCCACGCCACTTCCGGGAAGACCGTGTGTCACTCACACAACGCTCCTGCCCGGGCCGGATGGGTGCCGTCAAATGCCTTCCCTCTCTTTGACGAGGTAGAGGAATAGGGAGACTATCCATGCCTGAAGACAAACAAGTCACCAACCTGAAGAAGGCCAATGCTCACTATCTGTGGCTGTTCATCGGCGTCAACTTGGCAGCCTTCCTGGGCGTGTACATCAGCGCAGAACTGAGTGGCTCTGCCATTGAGCACTTCTGGCAGAAGGTGTCTGCCAAAGACGGGCTTATCGCATTGTGCGTCCCGCTGGCAACGATAGTCCTGAACGGGCTCCTCGGCGACACGGCCAAGGCGCGGCTCGTGTTTTGGCGTTGGCGGTGTCCACTACCGGGGTGTCGCGCCTTTTCCCGGCACATGCATAACGATCCCCGGATTGATTGCGACGCGCTGACTGCGAAGCATGGCAAGCTGCCCAGGGCCGCGAAAGAGCAAAACGCGCTGTGGTATCAGATGTACCGGGCGCACGCCGACAAGTTGACCGTCTTGCATGCGCACCGGATGTACCTTTTGACCCGCGACATGGCTGGCCTGTCCGCCATATTCGCGGTGGCGTTCCTGGCCGGAGCACTCTTCTCCCCGGCTAGTTGGAAGACTGTCGCTGGCTACGGTGGTTTTCTCGTCCTGCAATACGTGGCGCTTGCGATGGCTGCGCGCAATTACGGAGTCAGATTTGTGACCAACGTGCTAACGGAGGAGTCGCAGCCTAGTCAACAAGGCCGCGTCGGTGTGAATGCTGACATCGAAACCCAGGCCAAGTGAGGGTTGCACATGGACATACACATACTTGATGTCGGCTGTGGCAACATGGCCATACTCTTCAACCCCGACGGGACGAGGGTCGTAATCGACTGCAACATCACATCGGACAACAGCAACGATGTCCTGGGCTACGTCCGGCGAATTCTTGGCTACGGGACATCCATCGACGTTTTCATCAACAGTCACCGCGACGCCGACCACATGCGGGGAATCACAGACCTGCATGCCCAGAACCCCATCAAGGCCATCTGGGACACCGATGTCCCGGGCACGACGACTGACTCCCCTGAGTACCTGGCGTACATGACCCTGAAACGGATGCTCCCGGGGAGAACAATAGAAGCCCGCAACTTCTACACGTTCGGGGACGCGAAATACCGGTGCATGAGTGCCAAGTGGAGTGACTACACTGACCCCAACGAGCAAAGTGCCGTCATCAAAGTCGAGTACAGGACGGTGGGTTGTTCAGTGATGTTTGCTGCGGACACCAACTACCGGCCGTGGAAGGAGAAGATACTGACCAACTACAATGGCAATGACCTGCAGTCCGCGCTCTTGGTCGGGGCGCATCACGGGTCCGTCACGTTCTTCGACGACCCGGCGGACACCAAGAACTACTACGTTGACCACATCAAGAAGATCAACCCAGCCATGACGCTGGTTTCAGTCGGACCGAACCAACACGGCCTTCCAGATGCGAAGGCCATTGATCTATACACCAAGTACTCCACAGGCTCGTCCGCGGGGAACAAGGTCTTCACAACCGAAGACAAGCACAACATGAAGATTACGCTCAAGGACGATGGCGGGTGGAATCTTGCGGTGGACCAATGAATCGGGTCAGAGACGGGCTTGTGCCAATAGTTGATAGGTCTTTGCCATGGTGACCGATTTCCCCACCCTCATCGGTTTCTTCATTCACCACTGTGGTGCCCTGGAGTTGCTCACAAACAACGCAATTCGCGCGCTCGCAACCGACAAGCTTCTATCTGCCAACGTGCTCAAATCGCCACTTGCCAGACGCATTGATGTCCTCCGTGCGTTGCTTTCCGAACGATCACGCCTCAGTCCTGCTGAAGTGAAGTCCTTGTGCGACGATCTCCACCGCATTGGCAATCGTCGGAACCTAGTGGCACACAACCCGATTGTTTGCGATGATCCGAACGACAGGGGAACCGAGTCCGTTCTGATAGTGCGGCATAAACCCAAAGGGCCTGCGGCTTCTGAGGAACTGAGCAAGAAAGAACTGCGTGAGTTCGTGAAGGAATCGGCCGAACTCATGGCCCGATTCGCGAAGCTCGTACCCGAGGCAACCCAAACCCAATAACACCGGTGCAGTCAATCAAGGCGGCGATCCACAATCATCTATATCGAATACCCCAGCGCCCTCAGATACTCCGGAAACCTGACCTCCCGCACCGGCCGCTCCAGGTCGCAATAGCCCACGCCCCCGCCGGCCTTGTAGGCGCCGGACAGCATCGCCAGTTGCAGCTCCTCGGACAGGGTCAGCTCGCGGCCGATGCCCCGGCTGACCTCGCGGAGCATACCGGCGCAGTCCAGCTCAAGGAGCGCGGCGATGTCCTTCATGCGCCGGCCTCCTTCGTGACATAGCCGATCTCCCGCAGGTAGCCGGGGAAACTGACTTCCACCGGCTTGGTTCCCGGCGCCGGGCAGTAGCTGACGCGCGCGCCGTCGCGGTAGGCCGTGGCCAGCAGCTCCAGACGCCGCTGTTCTTCCAGCGTCAACTCGCGGCCGATGCCGCGGCCAACCTCCGTGAACAGGGCCTCGCCATCCAGCTCCAAGAGCTTGGCGATGGATTTCATCGGCCAGCCTCCTTGCCCACGCAATGAACACGCACGCCGAGCGCCGACAGCATCTCCTCCAAGACGTGCGACTCCTCGCCGAAGACCTCGGCCAAGTAATCGTCGCCGGAGTCCGATTCGATCCCCCAGAGGCCGGGGCTGCGAATCTCGTGCAGAATGTAGTGGCCGTCCATGGGGATGGGCACGGTCATGGCTGCGCGCACGCCTACGTAGCCGAAGTCGCCCCGGCGGTAGGCGGCCAGCCTATCGGCGAAGCCGTCCTGCTCCAGGTAGCTCCAGTCCGGGAACTCGTCCGGCAGGATCTCCTTCCGGAAGTCGCCGCGGCTCACAGACGCGGGCTGGCCGCGGCTGCAGCGGCCGTCGACGCGGGAGAATTGGCTGGGGGGCATACAGCAGGGGCTGGTAGAGGAAAGGTCATAAAGGGAAGGGAGGCGGGTGGCGCGGTGGGCACATGCCCAACACAACCAATCCACATCCGTTATCCCAACGGCATTGACAACGGCCGCCCGTTGAACAGACTGGTGCCAGCCAGGAGGAGCGCCGATGCAGCTTTTCCAGATTCTTCAACTTCTTGACGCCGAGGTCCTTCCAGACCAATGCAAGATCCACCTCGCATGCTGGAATGGCGAAGAGAACCCTCTGGACGTATACCTCGCCGGGCGGTTCGACGAATGGCAATCGTGGCAAACCAAGAGGAACTTCGGGAGACTACTTGTCGTTTCGCTCATAGCCCTTCCCGCAACCAACCACTGGCTGTTTGCCGGCGTCCACAACTCCAAGGGTTGCGAGTGGATGAAAGAGCAGAAGCTGTACAAGTACCGTTTGAGCCGTCGCGATGGGCCAAACGCCCTCGACGGCCGGCTCATTGTTCACTTTGAGCGAACAGGCCGGCAGTCGTATCTTCTGGGCGAGAATTGGAGCCACGCCATCGAGGTCGCCGAAATACGGCCGGAGAGGCTTCGTGTCGCGGAATTCCCAGGCTACTCATCAACAATGCTAACCAAGCAGCACCTTGACATCGTGGTCAAACAGAACATCGAATCTTGGCGGGCAGCCCTGGCTAATGTCGCCGGAGTCTACGTGATTGCCGACAGGCGGACAGGGAAGCTCTATGTGGGAAGCGCCACGGGCAAGGAGGGAATCTGGAGCCGATGGTGCGCGTACTCCGCAACCGGCCACGGCGGCAACTCTGAACTTAGAGAGCTTCTCAGGAAAGAAGGCGACACCTACGCCGACAACTTCCAGTTCGGAGTCCTGGAGATTGCTGATACGCACGCCAGCACGGATGACATTCTGCGCAGGGAGTCGCATTGGAAAGACCTGCTGCTCACGCGCGTTCCGCACGGCTACAACGCGAACTGACCGGCGATGGTCCAGCTCAAGTACTTCGGCGACAGCCGCGACTACTTCAAGTACGACCTCATCCGGACCGTGTTCGAGCGGTTATCCCTTCGCCACTACGTGTTCATCCCGATGCTGACGGAACACAGGGAAGATAAGGAGGGCAGGAAGCCACCGGCCAACCGCGGCGACAAGTCCCAGGAACTCCTTGCCTTCATCAAGGGGTGCGGCTCCAAGAGCCTGGCACATTGGGAGCGCTGGCTAGCCCCCTACGTTCAGTCATACTCCACCATCACACCAGTCGACCGGACGTTCTTCTCCGATACCGGCCGGGACGCGTATTGGCAACAGTTCCGGCCGCTCATTCAGAAGGAGAACGCGCTGGTGTTTGTCGATCCGGACACCGGGCTTCAAACAGGCGGCCCGCGTTATCTGGAGGAGATGGGCAGGGAGAAGTACATCCTCAATGCCGAGCTACAGCTTCTGATGGAAGTGATTGATCCGTCCTCCGTTCTCATGGTCTACCAGCACCTCCAGAACGATAAGCGCAAACACGTCCACGATGTCGAGAAGAAGCTGGCGCAGGTGCGGGGCGTCAACGCCGCGCCGGTCCTTGCCTGCGCTTACCGCGAGGATGACTTGGCGTTCCTGTTCGCGTCCAGGCGGCAATCACTTCATGATGAAACGTTCCGCATCCTCGGCCATTACCACGCCTGTAGCACTCATCCGCTGAAGTCCCTCCACGGCTGACAGCGGCAAGCAGTCCATCCTTAATCTGATTGCGGGCACGGTCCCCGCGGCTAAGATATTTCAAGTCCGCTGCTCAAGTAGTAGTGGATAGAGGAGGCCGGACATGCTCTACACCTATGATAAGCGGAAGAAGACGCTCGCCCCGTGCAAGGAAACGGAGTTCAAGGCGCACGGCCTGCTGGAGCGCCAGGACATAGAGAAATGGGTGGAGCAGAACCCCGACATCCTCGGCGAGGAGCTGCTGATCATCACCACGGAGTACGACCAGTTCGACAAGACCAGCGAACGCCTTGACCTGCTCGCCATCGACAAGGAAGGCAACCTCGTCGTCATCGAGTTGAAGCGCGACGACAGCGGCAAGAACGTGGACCTCCAGGCCATCAAGTACGCGGCTTACTGCTCCACGCACCGACTGGATGACCTGGCGGCCATGCACGCCAAGTACCTGAAGCAGAAAGGCCGCGCGGCCACGCCCGAGCAGGCGAGGGCTAAGATACTCGATTTCATAGAGAGCGACGATTTCGAGGAACTGAGCGACCGGCCGCGCATCATACTCGTGTCCAAGGAATTCAGGCCGGAGGTCACGGCTTCGGTCCTGTGGCTGCGCAAGTTCGGCATGGACATCCGGTGCGTCAAGCTGGACCTCTACCAGCTTTCCGACGACGCCGTGGCCGTCAACTCATCCGTGCTCATCCCGCTTCCCGAGGCCGAGGAATACCTGGTCAAGGCCGAGCGGAAGGAGATGGCCGAGCACACCCAGTCGGTGACGAAGACGGAATACGTCCAGTTCTTCACGCGGTGCGCTGAAGCGCTAAAGAAGAAGCTGCCGGGGGATTACGCCACGCCTACGCCGAGGGCGTATTATCAGATCCCGACCGGGATCGGCTCGGTGCATTTCGAGTGGGGGTTTCACGGCCGTCCACGCGCCAGCTTCGGGGTGGAACTGCACTTCGAGAAGGGAAGCAAAGAAGCCAATCAGCCATTCTTCGCGGCGTGTGCCAAGCAGAAGCGCGTCCTGGAGGAAGCGCTCGGTGGGAAAGTTGTCATTCAGGACGCCTGGGGCAAGAACTGGGCGCGTATCTACATGGAGAAACAGGAAGGCAAGATCACCGACGATCTCATGGACTGGGCCGTGGAGAAGATGCAGGCCATGATCACGGTCCTGCAGCCGGAGCTGGACAAGCTCAAGCAGAACTGATCGCAGGGCCATCGGCCCGCAGAGGACGCACCATGGAATTGATAGCCACGAACCAAGAGTTGGCCAGCAATCTATCGAGGCTCATCCGCACCTATGATCACGTCTCCTTCGCCGTGGCGTGGGCGTCGGCCAACACCGCAGTCTTCCAGTCCCTCGTCAAGCATTCCACCCGCATCGCGAAGGGTGTCATCGGGACCCACTTCTACCAGACGCACCCCGACGTTCTCGATGTGTTCATCGGCTCGAAGAGCGTCCGCTTCATGCTCCAGCCGACCGGCGTCTTTCACCCGAAGCTGTACGTGTTCTGGAACTCGCAACAGTGGGAAGTGTTGATCGGGAGCGCCAACCTGACCTCGGGCGCGCTGACCACCAACGCCGAGGCCATGGTCCTGCTGACCGGTGCTGACGATTCGTCTGGGCATCTCCGAGACCAGGTCGTCTCCCTCATTGACGGCTACTGGGAGGACGCCGCCCCGGCCACGAAGAGCATGGTGGCCGCGTACCGCGAGGTGTGGAAGAGGAAGGAGCCGGCCGTCCGGAAGCTTGCTGGGCAGTACGGCAAGGCCAAGCCCAGGAAGCCGCTTACGGATTCAAGCGTCATGTCCATGTCCTGGGGACAATTCGCCGCCAAGGTCAAGGGAGACCAGTACCATGGTTTCAAGGAGCGCTGCGAACTCCTTGCCGCCGTCCAAGAGGCCTTCACCCGGAACAAGGACTTTGCCTCGATGGACACCGGGCTCAGGAAGACCATCGCCGGTCTTCCCAACGACTTCAACGACCGGTGGGCATGGTTCGGCAGCATGAAGGGCGCGGGTTACTTCCACCAGGCGGTCAATGACAATAGCCCGCACCTGTCACGCGCCCTGGACGCAATCCCGCTACGTGGCTACGTTACCCGCTCCCAATACGACGCGTACCTCGAGGAATTCAAGAAGGCGTTCCCGAAAGGCCGGCATGGCGTAGGCGTCGCGAGCCGCCTGCTGGCGCTCAAGCGGCCGGACCAGTTCGTCTGCTTCGACTCCAAGAACTGCAAGGAACTGTGCGCTGATTTCGGCATCAGGCAGACGGGCATGGACTACGACCGCTACTGGGAGGAAATCGTGGAGCGCATCGCGGACTCGCCGTGGTGGAACGCTCCGCGCCCGCAGGATGCCACGGACGCGGCGATTTGGGACGGCCGCGCGGCCATGCTCGACGCTATCTTCTACCGCGAGTAGTCAGCCCACCCGCCCGTCCGCATTCCACGACCCAACGGCCGTGTTCTGGAAAACTTCGTGCCAAATGTCGCCGAGCGTCAGCATGGCATGCTGCGAACCCCTTTTCTTGGGCCGGTGCCGGACAGTCCCGCGGCAGCACTGGCCGGAGTTGAGCCGCAGCTCGCTGACGTAGTGGTCGGTGGGCTCTCCGACGCGGTCCACCAATTGCACGCCCTTGTAGCTGGGCCGCGGCAGTTCCCTGGTTTCGTACCCGGTGGGCAGGAAGAACCAGTCGCCCTGCCTCTTGTACGGCCGCGCGCCCGGCTTTTCCCTGCGACTCCTGACCTCGTCCGGCACCAGGCAGTCGAACGCCTCGGCGACCGTGCTGGCCTTGCGGGGGAGCTGTGACAGGAAGTATGACCGGCGGGACCAGTGCTCGTCCTCGTCGATGGACGACAGCAGGTAGCGGCCGTCGGTCTCCAGCAGGACGGCGCCCGGCAGGTGCTCGCGCCAGGCGCGGGCCGGGTCCCATGGCACCGGGGCCGGGGTTTCGCGCCAGGTGTCCGGCCGGGCGTCCACCACGCGGACCCGGTCCAGCTTGACGCTGGCCGCGGCCAGCGCGGAGAATGACACCTGCGGCCCCAGGCGGAAGCACTGGGACTGGTGGCAGGTGGTGGTGACGCTGTAGCGGTCGGCGTTGATGAGGAACTTGTACGCGCGGTCCCGCCTGTAGCGGAAGGCCATGGGCCGCTCCTGGCCGCATGAATATAACACGTCCCCTTCCACGAACATGTGGGACGCGCGGCCCTCGTAGGCCCCTGCTTCGAACTGCTCGATGAGCTTGCGCTGGGATTTCGTGGGTCTCACCGCGACGGACTTGGGCGGCGGGGGTACATATAGGCGGAGCGGGCGGGTGGCGCCGCGGGCACTCCCCCAGCAGATGCCGCTCTTCACAGCCATCCGCGCCGGCTGCGCCTGGGCTCGTTCAACGGCGGTTTCAGGCGCTTGAGCAGGCGGTGGGCCCGCATGAGTTCTTCCCCGCTGCGCCGGCTCGGTGAGAACTTGATTACGACACGCTTGGCCTGGTCTTTGGGCCTCATGCGCGGCAACCGGCCGAAGACTGGCTCGTTCCGCTGAAACGTCAGCCGGGCACGCACGTTCTCGTGCCGGCCGATGTACATGAGCTTCCCATCGAGATACAGTGCGTACAGGCCCGCTTGCTCGGGTATCTGCTCCCAGTCCGCGGCCGAGTATGTGGCCCACCTCCCGGCCACGCCTCTCAGCCCCCTGCGGCGCCCGGTCTGGAAGGACTTTAGGTCTGGCAGAGGGGGCAGTTCCTCTCCCGGCCCAACGCGGTCGCTGAGGCCGTCTGTAACTTCCGCCAGGAACTGTTCGTTCCGCTCGGCCTGCGCCTGGGCTGTTTCCTGCGGATCGGGGGCCAGGAGCAGGTAGCGCAACGCCCTGTGCCGGGAGAAATGCTGCATCACGCTTTCCCCGAGCGTGGCGCTGTAGGTTGACAGCGGCAGACGTATCCAGAACCTGCCCCCGATGCGCCTGCCCACTTCAAGCTCCCCGCTTACCACCCACTTGCGTATGGTGCACTGGGCGACGCCCAGGTACATCGCAGCCTGCTTCACTGTGACCTCCAGGGGAACAGAGCGAGGCCAGAGCAGCTTCTCCAGCTCCTCGCGGACGACGCGCCGCACATCGTGGAGCGAGCACTCAACCTGCGCCATGGGTCAGTCCTCCAAGAGCCCGTGGGGATCTTCCATGGCGTCACGGCCGCTGCAAGCGGCAGCGCACATCGGCCATGGGTATCATCGGTATGTGCGACTCCGGGCATCTGCCCCGGCCGGCGTTCGTTCGTGGCAGTTGACGGCCGCCCCGGGAGGCAGACAATCCCGCGCAGGGGGAGCGCCGGGCCGATGCAGATACAGGAACTCGGGCAGACCATCCGCAGGCTGCGGAAGGAACGCCGCATGTCAACCGCTTGGCTTGGCCACCTGGCGATGATCGCCCCCGGACGCATCTGGGCCGTCGAAAACGGTTACGCCAACGTGCGCTCGCTGGAGCTGCTCCGGTTGGCCGACGCGCTCAAGGTGAAGCCGCTGTATTTCTTCGAGGCAGAGAACATGCCCGGGGACCCGGACGAGTACGGGACTTCGGAGTGTCTCAGGAGGAAGTGAAGGGGCACCTAGAGAATGTCGGCCGATTACAGGAAGCAACACTATGTGCCGCAGGGCTATTGCCGGTTCTTCTCTGAAGACGGGAAGACCATCAACCTCGTTCTCCGGGATACCGGCCAGGTCGTGCTGGGGGCCAGCATCCGCAATCAGTGCGCCGAGAACTACTTCTACGGCTCCCCTGAAATAGAGAAGTCCTATGGCGAGCTGGAATCCGATGCTCTTCGCATCATACAGAGAATCCGCGACTCCGAACGTCTGATCGGCATGACGCCCAAGGAATACAACATCCTTTGCACGTTCATAGTCTTTCAACGCGCCCGGACGAAGCTTGAACGCGACAAGATGTTGGGCTCCACTAACAACTTGGCCCGGGAGTACATCAGGCATAACCTGGACAAGTTTCCCCCGGACCCCGAGCTTAAGGCGTGGATCGAGAAGAACCTGGACAACATTGGAGTGGACCCAAAGCAGGCTCACGCAGTCGAGATTCTGTACTCGTTCATATCGGGCGGTTTGCTGCTTGACTTGGACGCCGTGCTGCTCAGGAACTGCACGCGGTGGCCTTTCCTGTTCGGCGATGGCGTGGTGGCCCTTGTCAATATGGCGTATCAGAAAGTCCGGTACAAGTCGTTGACGGGCTTGCAGACGCCGGGGCTTCAGGTCTACCTGCCCTTAGGGCCGCGGCTCGGTTTGATGTTCTTTGACTCGGCGAAGTATCGGGTTCCTTCAGTGATTGGCCACTGGGTTAACGTTGAGACGAAGGCCGACGTTGACATGCTCAACGTCCTCCAGATGAACACGTCACAGGATGCCGCTTTCTTTGCGCATCCTGGTCACGAGAAGTATGTGCGCTCTCTATGGCAGGAGTGGGCGCCAAAGCTTGAGCGGCCGCAGATGATTGACCACAAAGCCCCGGGGTACGATGCCGAGACCGGTGAGTACATCGGGGAGATCATCCATTCCTTTGAGCCGCACCCATCATTCCCCATGCGGCTTTCCTTTATGGAGCCTTACGATAATCATGAGCCGCTCAAGTTCGGAGCTATCCGGGACCGTGAGTTACGCGACGTGTTCAGGAAGAAGGCGGATGGGATTGACCGCACCATCAAGGAGAAAGAAAGGCAACGAAGGGAAGCTATCGATCCGGGGCCAGCACATCCCGGAGCTTGACGGCTTTCATCATCGCCGGTCCCCATACTTCTCGTCCGTCCTGAACCTCGCCATGACCGGCAGGTGGTCCGACACAGCCGTGGCAGTCGCCATGTCGGCCCCGCTGAACGTTTCGACGTGGCAGTCGATGGCTTCCTCGTCGGCCAGGTCGGGCGAGACCAGGAACCAGTCATAGTGGTGGCCGGCGTGGGTGGTGCCGGCCTGGTTCGTCGGCTCCATCACCCGCAGGCCGATGGAACTGGCCAGCTCGCGGATGTCGGCGCCCTCGGTGTTGAAGTCGCCCACCACCATTACGTCCGGGTCCTTCTTGAGCATGTTCGCCACGACGCCGCGCAGCAGCGTCTTCTCCTTCTCCCGAAGGGTGGCGTTCGTCCACGAAAGGTGCACGGTAACGACGACGGCGTCGAAGCCGCCTGACCAGACGTAGGCCGCCTGCGCCGGGTGCTGGAATCCCTGCGGGTCCGGCATGTCCTCGTGGCCGACGCCGCCGGCGCCGAAGATGGCGTTGTCCTGGCCGTCGGAGGAATCCAGGAAGGCCGCCCAGGAGAAGCCGCGCTCGGCGGCCAGGAACTGGTCGGCCTTGGCTTGGTTGGCGATCTCCTGGACGCAGAGCAAGTCGGGCTTCAGGCGGAGGAGTTGGCCGCTGAACCACGCCCGGCTGGCGGCGTCCTTCTCCGGGTAGCCGCGTACGTTCCAGGTCATGAAGGTGACGGTGGGCGAGCTGCTGGTGGTCGCCGGGGGCGTCGTCGTTGCCTGCGGCCCAGCCGTGCCGCCGGAGGGCTGCTGTTGCTGAGTGGCGTAGTAATAGTAGCCGGCGCCGCCGAGGAGCAGCAGGAGCAGGACAAAGGCGATGGTCCAGCCGACGGCGGCTTTGCGGGTCATGGAAGAACCTCGGGAGTTGCCTCCCTACTCAGAACCTGATGCCCAGCAGGCTGCCGCCGGCGTCCTTGTCGGTCAGCCTCAACCGAACGTAAGAATCAAGCTTGAACCCCGGGGAGAAGTCCGCCTCAGGAATCATGTCAGAGTTGAGGGTGCAGATGTACTGGAACGAGTGCTCTTGTGCCTTCTTGGCAGCCAGCTCCAGTGCCAGCGCCCTTTGCCGCGAATCCACGCCGTCGTAAATGAGGCTGTCGTGGATGACAAAGCCAGGCCATGGGCGCTTCTTGTCCAGAACCTCCGCGAGCATCATATCATAGCAGAAGATCTTCATCTTGCCGATGCCCTCGCTGCCGCTACCCTGTATCTCCACGCCGAACTTATAGCCCGTCTCCGCCACGTTGATAATCAGGTTGCCCGGTGACTTGTACAGGGCCTGCGAGTTCTCGTTGAACACGTGAAGCGCTTGCTCCCAGCGTTCCCGGCGCTCCTCATAGTCCGCTTCGGCGGATCTTTGCAGCTCGGCCTGCGCAACCTTTAGGTCTCTCTTCTTCTTGCCGACATCCTTCATCTCCGATATGCGTGTGCTCAACTGCTCCAGCCGTTCACGCGTCTTGACGTGCTGCTCCTGGAGCCTCGCGAACTCATCAAGCGCCCCGTGCGTCTTGAGAATCGACATGAGCCCTGACCTCTGATCCGACAAGGCCTTGATGGCTTCCTCCCGGCCATCGATACGCCTTCTCAGGCGCTCCATCTCGGCGCCAAGGAAGGTCCGGCGGTTCCCTATGATCCGCTTGTGGAAATCGCGGGCGGCGGCCAGGGTTGCCTTCACCCCATCCTTGAACACGACCCCGGCTTCCCGGAAGAGCGCCTCGATCCGGTCGTCAGAAGGGGATTGCTCGTCCGCGACGGCCGTCTCGTACATCCGCAGCCGGCCACGGTCGGCCACGTTGGCGTTCACAAGCTCCTGCATGCGCTTGGTCAGGTCGTTGGCCTCATCCTGTATCTGTCTGTACTGCGGGTGCACCCGGAACTCATCCAGGGCTTGCCGCTCTTCCTTGGCCCGGCCCTCGATTCTGACCTTCTCTGCTTCCAGTTGGCCGATGGTGCCGGCAACGCCCTGGAGCGCCCCGCTTTTCATCGCCTTCTGCACGGCGTTGATGCCGTCGAGCTGGTCCTTCAGCAGCTGCCACTCGTTGGCTTTCTGCCAGGCTAAGTCCAGCAGGAAACAGTTGTTGACCTGGATATCCGCTTCCTTCTGGTTCCGGAAATGGTGGAAGGGATCGTTGTAGGCATCGTTGCTGCGGCGGACGAAGTATGAAATCAGGCTGCGGAAGGTTGGCCGGTATTTCTCCTCAAAGACGAGCGGCAACCCGAACATGGAAGAGGCCAGCACATCCTTCCAGTCCTTCAGTGCAAGGCAGCTGGCCCCGAGATGCTTGTCCCATTCCGGCTTCACGGGCCATCCGTCTGCGGGCCCCTCGATGGACACCTTCTTGTGGTTCTTCGTGCTCCGCGTGACCCGTACCCTGTTGGGGCCGATGGTGATGTCCAGCGTGAACGCCCACTCCTCGAGGGCCTTGACTCCGAGCCCCTGCCCTTCATCAATCTCCGCGCCAAGGCAGAAGTCGATGATTTCCAGGAGGGTCGACTTGCCCAGGCCGTTCCGCGTATCCTTCATTGTGGCCGCTTCCGTCCGGTCTGCGAGAACCACGTTCATGCCGGGCGAAAACGACACCTCCTTGAACGTTCGTTTGTTGGCGCTGAGTCCGTGTATCATCCGCTCACCTTCACAAGCAACCCCCTTGAGAGGTTGACGGCCCCGAGCATGTGCAGGAGGTCCAGGCCGAGGACAAACCGCTCAAAGTTACCCACAGCCTCATGATCCTTCACCTTCTCCCACAGGTCCGACACCGTGCGCGGCCTTTCCAGATGCTGCAGCAGAACCGCCCCGACACCTACCAAAGCGCGCTCGGCAGGTATGTGCTTGGTCGGCAGTATCATTTCTCAAACACCTCGCACGTCTCGAAGAGATATATCAGTACAGCCAGGCCAGCGGAACGGCGGCTTTGCTCCTTGAACCCTCTCTGGGCAAACCTGCACATGAGGTCAAACAGGGCGTCGCCCCTGGTGCTTTCCTTCCGCAGGCGGTAGTACTCCTCCAGGAACCCTGCCCTCAGCCTCTCGGGGAAGTCCGGGTCGAGCTGCGCCTCGGACTCAACGAAGGAGCGCACCTCCTTCGCAACGCCGAGGCCCATGGCGATGGTGAGCCGCGACTGCTCAGACAGCTCGTTCTTCTTTATCTTCTCTTCCGGCGGGATTACGCAGAAGTCGCCGGCCGCAACTGACGGCTTCACTCTGGCGAGCCACTCGGTGGCGTACGCCAGCTCGTCGAACCCGACCTCCGCGAAGGCCTCGTTCAGGGCCTCGCGCACCTTCGTCTCGTGCCCGTCCTTCATCTGATGGAGCTTGGCTACCGTGAACTCCCGGTCCTGCCCCGGCTTGTCAATCAGCGTGTGGCAGTTGCAGCACAGGTAGATCAGGTTGTTATAGTGGTCGCGTTCCTCATCCGTCATGTTCGGGTCGTACCGGGCCGCCTTCGGCTTCTCTCCGGCTATGTGTGCCGCTTCGCCCACCAGCGCCGGCCCGGAAGCTGCGGCAGCGTCCACGCACAACTGCTTCCCGCACTCCGGCCGGGCGCACCGGTCCCCGCTCCGGAACGCAAGGGCGAGCCGCGTTGAGTCTTTCACGCTCATGTCAGTACCCTTCTGGAACTTGTCTATATATCGTCACTTTGGACGCGGGAGCGTAAATACCTTGGGGACCGGCCTCTCCCCTTTCAGCCGCAGCCACCGGCGCGTCCATGTCGGACCTCCTGCTACTTGACGTACTCCCCCCAGTTGGCCCGGAGGAACCCGCGGATGCCTCCCTTGGGGTTGTAGCCGGGATACAGCTGCCTGAACCTGGCCTCCGCCTCGTCCAGCGTCGACCGCGGGAGCGCGCCGGCCCGCGCGGCCATGTACAGCAGGCCGATGCTCGGGGCCCGCGACTCACCCTGGTTGCAGTGCACGAGGACGCGGCCGCCGCCGCTCAGTCCCTTGTCAACGAAGGCCAGCGCCGTATCGATGATCTGCTTGGGTATGTAGGCCGGGTCATCAGCATCCACCAAGTTCAGGAACAGCCGGGTGCCCCTCACCGCCAGGAAGTACTCAGGATGGCCTTTGGGCGCGCCCCGGCTCCTGTAGCCCAGGAGCTGCCGGTGGTACGGTTCCTTGCAGGCGTGAACGACCCACCAGCCGGGCTGGTTCCTGACCACGGCCTCGTAATCATGCTCGGTCCCGATGAACAGCCGTGGGTGGACCTCAATCATGAATCACCGTCGCCTCCGGCGGTATCTTCTCCGGCGGCCGGGGCGCTGCAAGGACTTCCCGGCCGCTGCGGGGCGGCCATGGTTCTACTTGGGAAGGGGGCTTATATGCGCCGCCGGCACCACCATCTCTTCCCCCGGCACGAACAGCACGCCCAGCTCGCCGCAAAGCCACCTGGCCGTGGACTGCCGGATACCGTAGATGCTGTGCGGGTGGAACTGGCCGTTGCCCATGCGTTCGACGCCCGGCCGCACCTCCACGCAGTAGGTGTACACGTCGCCGGGCAGGCCGCCCGGGAACACCCGGCGGATGCTGGCCACCGGCACCCTGCGCGCCCCCGTGTGGGTGTAGAGCGTCAGGACGCGGGGTTGCCTGTCACCGCCAGCCGCTATATCGCTGGCCGGGACGAAGTCTGCGGCCGGGCCGGGCACCGCGGCCTCTCCGGTGGGCGGCCCGTCCTTCGGTGCAGTCGGCGCGGGGCCTTCCTCCACGGGTATGGCGGTATCGTGCCCCGCTTGCCTCGGGGCCGTCCCAACGAACGAGTCAAGCCGCCTCACGGCCTGCTCCGTTCGCTGTCTTTCGTTCAACATAGTTTCCTCCTTGATGTCCTGTCTGGACCGGGATAGCGGCCGCCGCCCACGCGGGCGAAAAACGCGGCCGCCCCGGACCGGGGCCTTACTCTTCGGCCCCCTCCCCGGCTTCCCCGGCGGCCATGGCGACGTGCTCGAACGCCTTCTGGGCTACCAGGGCGAGCCTGGGCAGGTCGTTGGGCCGGAAGGAACTGGTGCTCAACCAGTTGCCCTCCTTGTCCTGGTAGCGGCGCTCGACGCGCACGCTCAGGGCCTCGAAGGGCTGGCCTGCCTTGTCCTTCCTGGTGTTCTTCCAGACCGAGGCCCTCACGGCCCCCGCTCTGAACTCCTTTTCCGGCTTCTGGCCGGAACTTCCGTTCTGTTCTGTCTTTTCCATACCTATTACCTCCTTCCTTCTCCCTCTATGAGAGAGCATGATGGGGCGGCCTACTCGACCGCCCGCTGCTCGAAGTGCATGTCGCACAGGCACGTTATGACCAGGCGGCCCTCGCCGTCTTCCTCCGCCTCGCAGCCGCAGGGCAGGACCGTGCCGCTCGGGCTGATGTCGTCGTAGGGCGCCGGCTCGGGCGGCCCGCTTGTTCTGCCCGGCCCGGGCGCCGGCTTGGGCGCTTCGTCCGCGGCCAGCCGCTGCTGGTGTATCTCGTCCAGCGTGCGCGGATAACTCTTGCCGTCCGCCTTGAGCGCGGCCCTGAGCGGCTTCTCGGTGAAGTGCAGGTCGCGCTCGATGCCGAGCCCCAGCGGCCCGCGGACGCTTTCCATTTCGTCGAGGCTGAAGTAGCCCCATTCGTCCTCGATGCCGCACACGTAGCCGAAGAACACCCGGTCCGCTGGCACGTACTCGGTCGCGTACCACGTCCAGCCGCTATCCGGCGTGAAGAACCGGGCGATTACCAGCGCGTCGCCGCCCTTGCCATCCTGGTCGCCGACCTCGGCGAACCTCTTTTCCAGTTCCTCGGTCAGCAGAATCATTCGTCCACCTCCTCGGCGTCGGTTGCCGTGATGTCCGTGAGGCCGGGGCCATCGCTGTCCCAGCATTCCTCCTCCCGCTCCCCCATATTGGCTTTCTTCATGGCTTCTTCCCTGGTCGCGGCCCTCACGGTGCACGTGAACACCTGCGTGTCCCTGCCGCTCACGAGCCACGTCTTCATGGCCGTACTGTTCTTCGATGCTTCCTCGCGCGGCCTTCCCGCGCCCTCTCCGTTTCCCGACATACAATCCCTCCCTTGAAGCGACGGCCCGGCAGGCGGTGGCTTGACCGCCCCGGTTCCTTTGGCGCTCTAATCCCCGCCTCCGGTTGCCGACGCCCTATACTCTTGTATGCCCTCGTGCGTGCGCGCAGCGCACGCCGTCGCCGCATCCCCTTGCGGGTGCGGCGCTGCGCCGCTAACCGATGGGATCGCTACCCGAGGCCGCCGCGGGAGGGAGCCGCGCACGGCCGGAGGGCCTGCATGTCGCACCAATCGCCCGCCAGGGCGAAACGCGTTTGGTGCCCACCTCAAGGGCCCGGCCTGTGGGCACACAAAGGCGTTGTGGATTGTTGCCCCGGCAGGGAGAGGAAGCGACAGCGCCTGCTACGGTTGATTCGGACGGAGTTCGACGGAAATGGCCGCGCGAGTGGAAGCGGCAGCTCCCGTCGGGCTTCTATGGCATGGAGAACGACGGTAATATGCGTGACGGTCGGAGGTGGCGGAACTGTCCGCGCGGGGGGAAGCGGAAGCTGCTATCAGGTTTGAGTGGCGTGGAGAAACAGGGTAATATGCTTAGCGGACGGGGGAGGCGGAGTGGGCATCGCCGTCTTCATCACCGCTTATAAGGCGCGCCCCTGTATCAGATACATAGGTTCGTGGCCGCTCTTCGCGCCTGCCGGTAAGCGTTGACACACTATTTGCCGGGACGATAATCCACTCCTGATAGAAGAATGCTGTGCCACAGGGAGGAACGCGCATGAAGGTCGTGCACCTGTCAGATACCCACCTTGGATTTGCCGAATTGGGCCGTGTTGAAGCGACCACAGGCCTGAACCAGAGGGAGAAGGATGTATATGACTCTTTCGACGCGGTCATCGCCCAGATTCTGTCCCGCCGTCCGGGTCTAGTCATACATGCCGGCGATCTCTTCCACACTGTAAGGCCATCCAACCGGGCGATAGTCAAGGCTCTCACCGGCTTCAAGCAGTTGGTTGACGCCGGGATCCCGACAGTAGTGATCTCTGGCAACCATTCCACTCCACGTCTTGCCTCCTCCGGTTCGATATTCGAGGCCCTGGAGCTGATTGGGGTGAAGTCAGCCTATCGGTCCGAAGCCGTCGTCTTCCGTTTCGGTGACACGGCCGTTCATTGCATTCCCCACCTCCCCACCGAGGACCATCTGCGGGCTGTGTTGGGCGATGTGCGGCCTGATCCGGCCGCCCGGTTCAACGTCCTTGTCATGCATGGTGGTGTGCGCAATGCAGGCGAGAGGTACTCGCTGGGAGAGTTCAATGAGATTGTCGTTGGCAGGGAAGCTCTGGCCTCCCTGTCCGGTTTCGACTACATAGCGCTCGGGCATTACCACAAGCACCTCAAGGTCGGCGCCAACGCCTGCTACTGCGGCTCGACGGAGCGTTTCCACACAAAGGAGGCGGGCTACGAAAAGGGCTTTGTTGAGGTGGACTTGGCCAGCCGCGAGATCACTTTCTGCCCCGTATCCTGCCGCGAGATTGTGCAGCTTGCTCCCATCAATTGCACGGGGCTGCATCCTCCCCAGATAATGGAGGCCATCTCAGCCGCGCTGTCGTCGGCTGCCCCGCTGGACGGCAAGATCGTCCATATCACGCTGGACAGAATAACCCCGGAGAGCTGGGTGGAACTTGACCAGCGCCGCATCCGGGAGATGGCCGGCGCTGCGCTCCATGTCGGCGTTGACCGCTGCCTTGCGCAGTCAACCGGCCGCCGCACGGCCTCCGCGGCCATCGGTCCCCTTTCCGCAGAGTTCGCGTCCTTTCTGCGCAACGCAGACCTGGGCGGGCTGAGCAGCACGAGATTGCGCTCCCTCGGGGAGTCATATCTGAGCGCGGCAGTGGAGGTGTCAGAGGCATGATTATCAGGCGGCTGTCTCTCTCCAATTACCGGAAGTTCAAGAGCCTCGACCTGGAGTTCCCGGAGGGCCTGATGGGCGTGGTGGGCCGCAACGGCATGGGCAAGACCACCATTGTTGAGGCGATAGCCTTTGGCCTCTATGGAGCCAACGCCTCGCGGACAGGGGCGAAGAGCATCCGGCGCGAGGGCACCTCCGCCGAAGACGACTGCGTAGTCACCTTGGAGTTCTCGGTTGGCGGTGAGCCCTACCGTATTGAACGCCGGATCCGCGGCGAACGGGAGGTGCACTCCGCGGTGGCCTATCATGGAAGCAATCCCGAGCCTGTTGCCAGCCGCGCCACCGGGGTGGAGCAACTCGTGTCTCAGTTGGTCGGGATGGACTATGCAACTTTCATCAGGTCTGTCTTCGCGCGCCAGAAGGAAATCCAGGCGCTTTCCGACGCCCAGCCCGAGGAGCGGCGGCGGACCATACGCCGGATGATCGGCATCGACAAGATCGACCAGGCCATACAGAACGCGCGCCGCGACTGCCGCGAGAAGCAGGTCAGCATTGAGACAGCCCAGCGGGCGCTGGAGAACCTCCCCGGCAAGCTCCAGGAGCAGGAAACGCTCACAGTGGCGGTTAGGGATTGCACCGGCGCAGTTGCCCGTGTCCAGAAGCTGGAAGAGAAGGCCAACAGCAAACGCCGCTTGGCGAAAGAGAAGTTCGACGCACTGGATGCGCTCAGGACGCAGCATGAGAAACTCGAGCGGACCAGGGCCGCCACGGGAGTGAAGGCCGGGAATGCCGAGACGCGGTTCAGCGAACTGCGTGCAGAATTAGCCGGGCTATCCAAAAGGAAGCAGGACCTGCGGCGGATCCGGCCGCAGGCGCGCAAGTACGAACAGGTCAGGCAGCAAAAGGAACGCATGGACCGGGCCCAGGGCGCCCACGATGAGAGGCTCGGGCTCGAAGAGGAAGTGCGCGGCCTCAATACAGAACTGGCCCAAGCACAGGAGCAACTCAAGCGCCAGGGAGAAGGGCTTGGCGAGTATGGTTCGCTGTCCAAGGACAGGCGCGAGAATGCCCGCGCTCTCGCGGCAGCGAACAGGTCCCTGGCAGCTGTCCAGAAGAATCTCCGCTTGGCGCGGGCCGCACATGAGCGCGCCAAGGCGCAAGTAGGTGATCTCCGCGGCAAGGCCGCGCAGGTAAGGAGGCTGGGGGCCAGCGGCCAGTGCCCGACATGCCTGCGCGATCTCGCCGGCGATTACGAAGGCGTGCTCCAGCACCTTAATGCCGAACTTGAGCCCATCGCATCCTCGCTCGCGGAGCACGGCAAGAAGGTCAAGGCACTGGGCTTGCAGGAAGCTGCGGCCGCGGCCGAACTCAAGCGGCTTGAGGCCGACAAGGCCCGGCTGGCGGCTCAGCATTCCAAGCGCGAACGCAAGCAGGCCGAATTCATGGCCACCAAGAAGGATGTGGCCCGGCTGCACAAGACCGTGGCGGCCAAGGGACGCAGGATCACGACGCTTAGCCGGCTGGGCTATGACGCAGCCAAGCACCAGGCCATCAACACCGAGACCAAACGCCTGCACAAGGTCGCTTCCGAAGCAGTGAGAATCGAACAGGAACTGGCCCGCATCCCCACCATCGAAGACGACATCAAGCGGACTAGCAGCAGTCTGCGCGCGTTGCGCGCGGAGACAAAGGCCCATCTGGCGGCCCTTCGCCAGTTGCGTTTCAAGCCCCCGGCATACCAGCGGGCCAAGACGACCTATGACTCCGCGTGCTCCGTCTATGACGAGTCCCGCACGGCACTCGCAGAGGTGCGCCAGAAGCTCGCAGTGCAGCAGGAAAGCCTGCGCCGTCTGGGTGAGGAAATCGGGCAGCTACAGAGCCTGAAGAACCAGATAGCTAGCGACGAGGAGTGTGCCCGGTATCTCACGCGACTGGTGTCGCTGCTCGGCGCGTTCAGGGATGACCTGGCGGCCAGGGTCAGGCCGATGATCGCGGAGCAGGCGTCGGTGCTCATGGACCAAGTCACCAAGGGGCGGTACACCCGCGTCGACCTGGACGAGGACTACAACATCCGGATACTGGACGGCAGCGCGTTCCACTCTATAGGCCGTTTCTCCGGCGGGGAGGAGGATCTGGCCAACCTCTGCCTGCGCGTGGCAATTTCACAGACCATTGCCCTGCGGGCCGGCAGTGACCCCACATTCATCGTCCTGGATGAGATATTCGGGTCACAGGATGAGGAGCGGCGGGAAACCGTCTTGCGCGCGCTAAATGACCTGGCCGGGAGCTTCCGGCAGATCCTCCTCATCAGCCACATTGAGGACATCCACGACCGGGTGCCCTTCCTGCTCAAGGTGACGGAGGACGGGGACCGGGCCAGCGTCGCGAACTGGGTGCAGTAGCCGGCCTATGCGTGCATGTCTAGTGATTTGGAGCTTGCATTATAGGCTCTTATGCACGACAATAAGCAACGATGAGCACGGCGGAGAAGATTGCATACGTCGCCAAGGCCCTTCAACGCAGGGGGCAGGCGGGGTCGCTCGCCCAGATCGCGCGATTGCTTGGGGTGTCGCCTTCGACTGTCACCCGCTGGATAGCCAATGACACAGTCCCCAACAGGTCACAGCAGGAGAAGCTGGACTTGCTCTTCCGGACTATCGTGAACGCCGACCAGGGCAACGAGGACGCGGGGCGGATATTGGGCTCCCTGCTCGGAGCCGCCGGGGCGGGTCTCCTGGGGCTAGGGACTGGCGGGATACTGATAGCGGCCGGCCTTGGCTGGCTGATGAGCGACCCAAACACAGGCCAGAAAGGGAAGAAGCGATGAGATTCTCGGATGAAACGCTCACTTGGATCTACGACCGCACCGATGGACGCTGTCACATCTGTCGGAAGCGGCTCTCGTTCGGCAACTACGGCCGGCCTGGAACACGAGGGGCTTGGTCGGTCGACCACTCCGTGGCTCAGGCTATCGGTGGTTCCCACCATCTCAATAACCTGTTCGCTGCCTGCATCAGCTGCAATTCAAGTAAGTGTACGCGAAGCAGCAGAAGCGCACGTACCGCCTGCGGGTGGACGCGAGCACCGCTTTCCCGTGCTGCGCAGCAGTCAGCACGCTGCAAGAACACTCTACGTTGGGCTGCTCTGTTGGGCGCCGCTGGGGCTGTCGTGGCCGGCAGGACCGGCGCGGGCTGGGGGGCGGCCCTCGGCGCTGTGATCGGTTACAGCTCAGATCCGGAGTCGTAGTAGTACTCATCCGATTCCAGCATTCGACGAACCGCGATTTCCTACGGGAAGAACAATTCCTCTCTGGCCCCCACCGCCGTCATAGAGGAGAACAAACTCTCACTCAATCAGCCCCTCGAACGGCTGCCCTTCCTTCTTCTTGCCGTCCGCCGGTGCGGTTCCCTGTGCAGGCGGAGTGGCTTCAGGTGCGGTTGCTTCCTGCTCGTCCGCCGTCCGCTCCCTTTCGCTGACGTACTCCTCGAAGCGCCGCGCCAGGCCGACCACCTACCCCACGGGGTCGTCCACGCTGCTCATGTCGTGGCCGTTGACCAGCCTGCTGGCCGCCCCGAGGCAGCTCATCCGCCGGATCTCCCTGTGGCGGTACTCGGCGTCGCGAAGGAAGTCCTGCTCGCCTGGTGTTGGCAGCGCGCCGTTATCCAGGAGCGTCAGCGACGTGATGGACGCGTACTTTCCGTTCCGCCTTACCTGGAAGTCGATGGCGACACCAGGTTTGACGGTGTCAAAAAGCGCCTCGTCCCAGACGTTGTAGCGCTCGCCGCCGATCTCGGCCGTGAGGTAGCGCTGGCCTTTGCTGCGCGACGTGTTCTCGTAGACCTTCTCTATCGTTCCTCTCATGCAATCACCTCCTCGTCCTCTTCACACCCCGGCTCGTGGAGCGCCGCCAGCGGCAGCCGCTGTTTGCAGCGCTTCGTCTGTGCCTTCGTTGGGATGCGCTTGTGCCGCAGACACCACTTGCCTTCCGGCGTGGTCATGCAGCACGCGCAGTCGAAGCACTTGCCGTTGCCGACCGGGCCGCGCGCCTTCTTCCGGGGTTCTCTCACTTTCATGCGCAGAACTGGGGTTGGCGCGGTGAATAAGCGATCCGCGAGCGGCTGGCACGATTGGCGTCATTGCAGGGAACCGGCAGGCGCAAGGCATATAAGGGCGCGGCCCCAAGACAGAAGCAGAGGTGAGAAGGAGCCCGGTATGGGATGGGCTCTGAACTTCCCACTCTAAGCCCCAAGAGGGACCATTGCGCCAAGTCCGAAGCCCATCCATATAAACTGCGCCGGGCCACCCATGCAACATGAACATCACTAGAACTACAACCTACGACTTCAGGAAGCTGGCCGCCAACGCGGTCACGAACCTGGAGAACGACGACAGCGTCCTTCCGGCCAACAGGAAGGAGATACTGAACTTCCAGAGGCACATCGCGGCCGAGGGCCTCGGCTTCGCCAGGCAGTCAAAGTACGTCTGCATGCTCCGGCATGTTTTCGCCGGCTGCCGCAAGCCGGCCGCGAAATGGACCAAGCGTGACGTGGAGGATTTCGTAAACCGCATAGAGGCCGCAGACTATTCGTCCTGGACCAAGCACGACTACCGGGTGGTCCTGAAGCGGTTCTTCAGGTGGCTCCGAGGGACGGAGGATTACCCGCCCGAAGTGCGGGCCTTGAGGATCGGCGCAAGGTGCATGACCAGGAAGCTTCCCGAGGAGATGCTTACCGAGGAGGAAGTCGGCAGGATGGTGTCAGCCTGTCAGAGTTTCCGTGACGCCGCTTTCCTCGCGTGCCTATACGAGACCGGCTGCCGGCCGGACGAACTGGGGAGCCTGCGCATCAAGCACGTGCACCCGGACCAGTACGGTTTCGTGCTGCTGGTCAACGGCAAGACCGGGATGAGGCGCACCAGGGTCTGCCTCTTCGCGCACATCCTTGCAACCTGGCTGGAGCAGCATCCTCGCCGCAACGACCCGGACGCGGTCCTCTGGGCGAGCCGCACCGACTGCAACTGTCGCGTCCCTCCCAGCAACAGCATGCTCAACCGCGTGGTCAAGCTGGCCGCCCGCCGCGTCGGCATCAACAAGAGGATATACCCCTACATCTTCCGCCACAGCCGCGCCACCTTCCTGGCTTCCCGGCTCACGGAAGCGCAAATGAACGCGGTGTTCGGCTGGACGCAAGGCTCTTCCATGCCGCGCACCTACGTGCACCTATCCGGCCGCGACGTGGACGGTGCCTTGTTGCAGATAGCTGGCGTGGCGCCGGCCCACGCGCAGCCGCGGGAAAGCGCCCTCACGCCACGCACATGCATCCGTTGTGCCGAGACGAACCCTGGCACGTCCAAGTTCTGCTGCCGTTGCGCGGCGCCCCTGGACTCGGCCGAGGTCTACAAGTCCGAACAGGATACCGTCGAAGCCGGCCGGATGATCGCCGAGCTTCTCAGGGACGACCCGGCGCTCCAGGCCATGCTCAAGGAGCGCATGAAGAAGAAGTTGTCCGCCGCGCCTTCGGACGGACGGACGGCCCCTGCGCAGCTTGCCCCGTGACCCCGCCGCCCTGCATCTCCATCCTGGCCTCGGCCTCAAGCTGACGCACTATCATCACCCACTCGGGGAGCCCTGGCTCCGGCTTCCGGTCCTTCGGCTGCGTACCGGCCATTCACTCCACCGCCTCCAGTGTGGTCACGTTCCCGAACACGCGAGCCTTCTCGCCCCTCACCAGCCGCAGGCGCTTCAGGGCGTCCGTGTAGCGGAGAAGCGACCGTTGGGAAACAGGCTGGAGGATCTCGGCGGCGCAACGTTCCCGGTAGGCCTGCGACAGGTGCCCCAGCGTGACCTTCTTCTTGGCCAGGACGATTTCATAAAGGATGCGGTGGTGGGCGGTGAGTTTCCTCAGTAGGTAGCCCCTCCGGATGGCCTGCGCCTTCTCGAAACCGGCCCGGATGTGCTCGTCCCTGATGAATCCGGTGGCTTCGCAGTCGGCCGTGTACGCGGCCGAACGCAGGGTCTGGATGGCTACGCGGGCATCGCCGCTGGCCATGGCAGCAACCCGCTGGACCAACTGCGCGCACCACGTCCCGGACACCAACCCCGACTCGCAACGGTCAGCCAGGATCTCGCTCAGCAGGCCTGTGTCGTAGGGATGCATCTCCACAATCACAGGGGACAGCCGGTTGAGGATGCTGGGCTGGAGCGCCAGCATGGTTTCCTGGCTCTCGCTCACGCACACCAGCCCGACGCCGGCCATCTCGGTGAGGATGTGCAGGATGCTGTGCCGCTCGCCCTCCTCCTGCCGGTCTATCTCGTCGAGGGCTACCACCAGCGGCCTCCCGGCCAGCGCCTCTGCCAGCCGCCTAGCTTTGTAGAGCACCTGCGGCGTCTCTGCCAGGAGGATCCGCAGGTCGGTCAGGATGCTGTCCAGCACTGCATAGGCCGTCCGGGCCCGCAGGCAGTTCACATAGACGCAGGGCACCCTGCAACAGGCTGAGTGCTTCGCCAGGGCAGACCGGACGGCCGAAGTCTTGCCTGTCCCTGTCCTCCCGTGGACCCACACGTGCATGGGCCGCTGCCCGCAGGCAGACGGCGCAAGGCACCGCAGCAGTTCCTCCACCTGGCTCTCGCGACCCTTGAGCCTGTGGGGCAGGTGGGCGGGGTCAAAGAGTTCCGGTTCCGCGACGATAATCCCTCGAGTCATAGCACTACCTTTGTGCGACGCGTATGGCTATTAAGGAGCCCAGCGGAGCTGGCACGGTGGGCGGCGTATATACTTCCCCCGGCCTGAGTTCATACTTTGTGTGCTAATGTGAACTGCCGGCTAAAGAATGTTTCCACAATTCACCCCGCACCGGCCTCCTGGCCGGCACCTTCGATGCCTGCCCAGGCCGCCGCCAGGCATACCTTCACCCGGCCGGCCGGACTCCCGGCAATCTCCCGCACCAGTTCCGCGGCAGCCTTCTTGTCAGTGGCCAGCACGATCACCTGTCCAAAGCCGGCCGCCAGCGCCCTCTTCACGTTGTGGCCGGCTTCGGACTTGCCGGTTTCCACCTCCACGGCCAGCTCCTCGCCTTCCTTCCCGGCCACGATGTCCACGGCCGCCCCGCCTCCGATCGTTTTCTCCACTTCAACGGTCCAGCCCTGCTGGCGCAGGGTGTCCGCCGCGCGGCGGACCCAGAAAGCGTGCACCACTCCGCCGCGGCGCCAGCTCGCGGTCACCCCGCGCATCTTCAGCAGTTCCCGGCCGGCGGCAGTGGGCTCGAAAAGCTTCACCCGGCCCTTGCCGGTCTTCACCTTCACCACGGCCACCAGCCCCCTCTCCACGAGCGCATCCCGGGCCTTGTTCCCCAGGTAGAACGTCAGCCCCAGCCGGCCGTAGCGCTCATGGGTCGCCTCGGCCGGCCTCAGCGCCACGTCCCGGAGCAGTTCCCAGTCGGCCTGCGGCAGGCCGTCCCCGGCATCTTCTCCGCCTGCGCCTCCGTCCCGCTCCGCTTCTTCTCCTGCCTTCTTCCGGCCAGTTGCGGCACCGTCTTCGCCCTCGCACTTGCGCACTTCTTCGCCGCCCTTCCCAGGGCCGCCGGGGCTTTCGCCTGGCCCGTTCCCGGGCACCCCCGCGTCCTCCAGCAGAGGCCCGAAGAAGCCCCATGCCTCCTCCAGGAACAGCGCCATCCGCTCGTGGAGCATCCGGCATTCCAGCCGGCCAGGGAAGCCCCGCAGGATGGCGTTGTCCATCAGCTCCCGCAGCTTCGCGTCGTCCACGCTGCCCTTCTTCACCTCCACGCGCGGGAACCGCACGGTGAACGGCCGCGGCCAGCGTCCCTGCAACCGCACCACCGCCGAGCCGACCGGTATCTCACCGAGGGCCTTCCGGTCATCCCCGAAAAGCCCCATAGCGTCTCCTGCTGACCGCACGTCATCCGCATGCTTCAAATTCATGCAGACCGTGGTCCCTGAGTTTCCCAGGGCGGGCTTGGAAATGAGAGAGGGGTGCTGGTCCAAAAGAGTGATGCCGACGCCGAGCTCCCGTATCTCTCTCAGGAGAATGTCCGGGGCCGTTTCCTCACCGGTCATCTCCTGCCGTTTCCGCAGCAGCAGGTGGTGCGCCTCTTCGATCACGACGGCGCACTTGAAGGTCTCCCGGCCGGGCTGGGCCATCTGGTGGTGATGGAGCCAGAGCAGGAACGCCTCGGTCAGGAACGTCTTGTCCGTGGACGTGAGCGCGTCCAGCTCCAGCACCACCTGCCTTTGCAGCAGTCCGGCCAGCGGGAACGGCTCCCGCACGTTGACCACCTTCCCGAACTCGCCGAAGTTGATGGCGCCGAGCGCGCGCATGGTGGACGCCTGCCACTCCGCGCGGCGGCCGGTGGGGTCCTCCTTGTCCAGCCTGGCCGCCACGTCGGCCAGCGTCGGCCAGGAAGTAACCGTGCCGTCGTAGACGCCGTACTCCCTGTAGACGGCGTCGATGGCGTTCTGGAGCAGGAACTTCACTCCCTCTCCAAGGAAGTAGACCGACGCGACGATCTCGATGAGCTTCTTGAGCCACGCGCCGGGCGGCGTCCCTTCCGGGACGATGAGCGGGTTGAACCTGAACGGCGAGACGTCCCTCCCGACAGAAAAGACCACCATCCCCGGCAGGAAGGAGACCGCGTCCCTGTAGTTGCGCTTCCAGTCGAATATCACGAAGGGCTTGCCATGCCCGGCCAGCGCCTTGAGCACCCCGAAGCAGAGGTTGGTCTTGCCGCTGCCGGAGCGGCCGAACACGCCCACGTGCTGGATCCATTCCTCCTCGCGGAGGCCGAAGGGCCAGCGGTCCTGGCCGTTGTAGGTGGCGGTGCCCAGGACGTAATCGCCGGCGCAGATTTCCTCTGGCGGCGGCTCCAGCATGGGCCCCGTCTCCTGGAACGTGACGCCCAGCTGCTCCGCGGCCAGACGCCTCAGCTCCAGCTCCACCCAGCGGCGGCCATCGGCGTTCTCGCCCTGGTAGAGCGCCCACAGCTCGTGCACCCGGTCCCCTGCCACAGGGAGCAGCCGGCGGCACAGCTCATCTATCTCCTGGGTCATCGGCAAGGCACCTCCTTGCCCGGCCGGCCGGAACCGCTAGACCACGGGCAGCTCCTGCAACAACGCGGCCAATGGTCTGTCGCACGAGCCATCTCCGAGAAACCTCCCCCTGGGTTGTTCAAACCCGCACCGACGCTTCCCCTGCCTACTTTCTCTCCCGGCCGAGAAACGTGAGGAACCTCCCGGCCCGGCCGCCGGGGCCTGAGAAACCTTTCCCGCGCCCCAGAAACGTGCCGAGAAACCTTCCCGCCGCCGCGGCCGGCGGGGGGGCGGCCGGGGATAGCCATCGCCCTACCCATGGCCCGGGGCCTCCTTACAGGCGGGGCGGAGGGGGGAGGCGGCGCGGCCGTGCTCCAAGGGGGGAAGAGATAAACCCGCGGGGGCGAGGCCCCCGGCAGCTTCGGCCAGGTGGCCGGCCCCGATTGCCTCGCGCAATTCCCTGTGCAGGCCGATGGAATCGCGCCAGAAGGCCAGGTCTTCCCCGACGAGGGCCTCGCGGAGGTCGGCAATCCCCTTGTCCAGCGCCGACTTCCTGCTTTCCACCGACGGTTCGTAGCCGGCCGCCCAGTTGTCCAGGTAGCCCCGATCCAGCCGCAGCCGCCGGAGGTCTGCTTCGATTGACGAGAACGTGTCTTCGTGCAGCCGGTGCCGCGAGTCCAGGTCGGCCCGTATCTCCTCCACGCTGCGGGAAAGGAACTCCCGGCGGGCGCTGAGAACGTCGGCGGTGCGCGTGCAGCCCGGCAGGGGCGCGCCTGCGTGCCTCTCCTGCCTGCCCGTCACGCAATCGTCCACAGCCATAACCAGCAACCCCGCTCCGGCCGCTGACGCTGGGGCGCGGAAGCTTATAAAGACGGCCGCGGGCAAGTGGCGGGATGGGCAATACCGGGCCGGGCAAGCTGGAGGCGGCGCACAATGTCAGGAGGGCGCTGGCCGCGGGGTTCGACAGGGTGGTGGTGATGGGGACGGACGAGAAGGTGACAGGGCAGCTCAGCCAGGAGCTTGCGGCGGTGTTCGCCGGCGGGGCCGTGGATGTGCGTCTCGTATCAGAGATGGTGCCGGCCGCCGGAAGATGATCGCTTCGGGCAGGGTTCTGTTGCACGATCAGGCTGCCGCGTCGCAGGCAAGTATTGTGAACCACGGTGGCGCTAAGAGGACTTAGTGCCATCCATGTGCTCTTGCAGCTTGCTTATCGCTTCTGCGGCTTCCTTGGCTACAAGGAAGTTGTCGTCCGCGACCAGTGGCTGAAGCAAGGCAACTGCGCGAATGTCCCCAAATTCTCCCAGTGCTTCTGCTGCATTCGCTCTAACAAGACAATCATCGCTCGCTAATGCATGGCATAATGGCTCGAAACCGCGTGGGTCGCGCAATTTCATAAGAGCCAGCACGGCACCAGTTCTGACTCCGCGATCTGCATCTGCTAACCCGCGAACGATATCGGGAAGGACCTCAGGATCAGCGAGCGCGAGCATAGCGCACATAGCGGCCACTCGCGTCTTGTCGTTTGCGTCTTTGAGTTTCCCAACAAGAAAATCCCTAGCGTCTGGTCCACCGACCTTCCCCGTAATCCAGAAGGCGCTAAGGGCGTCGACGTTGGCCATTGCGTCCAGTGCTCTGCGAAGAAGCGTCGCGCCATTAGGTCTTGATGACAAGATCGCGAACGCGCACGGGATCATCATGTTAGGACGCAGATCATCTGTTTGTGCTAGCACCTCGTCTTCAAATCGATTCGTGGCTTCGGCCTCCAACAACTTGGATTCGACATGGCGGGCGGCCCAGTACTCTGCTATGAGCTGATGGGGCACACAATAGACGTCTTCGGAAGGCATATAGAATAGCAGTCCTGTCCTCACTAGGATATCTCTGGATTCAGGCCATCTCCGCGCAGTCCAGTCGACAAAGGCGCGCGAGCCATGATACGCCTCTTGCTCTTGAAAGAAACGGTCTACGTCACCAGAAGTTACGACGGACCACCAGAAACCCGCGATTGTGGCGTGATCAAGATTCTGCCGTTCGAGGTTCGCAATCCGCCCATCTCTGACCGCACACTCCATGGCACAGTGCACGAAAGCGCGGATGATCCCGGTACGACCAGGGTAGACGTCGCAGTTCATGGGAAGGCTATGGCTTGGGTTGAGACAAGAGGAGAGAACCATGGCGAAGAATAGAGGTGTGTCAAGGAACTGGCGAGCAGCTGGGTTCGTGGCCTCCCACTTGGCCAGACTAGGCCATGCGCCTTTTGCGTGTTTGTCGATCCACAGTCTGCGCGCCGAACCATCCATGGGCAACAGGGAAATACGCCAGGAACGCCCCCATTTGTCCAAAGAGCCTTCGATTTCACTGGTGGGCCTTGCGGACAACACGAATTGATCTTCTGTTGCAGCTCTTTCTTTGACATCTCGCAGAACAGTGGTGGGGGTGCACTTGTCAGAGAGCAAATCCAGACTATCGAGAAACCAGCATACAGAGTGCTTTGTCGTCACCCCTTCAGGTCGGGCCTTAGTCAATATGGTTTCCAGCGAGGCACAGTCTCTGAAGTTCCCCAGGTCAACATAGACTGGGACCTTAGCGGTCGTGTCTGCATCGCATCGCAGGAGTCGAATAGCCTGCTCCCTTACAACCCATTTCAGTGAGGCGGTCTTGCCAGCTCCGGCGTTACCAAGGACGACGACGACACTAGATGCTGCCAACGCTTGCTCTATGGCTTTCCCAAGAGACAATCCGGTATGGATGTCAGCAGCGACAGGCACAAGTGCCGCTTTGTGACAAGCAAGCGCTACCTTAAGCGGGACTGGCTCCGGCAACTGAATGGACACTGGCAAACGCTGCCAAGTGTCTTCCATCTCGGTCTTGAGCCTCCCGGCGTAGAGGCGAATGCTGGCCGCTGCTCCTTCGGTCACCATCAATACGATGTATGCCTCGCACACCTCTGTAGAGTCCAAGCGGGATACTGCCCGTAGTCCAAGCAGAAACTTCGTTCCAACTAGACCAGCATCCGCAGGAACTCGCACCCGGAACACAAGAGGGAGATACGGGTTCCCACCCGCAGGATGAATGACGCCGGTTCCACTGCTTGCTTGCACCACTTGCCCCAAACCAAGCGACTGGTTGACTTGGATCGTTTCGAACGCCTGCCACTGCGCTGTCAGGTCTTGCCCTTTGCTTTCCCCGCCGCGAATGGAATACACGTATGGTTCGTAACTGTAGCTATCTGGTTCCAGGCCGAGATTGCGGATGGCAAACGTTACGGTTGCCCACTCCCCTGGCCCGGCAGTGACAAGCGTGGGTTGGTCCGGATGGCGGATGACAGCGGGCTGAGCCATTATGCTGCCCTCCCCGCTTCGCGACTCTCAGCAAGCTTTATAAGTCGCGTTGTTACTATATGGGCATGACGCATGATATCGACGCCAACCAGGCAAGGGCTCCTCCCAGACTGCTGTATACCGGAACCTGTCTGAACTACATGTATGGACAGATTGCGCAGTATGGGGAGTTCAGACACGACGGCAAACCTGTGTGTTTCTATGGAGAGCCCACTGGTCCGCGGGGTCTCGCAATAGAGCGGGCCCGACAATACCATGATCATCCAGCCCTCTTAATAGTGGACACAGACAAGCTTGCGCACACGCTTGAATGGGATGGATATTGGCTGGCTTCTGCCGTGAACTTAGAATCGATGCTCCCCTGCGAGATAGATCCTCTGGGGTTGACTGTGGAGAAGAAATACGAGAAGAGATCTGCGGAGGATACTGAGAGAGCACAACTTGTCGAAGATCTCATCGCCACCGGGTACAAGGCCGAGGCTCTTGACTGGGAGTACAAAGGACGATGTCTTGCCGGCCTTGGCGGAGAAGATATAAAGAGAATCAACATGCGGCTAGTCCATCTGAGGCAGTAGGCCGGCAGCGATCGCATCGTCGCGCCTACGGTAGAAAGTCGCTTGGCTGAAGTGAAGGATCTCCATTGTGCGGTAGCGATTCATTCCTGTTGACCGAAAGGCATCCGCGAACAGCTTCAATTCCTCAAGATACTGAGCGTCGGTCACAGGCACTTGGGTCGCGTTTGCGGAACCGCTACAATCTATTAGCGCTTTCTTGATGTCACTTGGCAAATGCGCGAAGGATAGCACCGTCGTATTCCTAGTACAGGCGACCATTGCGTCAATGGTCTTTTCCAGTTGCCGAACGTTGCGCGGCCAACTGTATTGCCGAAGAGCCGCCATTAGATCATGGGCAAACGTGACGTCATATTGCAGATTGTTGTGACGCTTTGTCCTGGCCAAGAAGAAATCGGCCAAGGCTGGAATGTCCTCTGGGCGTTGAGCTAGCGATGGAAGGGAGACGCGAATGCTTGAAATGCGGCCCAGCAACTCACCCCGAAACGTCCCCTCTCGTTCAGCTTTCTCCAGATCATGGTTGGTGGCGCAAACGTACCTGACATCGATAGGAATCGCGAAATGGTTCGCGCTGCCTTGTCCACACTTATCCGAGGGCGTGTGCTGACGTCCTCCTAGTCTTCCAACAACACTGCTATCAAGAACCCGGAGGATGGTTGGCTGGAGATCCATGGACATGTCACCAATCTCATCGAGGAATAGCGTCCCCGTATGAGCGTTCTCGAACTGCCCCGGCCTTTCCTCAACTTGAGTGAAGCTCTTGGCGCATGTGCCGAACATGTCATTCTCGATAGTCTTGGAAACGGAACAATTGACGGCTACGAAGGGGCCTTTGCACCGTGGGCTATTGCGATGCAACGCTTGCGCTATCAGTTCCTTCCCGGTGCCTGTTGCGCCTAGGATCAGCACGCTACAAGTCTTATCAGCAACGGCGTCAATCACTTCAAGCACATCCAATAGGTGCGGCGATATGCCGAGTATCTCGTCGTAGTTCCCGGTGAATTGTGCACGCCGACAACGTCCTAGCTCCTCAAGTATGGTGCATCTTGCCGACCACTCCCAGTCATAGCGGGCAAGAAGCGCTTCGTAGACCTGCCTGGCTTCAGCCAATAAGGACGTGCGTTGTTCTTGGGAGGCCCCCGATACCGCCGCTCGCGTCCGGAGACAGGCACAGACGTACTGGTGAATAGGCGTTGATTCCTTGCCCGTGGCAGGATGGTTGCTGAGGTGTTGAGCGAGTGCTTGTTGCCAGTCGGGGCCGCTTCTTGAATGGCTTGGCAGAGCTGTGAGGCCGTTCCCTGCTTCAATCGGGTCAAACGGCTGCCGTTTGAGGTGGGAGAAGCGTACATGTCCGCCGGCATCCGGCTTGCCCAGTGAATCGGTCTGCGCGTCCTTCTTGGCTGTGTTTGTGTGACCAGGCAATGCACCCTCTGAGGCCAGCCGCTCTCTTCGTTGACTTCGTAGCGTCAGTATGTAGAGCCCCTCTGACCATTCAGTTTCATCGGCGGCCGACGAAGAACGAAGGACAATAGCATACCGGTCAGCAGTTGTGGGTAAGGTGGAAACGGGAACATGGACGCGGACATGTACCTCAAGGAAAGGGGCGCCGCCGGTTGGATGGAGAATGCCAGTCGCTGACGCGTTCTGGATTTCCTGCCCCCCGCCAAGGGGCACAGGAACGAGGATCTCACCGCCGGCGGCAAACCATTCCTGCGTAATGTCGCGACCCTTGCTGCTCTCGCCCTTGACCTCATGGATGCTTGCGCGATAGCTGTATCTGTTGGGGACATCGCCAAGGTTGCGGATCAGAAACGTGAACAGAGCCCATTCCCCCGGTGCCGCGGTCTTGCCCGCAGCTTCACTCTCCAATACCGTGATCATGGTGGTGACTCCTCCTCCGTGGTGGCCTGAAGGCACGTCCCCACTGCTGCCGGAGGATTCTAGGGCAAAGGCTCTCGGCGTCAAACACCCCTGCCATGCAGGGGCCGCTCTCGGCCAACGGCATTCTCATGAGAATCTGAGAACGGCGTGAGAATCCTCATTTCTCACGGTGCCTGAGAAACCAGGCGCCCCAACCGGTCTCGATGCGCACGATATCGTAAGTCCCCGCTGAAAGCCCTGTTGCCACGGCGCAACGGGATTCAGAAGCGCGCCGGATCCATTGGCCCAGAACTTGCCTATGTGCCCCGCCGTCTGCGGGCCGTCCCCCGCAACTGGATGAAGGGAGAATCGAGATGACAAGCCTGATCACTGTCCTGGTAGTAACCGCCGCAGCGCTGCTCCTGGCCGTCGCCGCCATCAAGACCTTCCGGAAGACGGGCGGGCGGGCGCCGCTGGTGGAGCCGGCGCCTGCGGCACCGGCAACCCCGCCCATCGAGCAGCCCGCCAGGAGCACACCGGCCCGGTTCCCCGTGATCGGTCGCCGGCAGCCGTGTCCGTGCGGGGCCACATGGCCTGCGGGCCACGTCATGGCGGGCCGCCGCAAGGCCGTCCGGTCCTGCTGCGGCCAGGGCTTGGCCGTTGACCCGACGCATAAGGGCTTCCCCCTGCCGAGGCACCTGGTGGACGCGGCCGTGCGGCGCGCGAAGGTGAACCGCGCCCAGGTCCTGACACACCGCCGGTCGGCGTGAGGAGTGGGGCCGATGACACCGACATCCGGCCAGCTTGCGCCCGGCACCGCCGTTGCTGACGCCGCTCCCCCACAGGAGGGAGGGGCCTTGGAGTATAAACCGGAAAACGAAACGGCAGATCCTTGCCGCACAGTTACGGTGGATCTCACAGGGGTCACCAGTTCCCGAAACAAGTGCAGTGATGCAGATATCGCCATGAACGACCAAGTGAAGGAGTATGTGGGCCAGTCCACATGGGTATACCGTGAAGTTGCAGCCTTCCTGTGGCGTTGGTTCGATATCTTCAACGAGAAGTTCTCGCTAATCCTTGGCGGTCCGCTGCCGCGTCCACATCTCAGGTTCCGGTCCCTCCCCCGTGCTTATGGCACGTACATCAACAATCACGGTGAAGCTGGGTTCCGTTTTGAGATTACGCTAGATCTTGACGATTGCCTCGAAGAAGGTGGCCCTGGTTTCCTACTAAAGGTCTGGTTCCATGAGTTGCTCCATCTATGGCAGGAACTTCGGGGGAAGCCGGGCAAGCATAATTACCACAACCGCGAATACCGGCTGATGAGCCATCACTTCGGCATCGAGGTGGACAATCGGGGGCATACCCTCTCAATCGCGGCGGACGGGCTCTTTAACAAGCTGATCGTCAGTCACGGCTTGCCTGAACTCAAGTACCTGCTTCCCGAAGCAGAGCCCGTGAGAACGTCGTGCAAGATGCTGAAGTGGGTGTGCAGCAAGGGCTGCACGACCATCCGCGCCGCTGTCGAGGTCCGGGCACGCTGTTTGCGTTGCGGCAATGAGTTCCACCGAGAGCTGTAGCTTTGGGCCCGTGGAGATGAAGGAGGATCCAAGCATGTCACAGCCACAACCACTGAGCAGTTTCGACCTGGGCGACGCGGAGGCGGTTCAGACGGTGCCGCTGCCCCACCTGAAGACCGCGGCGGTCTTGCGGGCCGATGGCAGCGTGTTCAGGTGCGACCCGGACTTGGCGGCGGGTGCCCTGCCCATTGCCGAGCTGGAGCCGTCCGGGCTGATAACCGCCAGTCCTGACGCAAAGGTACTGGCTGGCGCTGACGGCCGGACGGTCCGCTGCCTCAATGTCCAGGCCGCCAAGGTGTTCCGGGAAACCCTGCCGGCGAAGGTCCGCGGCCTGGTGTGGGACGAGGCCGCCGACGGCGTGGTTTTTGTCAGCGGGAGATCCCTCGGGGTACTGGAAGCCGCGACCGGGAACGTCCGGATGTTTGCGGAGCTGCCGGCGCCCGGAGGGCTCTTCGGCAGGTTCCGGCTGGGGGCCGTGCGGATCCACCTGACCGAGGAACCCGGGACCTACGTGGTCACCGACGGGTCCGCGCAGGCGGTCATCGTGCGCGGAGGGGCGGCCAGCAGGGTGCCTTTGCCTGGCCGCTGCCTGTGCGGCGGGCTTGCGGACGGCGCGTTCTTCTTCGGCTGCGACTGCGGCGGAGTGGTGGCCCGCTTCGGGGAGAAGGGCAACCTGCTTCGCCAGGTGCCTGTGCCGGGGCAGGTCCGGGCCCTGGCCTGCACGCCTGACGGTGCTTGGGAGGCAGCGGTGCTTGCCGGCGGCCGGTGCCTCGTGCGCAACGACCTCGGGGCTTTCGAGCCGCTGGCGCTTCCCGGCCCTGCCGACGAGGCGGTCATCGCCTGCCGCCGGGCGGAACTGCAGGTCCGGGTGAAGGCGAAGGTCTTCCGGTTCCACCTCGGGGGCGGGGACAGCCGGCTGCTCCAGACGCTGGACTGGCGGGCGAAGAACCTCGCTTACACGGCGGAGGCCGGGGTGCAGGTACTGCAGGCGGGCATCAGGTCCATGGAGAACCACGCGCGCGAGATGAAAGCCCTTGAGGAAGAGGACCGCCGCGCCGCGGAGTCCACGGCCAAGGCACTCGAGCAGGTGCGCGCGGAGCGGCGAGAGTTGAGCCGGCTGGCGACGGAGTCTCCGGACCCGCGGGAGCGGCGCCGCGCGAGGGAAAGCATAGACCTGTATGACAAGCACATTGAGGTGCTGGAGATGTGGCGCGCCGCCGACCGCACGGTCCTGGAGTCGGACGAGGTGGACCAGCTTAAGCTAGGGTGGTTCATGGATTCCACGCGGTTGATGGGCGTGCATCTGGAGGTTGTACGGGACCATCATCCTGCCGTGGAGGCCAGGAAGAAGCTGCTGGGCCGTCCGCAAACCCATATTCCCGGCGAGTTCGGCAAGATCATCGTGGGCATGGCGAAGCGGGCCACCAACGAGGTTCTGCTACTGGCAGCGAGGCCGACGTGCGGCGACGGGCGGGGGGCGCTGTTGGACGGGTCGCTTTCCAAGGGCCAACGGGAGCTGGCCTGCCTGGAGCGCAAGGAGGCCAAGGTCGTGGACGAGAACGAGGCCGTCGCCGGGGCTATCGAGGATGCCCGCGCGCGGATCCGCGAGCACCAGCAGGAGCTGGCCAGGAAGGACGGGGATCTGCAGGCGGCGAAGGCGCAGCTCGAGGAGACGCGGGAGGCTGTCAGCGCCGCCGCCGAGCGGCTGGAGAGGGTTGCGAAGGACACCACGGACGAGGAGGCGAAGGCCGCCGAGCTGGCCACGGTGCTCAGCGCGCGCCGGGACGATCTGCTCAAGCAGGAGGCGTTGGTCAGGCGGCTGGAGCAGGCCATGCAGGAGGAGGAGGAACGGGCAAGGTTGAACCGGGACCAGGCGGCCAGGCAGGCCGCCAGGCTCCAGGGCCAACAGGACGAAAGGAGTGCTTGAGGCCATGTCTTCGCGCAGAACGATCAGGGTCAGGCGCCGGTGGGCAGGTGGCAGAAGCGACGATGCCGCACACTACGTGCCCGCGCCGGCCGTGGCAGCCGCCACCGGCGAGGCTGTCAGGAAGGCTGAGGAAGAGCGGCAGCGCGCCGAGGCCGAGCATCGCCGGGCAGAGGAAGAGCGCCTGCAACAGGAACTGGACCAAGCCATTACCAGGGAGCTGGCCGGCGCCCTGAGAAGCCACGGGTTCGACGTGCAGACGGAACTGATCGACGGCCGGCCGGTCCAGGCGGCCTTCCGGCCAACGGGGGAGAGGGTGTACCTGACCGTTGACCGCGGTGGGAACGCTTTCTTCGACATGGAGGGCTTCGCGGGCCGCGGTTGCCTGGACCTGTCGCGGAAGCTGGACGAGCGGCTCGGCGAAGCGGGGTTCGCGGTGAGCGACGAGGTCACGCAACTGAAGCCCGAGGCCATGGCGTCGGACGACGAGGGGCACCTTGAAGCAAGGAGCAGAACATGCAGCGGCAACTGAGCGGCCGGGGTGTGGTGGAAGCCCTGCGGGAGCCGATGTCCGACGGGTCGGCGTTCACGTCGGTTACGGTCAGCGGGCTCGTGCAGGACCTTCTCCCCTTCGGCAAGGGCTTCGCCCCCTTGGGGGAAGTGGTGATTGCGGCCGCCGCCCGCAACAGGACGGTGCTGACGTTCCGCGCCTGCGAGGGGCTGCGCACCGAGGATGCCGGCCTGCGCCAGCGGATCCAGCAGACGAGGAGCGGCCCTGAGGCGGGGACTGCGGAGGACCGGGTGGCCCAGATGCGGGAGCGCCTGGAGGGCCGGCTCCGCCAGGAAATGCAGTTCGACGCCCTGACCAGTTACCAGGTCCTGGCAGGCGTCCTGGCCAGCCCCGGCCGGGTGGCGGCGGTGCTGGACGACCCGGACACCGGCGGCAACCCTCTGCTCGCGGACTACCTGCGCAGCTGGGTTGCGTCGGGGACGGGCATCGCCCAGGGCAACCTGCTGGTGGTCATTATCCGGGATATGGACAGGTTCCAGCGGCAGGTCGGCAAGTTCGGGATGGCCTGCCTGGCCATCGAGATAACGCAGCCGTCGCAGGAAGACGTGCGCAGTTGCCTCGAGCTGGCCCGGGCCGCGGAACCTTCGCTGTTCGAGGCGGGCGGCGTGGACATCCTGGCCGAGCGGTTCGGCTCCCGCCCTCTGGCCGACCTCGACTACGCGCTCAGGCGTATCCGGAAGGACGGCGTGCGCGTCACCCCGGCGGCCATGGCTGCTGTGTTGGACGGCTGTGACGGCGTCCCTGACACCGGCAGGATACTGAAGGCGGAGGCGGCCGCGCGCCGGGAGATCGTCGGTGCCGAACCGGCCATCGACTTCCTGGTTGGCTGCGCGGCGATGGCGGCAACCGGTATGAGGCCCCGCCGGGGCGTATTAGGATGCATGCTGCTGGCCGGGCCGTCAGGCTGCGGCAAGTCCATGGTCCCCAGGGTCCTCATGGAACTGCTCAGAGGACCGAAGGGGGTCCTCCAGTTCAGCTTGGAGAAGTGCCGGAACGAGGCCAACATCACGGAGCTTTTCGGGCCGCCGCCTGGCTTCCGGGGCTTCGGGGAGACACGAGGGCTGCTGGGCCAGGTCGACGGAACCCTGCAGGTGCTGATCCTGGACGAGGCAGAGAAGTGCGTGCGGGAGATACTGGAGTCGCTGTTGACTGCCCTCGAGAGCGGGCTGGCGCGCCTCGGGGACGGCACCGAGGTCAACCTCCGCAACCTCATCGTCGTCTTCACTACGAACCTCGGCTGCGATCTGGCGGAACGCATCCAGGACGCCCCCGGGCGCCGGGCGGCCTACATGGATGTGCTGGAGGCTGGGTTCGGCCGGCCATTCCTCAACCGCATGCAGGCCGTGATGAGCCTCGACGCCCTTTCGGCCGATGGCCACCGCAGGGTGGTGGAGCAGGCGGTGCAGGACGGGGTACGGAGGGTCGAGGCAGGAACGGGCAACCGCCTGCGCATCACTCCGGCGGCGATGGACGCACTGGTCCGCGCTGCGGAGAGGCGCGGCCAAGCGGGACACACCGCCAACCACGCGGTCACCTGCGAGCTGCTCCACAAAGTGGCGCGGTTCTCGGTGCGCGAGCAGCCCGGGCGCGGGAGCCCCCTGGTGGTCGACGCCGATGCCCAGGGCACGGTCACTGTGGGCAGGGGCTGAAGACCATGGTCCCCGAAGGTCTCCTGAACATCGCCGCGCTCGATCCGGGCAGCATGGCCATGGCGCCTGGGGGGCTTTGGGCCGGGTGCTGGCTCCAGGGTTGCCGGCTGCACTGCGAGGGGTGCGCCAATCCGGGATTTCAGAGCACCCGGCGCATCGGGATGCTGGCCCGGCCGGAAAGCCTTGCCCGTTGGGTGCGCGGGCTCCGGGGAATCGCTGGGGTCTGTTTCAGCGGCGGGGAGCCTATGCTGCAGGCCCGCCTGGTGCGCAGCGTTGCCCGCATGGTCAAGGAGGCCGGGCTCTACGTCGCGGCCTATTCCGGGTATACCGTTGAGGAGATCCGGAGCGACGTGGTGCCCGGAGCGGCGGGCCTGCTTGCGGAGCTGGACTTGCTCATCGACGGGCCGTTCGTGCAAGGCCTGGCGCTTCCTCCGGGCCACTACCGGGGCTCGTCCAACCAGCGGCTGCTCTTCTTCAATCCGGCCCTGGAGGCCCGCGCCGGGAACAGCCCGGCGAAAGTGAGCTGCCATGTGCGGGTGACTCCTGACGGCCTTGTGCTGACCGGCTCTGGTGCGCTTCAGGTGGAGGGTGTCCTGAGGCGCAGGCTGCTTCAACAGGCTGAACCGAAACCAGACGACTCCGTGGCCGTGGCACGCAGCTTGCGTTCGCCAGGCCACGACCAGGAGGAGACCGGAAAAGGCAACGACGAACGAAGGAGGACAACGTGAGCACCCTGGATGCCCTGACCGTACAAGAAGCCTTGGCCTTGGTCCCGCGGATCGACCCGAAGTACCATGCTGTCTGGGAAGGACGGCCCGCGGCGGAGCAGGCTGCGCTCGCCAACTACTTCCTGCCGCACCGTTCGGCGAAGCCCATGATCGGCCCGACGCGGCCGCGGGTGGTGAAGTGGTATTGCCCATTCGGGCATCAGCATTCCTTCCCAAGCGGCCATCGCTACTGTATCAACGTATACACTGGATGTGCTCACGGCTGTGCGTACTGTTACGCCGCCGCTTACGAACCGGAGGCGGCGAATTCAAAGAGCGACTTCGAGCGACTCATCGACAAGGACATGGCGGACCTCGAACGCTTCGACGTGCCGCCTGCCCCAGGCCACATGTCCAACAGCACCGACGCCTTGCAGCCCATGGAGGAGAGACTGGGACATTGCCGGTACGCTCTTGAGAGGATACGCGCACACCGGCGTCGTTTCTCCACAATCACGCTCCTGACCAAGAACCCTCTCCTGGCCGCCAAGCTGGGTTACATCGGGCTCTTCAAGGAACTGTCCGTTCTGCCGCCCGGCCATCCGAGGGCCGCGGAGTTTCAGGCGAAGGGATGGCCTGCGTTCCAGGTGGAGGTGACGCTGGAGTTCTGGCGCGACGAGGCGCGGGCGTTCTACGCGCCGGGGGCGCCGTCCGTGCAGGAAAGGATCGAGGGCATCCGGGCATTGCGGGCGGCCGGGATCGCTGTTGTGTTGCGCATTGACCCGCTCTTCCCCCGTTCCCCACTGCCGACGGTACCTGCCAAGGGCATGGCCGACTTCGGCCTGTGTGAGGCACAGACATTGGACGACCTTGACCGCCTGGTCGCCTTTGCCGGTGAAGTGGGGGTCCGGCACGTGGTCTTCTCCCTTGTCAAGATTGTCAAGCGGCGGCGCGGCCATGCGCCCGAGGCGATGGAGGCGCTGCTCCGCCTCTACCGGGCGCTGTCGCCCTCCGGGCAGCCTGTCTGGCGCGGCGGAAGCTGGCGCCTGCCCGAGACGGTGGCCAGGGCGCACGTCGTCGAGCCGTTCCTGGGCATCTGCGGGCAGCATGGTGTCCAGGCCAAGTTCTGCATGCACAACTTGATCGAGACGCCGTAAGGCAACCCACGAGAACCGGCAGACGAGGAGGACTGCAATGTTTGCACAGAGTCACCGAAAGCCTGGTCGCACCATCGGCGGCAAGTCCTTCGACTTCCACGAACAGGAGATGGTCCGTAGCGGCAAGTGGCGGCTTGAAGTAGTCCCCGCCGAAGTCCTGGGCCTGGCCCGGCCGCTGCAAGTGTACCGGGCCATCCGCAAGGGGAAGTTCATAGCGCCGTGGTCCCGTGAGGACATGGAGGGATACTGCCCAATGCACTGGGCCGACATCAAGTTCGGCCAGGGCGCCTGCGGGCTGCGGTGCCGGCCGTGTTTCCTGATCGGGACCCACCGCGTGCTGGTGAATCCTTGTCGCCACGTCCTCTACGAGAACGTGGACGAGTGCGTCGAGGAGGTCAGACTCTGGCTCATGAACCCCACCAGGGCCGTCCTTGGCCTGGGGATCGACGCCTCCGACAGCCTGCTGTACGAAGGCGTGACCCATCTTGCCGCGCGACTCATTCCTCTGTTCGCGTCGCCGGTCACGAACCCCCACGGCTGCAAGCTCATCCTGCTAACCAAGACCGCCAACGTGCACTACCTGGAGGGGCTCCCGACGCGGAATGTTTTAGTGACGTTCAGTCTTAACCCCGAGAGCATGGCGGATCTCTGGGAGGGCAAGTTCGACGACGGCGTCCGCGTGACTCCGCCGGTCGGGAAACGCCTCGCCGCCTCCCGCCGGGCGCAGGAAGTGGGTTTCGAGACCCGCTGGCGCATCGACCCGATCCTGACGCCGCCGGACTGGGAGGAAGCCTACTGGCCGTTCTTCCGCGACGCCGCCAAGGACGGCCTGCGCCCAACCAGAATCACACTCGGCACCTACCGCGAAACCTCGCCGTCGCTGCGGACCATGGCGGCCAAGTGGGGCCTGCCGCCCATGGAGTGGCTGCCTGAGAAGCTCATCAAGGAAGGGATGCATTACCACGTGCCGCGGGAGGAGCGCGTAATGGTCTATCGGCAGGTGGTTGACCTGATCATGTCTGCCTGGGCCGGCACCGGCCACGTCCCGGTCATCGCCCTCTGCAAGGAGCCCCGGGAAGTCAAGCAGGCCGTGGGCCTGGACCACGACCGCTGCAACTGCGGCTGAAGGGAGGTATCCGTGGCAAGCATCCGGACGAAGAAGTGGAACGACCCCCCGCAGCCGGAGGACGGCACCCGGATATTCGTGGCCCGCTACCGGCCGCGCTTCCTCCGCCGGGGAGCCGAGCACTGGGCGGAGTGGCTCAAGGAACTGGCGCCCAGCCGGGAGTTGCACGCCGCCTGGTACGGCAAGGGCACGGCGCCGATTAGCTTCGATGAGTTCACCCGGCGCTACCTGGAGGAGATGCGGGCGCAGGAGGAGCTGGTTGCGGCGCTGGCCGGGCGGATCGTGGCCGGCGAGACGCTGACGCTCCTGTGCTACTGCGCTGACGCCTCCAGGTGCCACCGCACTCTGCTCAAGGCGCTGGTTGAGGAAGCCGTTCGCGCGCTGCGGCTCAACAGGTGACTCATGCTCACCGCCCTTTGCGCCATAGCAGCCACGACCGCTCACCACATCGGTACGCTGGACTGGTGCATGGAGAGGCTGAATCATGTCCGGGCAGGATTGCCGCCGCTGCTGGCCATGGTGGGGCTGGTCTGTCTCATCTGCCTGCTCTGGGCAGCCGCAGCCGCATTCTCCGTCCAGCCCGGCCCGCAACATCGGTCGCCCAGGACAATCTCGTTCACTCCCGGCTTCTGGGCCGCGCTCGGCTGCGTCGCCTGCCTCTATTTGGTAGGCAAGGGCTTCGCGGCGCTCGCGACCGGGCTGGCGCCGAAGTGGACGTTGCTGGGCTTGTGCGCGGCGCTGCCAATCGGATGGGCGGCCGCCATGCGCCTCCTGGCCGCCTTGAGAAGGGATTTCTCGGGAGCCCCCTGGCTGGACGGCTGTCTGCTTGGGGCTCCGGCCGGAACAGCGCTATGGTCAATAACTGTGGCGCTGTTCTTCGGTGATGTCGGCCTGACGTTCACGGGCGTTCTCGTCGCCTTGGCGCTCGCGTTCGCGATAGCGCACATCTTCCGACGAAAGGAGCCTGACCATGGCACTCGACCCACATGATCTGCTCAATGCTGTCGCCGGCCCGCAGGACGATACCCACGCGACCAGAGACGATACCAGGATCCATGAAGCGAACACCGGCGTCACCGACCGCAACAGGTCTAGGGACCTGCAGGACACCGCCGTCCAGCAGGTCACGCAGCTTGCGATCCAGCGGAACAGGACGGCTGGATTTGTCGATGGTACGCTCGCCCCCCTGCTCCTTCAGGCTTCTGAAGAGATATGGGACAGGGCGTATCGCAGGGCGAAAGGTTCCTGGCTTTTCCCGAAGATGTCGTCGGACGAGGCCAGAAGGGTCGCAGACCAGGAAACCGCCGAGACGCTTGAGCGGTTGGCCGGCGCCGTTTCGCTGACGCACCGCAACCTGGCAGGCGGCCAGCAACTCGAGAACATGGTCTATGCGGAGCTATTCGACATGGCCAGGTTCGGCTTCCGGCCGGGGGATCCCATGCCTCCGGGTGCCCGACATCACGAAGGGGGTGCATGATGTATGGTCCCGATGGCGCCTTCGTTCCGCAGGACGTCTTGGGCGATCCTGGGCAGCAGGGCTGGCCCGGCGATCAGCTCGGCCCTCCGGGAACCGGCCCTTTCCCGCTGCCTCCCGAGGACCAATTCTTCCCCATAGGCCTCACGCCGGACATGGAGATGCGGACTTACGCAGCCGAGGTCGAGGCAGAGCACCTGCTGCCCCACAGCATGGCTGGCGTACCCGAAGGGATCCAGGGCTTTCCGGAGGGGACGTTTGAACGTGGCGCGCTGGCACCAGCTGGCCCTGCTGCCCCGCAGGCGCTGCGCCGCCTGAACGAGGAACTCTTCGCCGAGCCCGGCCCGGATGAACTCAGCCAGAAGCAGGAGATGCAGGACTTCATGATGGACCGGTTGGAGGACCACATAGAGGAACATACCGTCCCGTCGCTCAGCCGGCTCATGTCGATGGTCGAGGAGGCCACCGAACGCCAGACAATCTCAGGCAACGTGCCCAGCGAGGATGAGCAGTTAGAACGCATCCAGGACCAACTGGAGCGGTTGATCGAGCGCCAGCGGGTCAGACCGCCGGCGGCGGTCCCCGAAAAGCCGCAGCAGGAGAAGCCGCCGCACGTGGAGGAGTTCCGCCCGCCAAAGGAGCGCCTCCTGAAGCCCGGCGACTGTGGAACGCGGACCGTGTTCAAGCTTCCCCCCGAGCTGACCCGTGCATCTTCCGGCGGGCACTACAACACCTGGGAGCTTGGCCCCCCACCCAGGCCTGCCGGGGGCCAGGCCAAGCCGGCGCCGTCCCCTGACGCGTCGCGGTCACGTCTGCGCCGCTACCGCATGGAGTTGGCTCGGCTCAAGAGGCAGTGCGCTGAACGGAATGACTGCCGCTCCTGCCAGAGCTACAACAGCGAAGAGTCAAGGTGCACCATGTTCGATATGCCGCCGGGGGATGAGCAATGAGACCGCCGGACCAGAAGCAACGGACGTTCTTCAGGCCGCGGCCGCCCCAGCCGGGAGGCCCGGCACAGGACCGCCGCACCGCAGACCCCGGCATCGCCGAGGAGCTGCTCCGTTCAGTCAAGCACACCGCCCTGGCCGGCGATCCCCTCTGGAAGAACTTGGCATGGCTGGCTGCCATGACAAGACGGCCGCGCCTTGTAAACAGGATGAGGAGGGTCGCAAGCGTGTTCGCAGTCGGAGGAGTGCTCGATCCGCAGCCCTGGCCTGGTCCCGGAACCATTCCGCCAGGAGAAGTCATCATCGGCACGGACGCGAGACCGGGGGCGGAACCAACGCCCATCGGGTTGTCGTTGAAGCAGCTTTCCCAGACCGGCGGCATGCTCGTCGGGGGAACCAGCGGCCGGGGGAAGACCTATGCCGTGCTGCTCATGATGGTGGGCCTGGCCAGGAACGGCGTGCCCTTTCTCTTCATGGACAAGGAAGGCCAGGGTGCCTGGCTCATGGAGCATCTGGGGTGGGAGAATGTCGGCCTGCTCCCCTGTACTCACGTGCCCCTGGACGTCTTCAGGCTGCCACTCGTTAGCGGCGCGACACCACAGCCCGAACTCCAGAGGATCGTCGGGGAGTATCTGCTGCGGCTCGGGATGTGCTTCAGAAGGCTCTTCATCAACATGGGCGGATACCTTGAAGGGCTGCGGCTGCTCGTGTCGCTCATGCATTCCAACGGAGTATTCCATGGGTCGGGGAAATGGCCCACATGGGGACAATTCCTCTACTCCATCGACGGGGCGCTTGCCGCCAGCAAGAAGAACCCCAGGGTGACAGGATACCTCGACGCCCTCAGGAGCCGCGTCGGCGGATTGTACGAGGCGCTTCCGGGGTTGCACTACACTGGAGCCGATGTCGTCTCGTATCTCCTGGAGCGAAAGAAGTGCCTCATCGTCAATACCGGCTCGGTCAGCGCGGACGTGTGGACCGCCGCGACCGACCTGATGCTGACGAGGATCGCTTACGCGCTGGAACAGGACTACCACGAGCACGACGCAGAGGAGCGGCCGCGCCTGGCGGTGGTCGTCGAGGAAGCCGGCCCCCTGCTCCAGGCGGCCGACCCCTCGGCCGGGACCGTCCTCGACTCCCACTACTCCACGGCACGCAAGCGCAAGTACCTCGTGGTCTCGGTGACGCAGGGGCTCGACGTGTCGCGGACCGTGTTGCACAATGCCGGCATACGGTTGTTCTTCGCGCTGCCAGGGGCCCGCGAAAGAGCCGAAATCGCAGGCATCCTTAATCTTGACGCCGAGAAGGACAAGAGCCTGACGAGCCTGGAGAAACGCCAGGCGGTTCTCTCGACCGTGGACTGGGGCGCGGAACCCGCCCTGGTGAGGATCGGCGAATTCCGCCATGGGGCTTACCCCGACAACAAACAGATACTTCACCACGTGTCGGCCACGCTGTCGGAACTCGGAATCGACTCCGCAAAGGTCTACGCCCACTATGCGAGACCTCCGGCAATCGCCGTAAGCGAGAAGGTCCTCCAGGACGATCCTGCCAAGCAGGCGGCGCCTGCGGACCAGGTCGCGGGGGCGTCCGGAGCGGCCGCCAAGAACGCGGCCCCCAGGACGTCGCCGGATGCGCTCAAGGTCCTTGAGCACATCGCCGGCAAGCCGGCCGACGTTTCAGGCCGCGCCCGCGACCTCAGCATGGCTCCCGCGCAGGAAGCCGCGGCCAGGAAAGAACTCCTGGACATGGACGCGATCGAAGAATGCCCCGAGAAACTCGGCAAGGGGATCCGCTTCTACACCGTTCGCGAAGGCACGGGCACAGCCATTTGCCGCGAGCATAAGATCCGGGTGGCAAAGCACCGCGGCGGCCCGGTCCATGCCTATGTCGTCCACTCCGTTGTGGAGCGGATATGCAGCGTCCTCGGCTGGGAATGCGTCGGTTTCGAAAAGCAGGTTTCCAACGTCTTCGTGGACGCGCTGCTGAAGGGCTCCGGCCTGGTGGCCTTCCAGGCCAACCACGCCTGCAATGTCCAATACGAAGTCCAGAACCTGATGGAGGTCCTGGCCTCGCCGGACTTGGCGGGCGGACGCGCCCTGCTGGTCAGCACTACGCAGAAGAACGTGCGCAAGTTCACCAAAGCCGTCACGAAGCTGGTTGGCTCGATTCCGGCAAGGGCTATCTTGATCGACTTCAAGGAGTTCATGCAAGCCGACCTTGCCAAGCTCTTCGAGGAGAAGCCATGAGCAACCCGGCCAGCAAACCAACGCCCATTCCGCGCACGGGACTCGAAGTTCTCCGCGCCCGCTACCTGCGCAGGGACGCGGCAGGCCAGGTCACCGAGACGCTGGACGGAATGTTCCGCCGCGTCGCGAAACACCTGGCGGCTGCCGAGCAGCGCTTCGGGCAGGATGCGGCCACGTTCGAGGAAGAGGCCTACCGGGCAATGTCCGGCCTCGATCTCCTACCGAGCAGCCCCATCCTGATGAACGCAGGCACCGGCGTGGGTGCGCTGGCCGCGTGTTACGTGCTGCCGCTCGGCGACTCCATGGCCGACATTCTCGAGGCAGCCAAGCAGACCGGCCTGGTCTTCAAGGACGGCGGCGGGGTAGGTATCGCCTTCTCGCGCCTGCGCCCCAGGGGCGACAACGTCTCCGCAGCGAAGGGCGTCGCCTCCGGGCCCGTGTCCTTCATGCAGGTATTCGACGCCGTCGGCAAGACCGTCAAGCAAGGCGGCCGCCGCCGCGGCGCTCTCATGGGGGCGTTGCGCGTAGACCACCCCGACATCATGGAGTTCGTCGCCTGCAAGGAGAAGCCGGGCGTCCTGGAGGCGTTCAACATCTCGGTCCTCCTGTCCCCGTCATTCATGGCTGCCCTGGCCGCAGGCAACAACTACGCCCTGGTCAACCCGCGCACCGGGAAACCGGCCGGCGAGCTGGCCGCAGCCGATGTGTTCGACCGGATATGCAAATGCGCGTGGGCGACCGGAGAGCCAGGGATCCTCATCGAAGAGCACATGAGCGTCGCCAACCCGACGCCGGAACTGGGCAGCTTCGAGACGACGAACCCTTGCGGCGAAACCGAGCTCCTGCCATACGAGAGTTGCATCCTTGCCTCGGTCAATTTGGCGCGCATGGTCCGGGACAGGCAGGTTGACTGGGAGAAGCTGGCCAGCACCGTACACCTGGGCGTCCGCCTGCTGGACAACGCCGTCGATCTCAGCGAACCGCCGCTGCCGGCCATCGCCGAGGCGTCCCGGGGCAACAGGAAGATCGGCCTGGGCGTCATGGGCTTCGCTGAGATGCTCATCGGCCTCGGCATTCCTTACGATGACCGGAGGGCCCTTGAGAGCGCATCTGCTGTGATGCGGCACGTCAGGCAGGAGGCCGACGCGGAGTCGTGCCGCCTGGCTGAAACGCGCGGCGCCTTTCCCAACTTCGGCCGGAGCGTCTACGCCAAGGCCGGGCCGCGGCTGAGGAACGCCACCCGCACCGCCATCGCACCGACCGGCAGTATCTCGATGATCGCCGGGGTGACCGGGGGCATCGAGCCCATCTTCTCCATCGGCCTGCGGCGGAGGAACATCCTCGACGGCGCCGAATTCTTCGACATTCACCCGCTGTTCGAGGAGACCGCACGGCGAGAGGGCTTCTACGGCGACGAACTCGTCCGCAGAGTGTCGTCCGTTCCGTCCATTAGGGACGTTCCCGGCATCCCCGACCGCGTCCGGCGGCTCTTCCGCACTGCCCACGACGTGGCCCCGGAATGGCACGTCAGGATGCAGGCGGCCTTTCAAGAGCACACGGACAACTCCGTTTCCAAGACCGTCAACCTCCCGCGCGAGGCGACGGCCGAAGACGTGAAGAAAGTGCTTCTCCTCGCGCACGAGCTCGGCTGCAAGGGCGTGACCGTCTACCGGGACGGGAGCCGGGACGGCCAACCGTTGTCTGCGGGTGCGGGCGCGCCTGCCGCGCGCAAGCCCGGCACCAGGCCGCCGTGCCTCGCCGGGAACACGCACAAGCTGAAGACCGGCTGCGGCAACATCTTCGTCACCGTGACCAGGGACGCCTCCGGCCGTCCCCAGGAGGTCTACGTGCTTCACGGGAAGGCGGGGGTATGCAGCCACACCGAAAACGAAGCGTTGGGGCGGCTGGCCTCGCTTGCTTTGCGGTCCGGGGTCGACTCCAAGGACATCGAGCATCAGTTGGCCGGCATCACCTGCCACCTGCCTGCGGGCATCGGGCCGCACAAGGTTCTGTCGTGCCCCGACGCCGTGGCCAAGGTGCTGCGTATGGAGCGCGAGGCTGGTGATCCGGCCGGCCCGGAGGAAATGCACTCCGCCAACGCGACCTGCCCGGAATGCGGAGCCGCCCTGTCCAGGCAGGGACATTGTGATTCCTGCAGGTGCTGCGGGTTCTCCAGGTGCGGGTGAGGAGGAAAGCGCAGTGCGGCAATCACGCGAGTGGGATTCCGGGCGAGTAGGATGAGGCTCCCCTTGCCGGTGCGTCATGCTGATGAAGGCATCGTCTCCCAGCGGTTCCAGACCTGCCCGGCCGGGCAAGGCCGACGCTGTGCCGTGCACCAGCGCCTGCTGGGAGCACGCCGAGCGTGTCCTGCGGCCTGAGGACGTTCCCGCTCTTGTGGCAGCGCAACAGACGACGTTCAGGCGAATGGCCGCCAGCACCGTATTAGTGAAAGCTCTCGATGAACTGATAGCAGCCTCACAGGCTCCTGAAGGGAAAGCATTCCTCGCAGCGCTCCGGTCAGAAATCAAGCCGGATTCTTGTTGACATGCACACATACTCTGTGTATCATCCCGCGCGTCCTGTTGAGGAGAAGCGCGTGGCTAGAATCCACATAGGGCACCGCTTGAAACAAATGAGGAAGCGGGCCGGGCTCACCCAGGCCGGCCTGGCAGAGGTGCTGGGCGTCCACTGGCGGAGCGTGCAGGACTGGGAGTCTGACCGGACAGCCGTCGACACCTTCAAAGCCGAAGCCGTGCTCGCGGCGGTTGCGAAACTACCTGCCCGCGCTGGCAGGAGGATGAAGCGATGAAACTCGCTTGTGGTTATGCTCGGCGCTCCACCGATGACCAGGACGGAAGCCTCCCGGCACAGTGGGCCCAGCTGGCGGAGTACGCCGCGCGGAACGGCTACCAGATTGTGGAGCGTTTCGAGGACGATGGCATTTCGGGGACGTCCCTGAACAGGCCCGGCCTCTCCAAGCTCATCGAAGCCGCCCACAACGGGGCGGGTTGGCAGTTTGTGCTGGTCTGGGACAGGTCCCGGCTCGGCCGGCCCGAGGATCCCCGCGAAGCCATCGCCGTAACTTATGACATCGAGCGCCAGGGGAAAACCATCATCCCCATACACGGCACCAAGCAGACCGGCAACCCGATGGTCGACACCATACTGGAGGCACTGGAATTCGGCCAGGCCGGGGAAGAGAGCATCAGGAAGAGCCGCGACGTTCTCCGCGGCCAGCGGGAAAGCGCGCGCCGCGGCAGCGTCCCTAACGGCAAGCCCCCCTACGGCTACGATGCGCTCTACAGGCGCGACGGGAAACCCGTGCGGCGGGTGCGCTTCCTCAGCGATGGTTCAAAGCACGTACTCACGCCGGACGGCAAGCGGGTCACCGAGACGTTCGGCAGGGGCCACAGGGTCGGCCGGTCA
>JAKLDR010000001.1 GCA_022703445.1 Planctomycetota bacterium | reverse complement strand
TGCTCCAGGTCCTGGCGCCCCGCGCGGCGCTGGCCGTGGCCACCGAGAGCGGCAACCCGCGGCGGCTCGATCCGCGGATCGTCGCGGAGCTGGCCAAGGCGGCCGGCGCCCGCAGGGTGGTCGTCAAGCGGGACATGGCCGAGGCCTTCGCCGCCGCCGACGAGGCGGCCGGAGCGAAGGGGCTCGTGCTGGTTACGGGTTCACTCTATCTGGTGGGAAGGGCGAAGAAACACCTGGGATAGGGGCGGTTGCGGTCTGCGGGTTGCGGGCGGGCAGTCGCCGGCAGGAACTCTACAGCAGCTTGGTGCAGAGCGGGACGGCCACGGCGGCCCCGACGACCAGCAGGCCCCAGAATGCGGCCGGCAGGTAATCGCGCCAGGCGCGCAGCTCGGTGGTCATCTGCTTTCTGCTCATTGCCGGATTCCCTCCCCCGGTGCGCCTCTCGGCTGAACTTCCGGGAGGCATTACACCGGCTTGGACGGGGAAGGGTCACCGGCGGTTTCGGGGAAAATCCTAGGGGACGATGCTCCCCATGATCACCGGGTGCCTGGCCCCGGTGGCGCTGGGCAGATTGTTGGGGTGGCCGCAGAGCGTCTCGTTGGCCAGGACCGCCACGCACAGCGCCTCCTTGGCATCGACGGGCAGGCCGAACTCGTTGGAGAGCTGAACCGAGGCGCCGCGCGGCATCCCCCGGCGGATCATCTCGACCAGCGCCGCGTTGTGCGCGCCGCCGCCAGAGACCACCACCTCGTCGACCGGCCCGGCCGGGAGGACGTGCTCCCGGACGGCGTCGCCGATGGCCTGGGCCGAAAGGGCCGTCACCGTGGCCACCAGGTCCTCGCCGGAGAGGCCCAGCCGCCGGGCCTTGCCGAGGGCGTTGACCGCGAAGCGCGCGCCGAACTCGTGCCGGCCCGTGGAGCGCGGCGGGCGCCGCCGGAAGAAGGGGTGGCGCATCAGATCCTGAAGCAGCTCCGGGGATACCCGCCCGGCCGCCGCCATCCGGCCGCCGGCGTCGTAGTGCTCGCGCCCGCCGGTCAGCGCCCGGACGGCCTCGTCGACCACCATGCTGGCCGGTCCGGCGTGGAAGGCCAGGACCTGCTCGGGCGCCGCCGCCGGCGGCAGGTAGGTCAGGCTGGCGATGCCTCCGAGGCTCAGCACCAGGCGGCCGACCTTCTCGTCGGTGAGCATCAGCCAGTTGACGTAGGGAGCCAGCGGCGCGCCCTCGCCGCCCGCGGCTATGTCCCGGGCGCGGAAGTCGTGGACCACCGGGGCGCCCAGCCTCTCGGCCAGGATCGCGGCCGAGCCGGCCTGCCAGGTGCCGGCGAGCTCCGGGCCGACCACGCTCGGCGGCGAGTGCCAGATGGTCTGCCCGTTGCTGCCGGCCAGATCGAGCTCCCCGGCGGAGAGCCCCGCGCGGCGCACCGCAGCCAGGCCGGCCTCGGCGAACTCCGCGCCGACGCGCGCCTCGAGCTCCACCAGGGCCGAGAGCCGGGCCTGCCCGGTCTCGAAGAGCTCGAAGATGTCCGCGCGCAGGTCCTCGGGGTAGGGCCGCTGCACGAAGGCGCGCAGCGCCCAGCGCAGTCCCCGTCCGCAACCGGCGATCTCCACCAGGGCGGCGTCCACCCCGTCGACGCTGGTGCCGCTGGTCAGGCCCAGCACCCGGCGCGGGTCCTTGCCGGCGAGCTCGACGAGCCGCAGGCCTTCCGGCGCGGGGCCCTTGGTCTTGCGCGGGCGGGGCATGTGAGGGAAGCCTAGCCGCCAGTGACCGGAGACTGTACTGAGTCGAGCAGGCGAGCAGTGGAACAGGAGACCGCAGTCGAGCCGGGGCCCGCGCCTGCCACCGCTGCCGATTCCGGTCTTCGCGGGGTTCTCACCTGGTCACCTCTTCTCCTGCTCGACTGCTCCAGTGCTGCCGGTCAGGCAGCACTAGTTGCCCTCGTCCAGGATCAGCCACTGGCTGTTCTCGTGGACGAAGGTCATCTCCACCGAGCGGACCTCCGTGGCGTCTGTCCGGCTGGCCGGGTCGGTGACGATCACCTGGATGCGCACCGCCGCGGCGGCGGTGGTCTTGTCCTTCTCGTCGACCCGGTCGCAGAGCACGTTGATGGTGCCCGGGTAGGTGGCCATGGTCTTGGCCAGGGCCAGCCTGGCCTCGGGACCCGACTCCCATTTCTGACGCCAGGCGCTCCTGCGGCTGTAGCAGGCCACCAGGGCCTCGATCTCGGTCTTGGTGTTCCAGGCATCCATCCAGGTCTTGATGGTGTCCCGGACCGAGTCGTGGCCGCCGATGTTGCCGATCATGCCCAGGTCGCGCAGGCGCTTCTCGGCAGCGGCCGCCGCGCCCAGCTTGGGGGCCAGCGCCCCGGCCTCGCCGGGGACGTACCCGCGGTAGGGGGAGATCAGCCGATAGGCCCCGCCCTTCTTCTCGCGCAGGAAGAAGAGGGCGGCCTCGCCCACCTTGGGCGCCAGCGGCTTGAGGGCGCCGCCGACCGCCTCGGCCTGCACCGCAGGCACGTAGACGTGGACGACCCCCGGCTGGCAGTCGCCCTTGAAGCTCCGCTCAGCCCGGAAGGCCAGCACCACGGAGCTGCCGGCCGACTGCGACTTGGGATCGGGCAGCGAGACCTCCTGGATCGTGCCCAGCACCACGTGGGCCGCATCCAGAGCCATGCCCTCCAGCGAATCGGGCGCGGGCATGTCCGCCCGGGCGGCCTTGGGCGCCTCGAGGAGCTCCGGACGGCCCTTGGCCGCCAGGCGCACCACGGCCAGGCGGCTCTCGGTGGGCGCGGCCAGCGCGCCGGCATCGGCGGTCAACCGGAAGGTGGGCAGCGCCCGGGAGAAGAACCCGGCCTTGGCCGGCGGCGCCTTCTTCAGGAAGAACACGGCCTCGACCCGCTTCTGGGGCCAGACTCCGCCGAAGGTCCGGGAGTAGAGCACCCGGATGGTCTGCTCCTTGAGCTCGCCCTTGAGCACCTGGCGCACGCGGCAGTCGGCCGTGCCGTCCTCGCGGACCTCCATGGGCTCGGCGATGCAGACCAGGTCGGCTTCGCCGGTCCTGGCCGCCAGGGACTCGAACTCTCCGGAGGGCAGCCGGGCCTTGAGCAGCGCCAGGTCGGGAGCCTCCTCCGGAGCCGCCGCGGCGGCGTTGGCTGCGGCGGCCGCCTTCTTGGCCGGGACCTCCCCGGCCGAGGCCAGGGGCGTCACCGCCAGAAGCAGAGCGATCACCAGACGCATGGACACCTCCAGGCGGGGGATCGTGGGTTCCCTCCGCACTACCTTCCAACGGCCCTGAGGCCGTGGCTTAACAATACTTTATCGTCCCGGGAGGGGGCTTTCTTGACGGCGGAGGTCAGCGCCCTTCAGCCGGGGGCGGAGCCGCGGGCCCCGCGTCGCCCGGCGCATCGGAGCGCGTGGCGCGGGCCACCCAGGCGCGCAGCGGCAGGATGGCCAGGACCATGGGGATCTCCAGGAAGATGGCCGGCAGCACCGCCTCGCTCTGGTTGGCGAAGAAGGTGGTGGCGAAGACCATGCCCAGTCCGTTGTTGACGTAGGCGGTGTTGACCGAGAGGGCCGCCCGGTCGCGGACCGGCCGCCAGGGAGCCAGGAAGTAGCCGGCCAGGTGCATGCTCGCCGAGAAGAAGGCCATGAAGAGGATCAGCCAGACAGCCGACCAGGGGTCCCGACGCACCAGGTCCTTGAACTGGTCGCTGACCGAGGCCATGATAGAGATGATCAGCAGGGACAGCGACAGAATTGATAACCCGGTCAGGCCCTCGCGGTGGCGCTCGACCAGCGCAGGGAAGACGCGGCGCACCAGCGCGGCGGCGGCCAGCGGCAGGAAGAGCAGCAGGGCCAGCATCAGGGCCTGCTGGCCCATCAGCAACCAGCCGGCCTCGCCAGCCCCGCCGGTCCCGACCCGTACGACCAGCGGGGTCACCAACGGGCAGACCGCGCTCGTGACCATGGTCACGATCAGCGCCAGCCCCGTGTTGCCCTTGCAGATGTCGGTGAGCGAACTGCCGGCCAACCCCGCGGGCATGGCCGCCACGATGAGGATGCCGAGCGCAAAGCCGGGGAGCAGCCACTTGGCCAGCCCCCACAGGCCCAGCGGCAGGACCACCATGACCATGACCGAGACGTAGAGCAGGAACCACGGCCGGGAAAGCTCCCGGAAGGCGGTGCGGAAGTCGATCTTGAGCCCGGTGAAGAACAGGATCCCGCCCAGGAACACCTTGGTGGTCCAGCCGTACTTGAAGAGCGGCAGGTTGTTGGGGTCGTGGACGTCGGCGGTCCAGGGATACCAGACCAGCAGCTTGGCCGGGGGCAAGAGCAGGCCGACCAGCACCGCGCCGACGCAGAAGGCCCAGAACCACTTCTCGACGTGCTTGACCAGGTGGAGCATGGGGATTCCTTGGAAACACCCGCCCTTGGGTCGGGGGGATTATAGCTGCCCCAGCGGCGATTCCAGCGTCACTCCGTGACCAGCTTCCCCGTATCCACCGCCTCGAGGTCCGAGCCCTTGACGCGCTTCAGGGTGTTGAGCTCGTCGTCGCTCCACTTCTCGTGGGGCGCGCCGGAGATGAACCAGTCGCCGCCGTTGTCGGCCAGCAGCATCCCGTACTTCTTGAGCCCCTCGAGGATGGTCCGGGCCGAGGGCGGGAACTTGGTCGTGTCGTAGTCGGCCTTCAGGCGCACGCGCAGGCCCATGGGCGGCAGCTTGCGATCCTTGGACTTGGAGGCCCAGTGGGTGGCCGGACTGATGTAGCCGCGCTGGGTGCGCTTGACCGTGAAGCGCAGCGCGTGGCGGACTTCCTTCTGCTCGACGACCTCCTCGTAGCGCGTCAGACCCGGGAAGACGGGCAGCCCGGCGGCGTCGGCCGAGGTCCAGCCGGCCGGGCGGAGCTTGTTGGAGGTCAGGTCGAAGATCGCGCCGGAGCCGGCCTTCCAGCCGGCGCCGTCGGGGCGGGCGCTGAAGAGCTCGTAGAGCTTCTTGCCCGGAACGTCGATCACCAGGACGTGCCGGTCGCCGTCGGCCTTCGGCCCGCCCTCGATGGGCGCGTCCGGCGGGATCGGGTACGGCCCCTTGTCGCTCTCGTCGGCGTACTCGAAGGTCACCGGCACCCGGGCTTGCCCGGGCCCGACCGCCACGTAGGGGATGCCGTTGGGCGCGCCGTTGTAGACCGTGCCGAAGTCCGGGTGGAGCGGCTTGGTCTCGCCGATCGACTTGATGTAGTCCGCCGAGTTGGGATGCACCGGCAGCTTGGAGACGTCCTGGTTCCAGGGGTTGTCGGCTGGGAAGACGGCGACCTCGCCGAACCTGGTCTTGAGGACCGGTCCGGAGCCCGCCGCGGGAGCGGGGGAGGGGACGGGGGCGGCCGGTTCGGCGGCCAGGGCCCAGGCCAGCGCCAGGCCGGCGAGCGCGCTCAGCCCCAGGATGCCCGGACGTCTGCCCATGGCGGAACCCTCCTGAAAGAAGCGGCGGCCGCGGACGCGGGGGCTGCCCGCGCTCGCGGCCGCTGCGCTAACTGCCTTCGAATCGCGCGGCGAGGAGTTACTGGATGCCCGCGGCGGCCTTGGCCTTGCGGTCTTCCTCGACCAGCTTCTTGATGGTCTCGTAGTCGTAGCCGTTGCCCGGGGCGCCCGGCCTGGTGAACTGCAGCTCCTGGTCGTAGTCGTAGCCGCGCACGACCACCAGCCCCATGTCGTTGCCGGTCAGCTTGTAGACCAGGATCTTCTGCTTGGTGGTGTTGACCAGGATCAGCCGGTTGCTCTCCATGCCCTGGCCGTCGGTGGTCACCGCGATGAGCTTGTCGTTGCCGCCGCCGCCGGCCAGCGCCGCGCCGCCGCGGTCGGAGCCGCCGATCATGGCCCCGCAGAAGCCCGCCACCAGCACCGCCGCCGAGATCACCGCAATCCGCTTCCAGTCCACGCCGCACCTCCCGGTCCAAAGGCGGCCGAGCCCCGGCCGCGCCCCGCTATGCATCCCAGGACAGGGACGGGCCACCGGGCCCGCCCGTCACGCCGCAAATTATAGGCGCCCCCCGGCGGAGTGCAACCGGCCCCGCGCTTCCGGAGCTTGCATTTTGACCCCGGGCGGCGAATCTATGGGACACTCCCCCGGCGACCGACCGGGGCTCCGCCGGGCTGACATCGGGAGGCCACGGATCATCATGGCGGATTCCTTCAGAGGCAGCGCGCTTTTCGTGCAGTCGGGCGTGCCCACGGCGGTGATCAACGCCTCCGTGGCGGCCGCGGTGCAGGAGGCGGCCAAGACCGACTGCATCGACCGGCTGCTGGCCGCCCACGGAGGGCTTCTGGGCGTGCTGCAGGAGGACCTCTTCGACCTGCGCAAGGAGCGCGCCGAGGACATCGAGAACCTCAAGCGCACGCCCTCGGCGGCGCTGGGCTCCTGCCGTCACCAGGTCGAGTCCGCCGTCGACCTGGAGCGCATCCAGGAGGTGCTCGCCGCACACAACGTGCGTTTCCTGTTCTTGGCCGGCGGGCGGGAGGCGATGGCCGCCGCGGACCGGATCGGCGCCGCGGCCTCCGCGCGCGGACACGAGCTCCGCGTCCTGGGCATTCCCGCCGCCTCCGACAACAGCCTGGCCTGCACCGATCACTGTCCGGGCTTCGCCTCGGCCGCCAAGCTGGTGGCCACCCGGGTCATGGAGGCCGGCCGCGACACCGAAGCGCTCCGCAACCACACGCCCTGCACGGTGCGGGAGATCACCGGCCGCTCCTCCGGATGGCTGGCCGCCGCCACCGGGCTGGCCCGGCGCTCCCCCGAGGACGCCCCGCACCTGATCTACGTTCCGGAGCGCCTGGTCTCCCTCGATACGGTGACCAGCGACGTCCGGGAGTGCCTCCGGCTCCACGGCCGCTGCTTCGTCGCCGCGGCCGAGGGCCTGCGCGACGCACGGGGCGAGCGCCTGGCCGAGTCCGGCACGGCCGACTTCCTCCGCGACCTCATCCAGCGCGAGGTCGGCGTCCGCTGCCGGGCGGTGCGGGGCACCACCGCCCAACGGGCGGCCATGCACTTCGCCTCGCTGGCCGACGTCAGCGAGGCCGCAGAGGCCGGACTGGCGGCGGTGCGCAAGGCCGCCCGCGGCCAGAGCGGGGTGATGATCACGCTGGTGCGCGAGCCCGGCCCGGTCTACCGCTGCTCGACCGGGACGGCCCGGCTGTCCGACGTCGCCGCCGGCGAACATCTCCTGCCTCCCGAGTTCCTCGGCTCCTCCGGCAACGGCATCAGCGAGGCGATGAAGGAATACGCCCGTCCGCTGCTCCGCGGCGAGGCGCCCATCAACCTCGGCCCGGAGGGCCTGCCGGTCTTCGTCCGGCTGCAGAAACGGCCGGTCCCCAAGAAGCTTGCGGAGTGGAATCATCCGGTAGCCGCCGGGTAGCCGGATCGGGGTTTTGCACGGATGGAACTGCGCTTCTGCGACGGGTGCATGCGCCGGATCGAGCAGGAGGATTTCTCCGCCGGCCGCGCCGCGGAAGTCGACGGTCACTTCTTCTGTCCCAAGTGCCTGAAATCCAAGACCGGGGCCTCCGGCCCCCGGGCTGCCGCCTCCCCCGGAGTGCCGGCCAGCCCGCCCAAGCGGGCGACGCCCGGCCTGGGCGTGCCGGCGCGGCCCATGACCCCCGGCGGGAGCGTTCCCGCCCGGCCGGTCACCCCCGGGCAGGTGTCGCCGCTGCGCAGGGGCGTCACGCCGGGCGGCAGCCCGGCGCTGCCCAGGCGAACCCCGGGCAAGGGCTCCGTTCCGGAGATCCCGGCCAGACCGGCTCCGGCGCCCACCCGCGCGCCGGCCCCGCGCCCCACGCCGGCGGGCACCGGCGCGCAGCCGCGCACTCCTCCTTCCACGAAACTGCTGACCAGGAAGCCGACCGCGGCGGCGCCCCCACCGTCACCCGCCCGGCCGGAACCTGAACGTACCGAGGCGGCCCCGGCCGAGAAGCGCGCCACGTCCGGCTGGCTGCCGGTCATCCTGCTGGGCGTTCTGCTCTTCGGCCTCTTCGGACTGGGCGGCTACTACGGCGCCATGTACCTCGACGAGAGCAGCGGGCGCTCGGCGGTAACTCCGCCCGCCCCGGCGCCCACGCCGCCCCCCGTCCTGCCGCCGTCTGGTCCGGCGCCGACGCCCATTCCTCAGCCCGGTCTCCAGCCCGGCCCCGCGCCCGAGGACGGCGTCCTCGGCAAGTTCTCGCTGACCGGCGTCACCCCGGCCGTCGCGGAGTTCGCCTGGAAGGGCCGGCGGCTGGATGGTGCGGTCTACGTCGTCGAACGCCGCGAGGAGGTCGGGGCGTGGGGATACTACCACGGGCTGGGCGCCGACGGGGTCTTCAAGGACTCCGGCGTCAAGCCCGGCAAGGTGGCCTTCTACCGGGTGAGGATCTCCCGCGACGGGAAGCCCCTGGGCTACTCGAACATCGTCGAGGTCACTTTCCCGGCGGCGGAGCCCGGAACCGAGCCCAAGCCGGAACCCAAGCCCGAGCCGAAACCAGAGCCCAAGCCGGAGCCGGCTCCCGAGCCCAAGCCGCAGCCGAAACCCGAGCCGACGCCGGAGCCCAAGCCGGAACCCAAGCCCGAGCCGACTCCCGAACCCAAGCCGGAGCCCAAGCCGGAGCCGAAACCCGAGCCAAAACCGGAGCCCGGCACCGAGCCCAAGCCCGAGCCGAAACCGGCTCCACCCAAGGCCGGAGCCCCCGCGGCGCCCTCCGCCCTCAAGGCCGAGATGATCTCGGCCACCGAGGCGGTGCTCACCTGGAAGGACAACTCCGACAACGAGACCGGCTTCGAGATCGAGCGCTGCGTGGGGCTGATCGACACCCTGGTGGTCCAGCCGCGGGACTGGAAGGGCGCCAGCCAGGCCCCGGCCATCACGGGCTTCCAGCCCGGCGTGGCGCGCTTTCTGGAGGGCCCCAGCCAGGGAGTGTGGCGGAAGGTCCCTCCGGAGCTCGCCGGCCGGGCCATGCTGACCCCGTCCGTCAAGGACCACGGCGTGCTCCACGAGAAGACCCGTTACACCGTGGCGGTCTCCGGGCCGTGCACCGTCTACGTGACCGTGTCCGACAAGGAGAAGACCGGCTGGCTGGGCAAGGGCTGGTCCGATTCCGGGCTCAGCGCCGAGACCGGCAGGGGCAGCACCGTCTCCCTCTACAAGATGCCCGTCACCGCCGCCAACGACAAGCTCGTCCTGCCGCTCAACGACGAGAAGACCGGCAACTACGCCATCAACTTCATCTTCGCCGGCCAGGGCGAGAAGCGCTGGAGCTTCGCGGCCTCGGCCGACGCCAACGGCACGACCCGCCGGGATTCGCCGGGCGTGGCCGGCCAGAGGGTCTGGTACCGGGTGCGGGCCTCCAACCTGGCCGGCAAGTCGGAGTGGTCCAACGAGGCCGAGGCCGCGCCGGGTGCCCAGGCCGCCCCTCAGAAGCAGTGATGCGCGGATCCGGCCGGCTGGCACTGACCCCGGTCCTGCTCCTGTCCGCCCTCCTGGCGCCGGGCGCGGCCGGATGCCGCCCCGAGCCCGACTATCTGCCGATGGCCGTCGGCAATCGCTGGGACTACCGGCTGACCTACGACGACGGGCGGACCGCCGCGGTCCGGCTGGAGCTGACCGGCCGCAGGTCGGAGCAGTCCTGGGAGGGGGTCGACGGGCGCCTCGCCTGCCTGTGGAGCAAGGAGGACGGGATCGTCTCCGTGCAGCAGGAGGGCAGCCGCATCTACCTGCTCTGGCTGCCGCCCTTCACCGGCGCCGGCTGGTGGACGGTCACCCCCGCTGGCGAACGCGTATGGTGCCAGGTGACCGGACGGGAGACGGTGACCGTCCCGGCCGGGACCTTCCGGAACTGCGCGGCGGTGCTCATGGAGCAGCCCGGCAGCCGGTCGGAGATGCGCCACTGGTTCGCCCCCGGCGTGGGCTGGGTGCGCTACTCCTGGGGCCCGCGCGGCGGCCGCCCCTGGCTGGTCCGGGAGCTGACCGCCTGGCAGCTCAGGCCGCCGGACCGCTGGACGCCCGGGACGGCCGCGGAAGACCGGGAACAGGAAGTGGACGCGGATGAGCGCCGGTGAGCCCGTCGGCCGCGGCTCCGGCGCCGGCGCGGAGCGGGAGCCCGAGCGGAACTCGCGGCTGGCCTCGGCGCCGGCCTTCCTGGTGGCGCTCTTCGGGCTGATCGCCGCGCTCCTGCTGCCCGGCTACCTCTCGCGCGGCCGCCGGGCCGGGCCGCAGGAGCCGCGGCCGGCCGGGCGCATCGTCTCGCTGTCCCCCTCGACCACCGAGACCCTCTTCGCCCTGGGGGTCGGAGACCGCGTCGTCGGGGTGAGCACCTGGTGCGACTACCCGCCGGAGGCCAAGGCCCTGCCCAAGATGGGCGACTACGGCACGCCGGCCACCGAGGCCATCCTGGCCGCCAGGCCCGACCTGGTGGTGGTCAGCGGCCGGGGCATGCAGCGGTTCCTGGCCGAGGTGGAGCGCTCCGGGGTCCGCGTCTACTACGCCCCCGACGACACCGCGGCCAACATCGCCGAGGGCTTCGCGGAGCTCGGGCGCCTGGTCGGCGCCGACGACGCCGGGCGGAGGCTGGCCGGCGAGATGCGCCTGGCCTTCGCCGCCGGCGCGCTGCGGCCGGTCGGAACGGAGGACGGCCGTCCCACGGTCTTCCTGGTCACCCAGAGCGACCCGCTCGGCACGGTCGGCGGCGACACCTTCGTCGACGAGCTGATCCGCGCGGCCGGCGGGCGCAACGTGGCCTCCGACCTGGGCCGGGGCTACTTCACGCCGACGGTCGAGACGGTGATCCGCCGCGACCCCCAGGTGATCGTCGTCACCCAGATGGGCGAGGAGGGTGCCGCCGCCGCCCGGGCGCTGGCCGTCCGTCCCGGCTGGGGCGGGGTCCGCGCCGTGCGCGACGGCCGGGTCTGGTCGGACCTGGACCCCGACTGCCTGCTCCGCCCCGGGCCCCGGCTGATCAAGGGGCTCGACGAGCTGCGCGCGCGGCTGGCCCGGGTCCGCGCCGAGGCCGGGGCCCGGCCGGGCGGAGCCCCGCGATGAAGCGCCGGGGCGACCTCCTGCTGCTCGTGGCCCCGCCGGCGCTGCTGGCCGCGGCCGCGGCCGGAATCCTGCTCGGCCCGGAGCGCCTGTCGCCGTCGGAGCTCTTCGGGGACTCCGGCCGGAACATCCTGGAGACGCGCATCCCGCGGGTGCTGCTGGCCGCGGCGGTGGGCGCGGCGCTCTCGGTGGCCGGCGTGCTCTTCCAGGCCATCCTCCGCAACCCGCTGGCCGACCCCTACATCCTGGGAGCCTCCAGCGGCGCCGGGCTGGGCGCGGCGCCGGCCATCATGTTCGCCCTCGGGACCTGGGCGGTGGCCGGGGCGGCCTTCGCCGGCACCATGGTCGCGACCCTGCTCGTCTATCACCTGGCCATGGTCGGCGGGCGGCTGCCGCGCATGACCCTGCTGCTCTGCGGAGTGGTGGTCGGCTACCTCCTGGGGGCCTTCCTGCTCTTCCTGGTCTCGCAGCAGGCCGGCGGGCGGCTGCACGACGTGATGTGGTGGCTGATGGGCTCGCTGCAGGCCGGCGAGCCGCGGCTGGTGACCGCCGTGTGGACCTGCATGGTCCTGGGCACGGCCGGGGCCTGGATGCTCTCCCGCGACCTGGACCTGCTGGCCATGGGCGAGGAGCAGGCCGAGCACCTGGGCCTCTCTCCCGAGCGGGCCAAGACCGTCTTCTTCGCCCTGGGCAGCCTGCTGACCGGCGCGGCGGTGGCGGCCAGCGGGCTGATCGGCTTCGTCGGGCTGGTGGTGCCGCACCTGGTGCGCCTGCTGATCGGACCGGGCCACCGCCGGCTGGTGCCCTGCGCCGCGCTGACCGGGGCCGCGTTCCTGGTGATCGTCGAGCTGGTCAGCCGCACGGCGCTGCCCGGCAGGGAGATTCCGGTCGGTGTGGTCACGGCCTTCACCGGCGGGCCGTTCTTCCTGTGGCTGCTCAGGAGGCAGCGGAAGGTGTTCTGGGGGTAGCCGTGGCTGAACTGCTCTCCGCCCGCGACCTGCGCTTCGCCTACCCCGGAGGGGCCGGCGAAGGGCCGCGCGACGTGCTTTCCGGGGTGAGCCTGTCGCTCTCGCCCGGAGAGCTCGTGGCGCTGGTCGGCCCCAACGGCGCGGGCAAGACCACGCTCCTGAAATCGCTCTCCGGGGTGCTCTCCCCGCAATCCGGCTCGGTGGAGCTGGAGGGCCGCCCGCTGTCCGGCTTCGCGCCGCGGGAGATCGCCCGGCGGATCGCCTTCGTCGGGCAGGAGCTCGCCGCCGACTTCTCCTTCACGGTGGAGGAGGTGGTGCTGCTGGGCCGCGCGCCGCACCTCGGCCGGCTGGCGGTGGAGTCGGAGCGCGACTACGAGGTGGCCCGCTCGGCCATGCGCGCGACCGGGGTCGAGGGGCTCTCCGCGCGGACCATCGACGGCATCTCCGGCGGCGAGCGCCAGCGCGCCTTCCTGGCCATGGCCCTGGCCCAGGAACCGAAGCTGCTGATCCTCGACGAGCCGGCCAGCCACCTGGACCTGACCCACGAGATCGCCTTCTTCGACCTGCTCGCGGGCCTCGCCGCCGGCAAGGGCCTGGCCGTGCTGGTGGCCGGACACGACCTTTCCGTGGCCGCCGACTACGCGTCGCGCCTGGCGGTCCTGGCCGGCGGCCGGCTGGTCGCCGACGACCGCCCCGAGAAAGTGCTCACCGCCGAGCTGCTGCGGACCCACTGGGGCGCCAGCGCCATGGTCATCCCCAGCCCCGCCACCGGCCGCCCGCACGTGGTGCCGGTGCCGGGGAAGACCCGGAAATAGGCCAGCCGCAAAGAGGCGCAAGAAGCGCAGAAGTAACCGGCCGTAGGCTGAAGGCCGCAGACTGCAGGCTGCAGACTATTGGGGAACGACCCGGTCTGCCCTCCGCCGCTTCCAGCCTGCTCTTGCCCCTTGCGCCTTCTGCGCCTCTTTGCGGCCGCTCAGCTGAGCTTCGGTGCGGACTATGCCGCCTTGCGTTCCTCCGGCTGAGCGCCTGGTTGTCGAAGACCGTCCGCCCCGCCCGGATCAGCCCAGGAAGAGGAACAGCGCCCCGTAGAGCACGGGCACGCCCACGAAGACCAGCTTCTCCGACAGGCGGTGCAGGCGCTGGGCCGGCTCCTTCTTCTCCCGGCCCTGGAGCACGAAGATGCCGATGTTCAGGAAGAAGCTGACCAGCAGGATGAAGTAGGTCAGCATCATGAATTTGTCGGCGAAGGTCAGGTAGCCCACCGGCGGGATCTGGCTGGCAATGGAGATGTGGAACATGGCCGAGGCCACCAGCGACGAGCTGATGGTCGCCAGGCGGGTGACGATCTGCTCGGGGTTGAGGATGAAGCTCGAGATCATGATCAGCATCAGGAAGAGCACCGGCAGGAAGGTCTTGAGGAACGAGTTCATCCGGATGCGCTCGATGCCCACGCTGAAGACGTACTGGGAATAGGGCTTGTCGAAGCTGCCGTAGTCGTGCACCGCGACGGACGGGCTCCAGCCGTGCATCTTCCAGCCCGGGAAGGTCACCGAGGGGTCGAAGCCCGACTTCTCCGGGTCGACCGCGTAGACCAGCTCGGATGCCGGCTTGGCCTTGTCCTCCATGATGACCTGGAGCCTCTGCCCGTCGAAGGGGAACTGGCGGAAGTCGATGGGGCTCGAGAGGTTGGCGAGCACGCGGTAGACCTTGACGTGCAGCCCCGTCTCGGCGTCCTTCTCGTCGGTGATCTTCTCGACGCCCGCGCGCCCGTTCATGAACTCGAAGCTGTTCTCGGCGATGGGCTGCTCGGAGCGCAGCGTCAGGTAGTAGTCGATGGTGAACGAGCCGGTGGTCACGTCCAGCTTGCCCATGCTCAGCACGTAGACGCCGACCCTGACCACCTGCGGGCCGGCGGCGGGCTTGTCGGCGGCCTTGCCCTCCGGGGCAACCGGGGCGGCCGGGGAGGCCGGTTCGCCGGCCGGCGCCGCGGCCACGGCCGCGGCCAGCACTGCCCCGGTCACAACTGCCAGGAACTTCCTCATGGAACTCGCTCTCCTCGATCGGATGTGATCGGGCGGCTCCGACCGGCCGACATGGCCGGCGGCACCAGCGCCCGAAGCTTTCCCGGGGGCCATATGATATGCCGCCCGGCGGGCGGCGCAACCGCCGCGCGTCTTGACCCCGCCGCGGGCCGGCCTTAGAATCCCCACCCGGCCGGAGGGACCGCCCGCAGTGTTCAAGCTCATCGCCGTCCGCCTGCGCATGCTGGCTCACACCGTGGTCGGACTGCGCGAGGGCGGGTTCTTCAAGTTCGCGGTGGTCATGATCTTCGGCGCCGGGCTGGTGGCCTCGCTGTTCTACGCCATCTCCCAGGCCTTCATCTTCCTGCGCGGCTATCCCGACTTCCAGGCGCAGCTGGCCGGCTACCTGTTCTCGGTCTACTTCATGACCATGCTGCTGATGCTGACCTTCTCGAACGCCATCATCTCGTTCGGGGCGCTCTTCCGCTCGGGCGAGACGCGCATGCTGATGTCCATGCCGCTGGCCCACCACACCCTCTTCAGCTACAAGACCGGCGAGTCCCTGCTCTTCAGCTCCTGGGCCTTCCTGGTGCTGGGCGGGCCGCTGACCGTGGCCTACGGCCTCTACGGCGGGGCGGGGCGGATGTCGTCGGCCTTCTATCCGGCGGCCTTCGGGCTGATGCTGCCCTTCGTCTTCATCCCGGCCTCGGCCGGCTCGCTGCTGGGCATGCTGCTGACCCGCTACTTCCCGCGCAACCGCGGCAAGGTCATGGGGCTGGGCTTCGCCCTGCTGGTGGCGGCCGGCGTGGTCCTGTTCATCCGCTCGGGGCTGGCCAAGTACCGCGACGCGGCGGCCATCGACGAGGTCCTGGTGGCCGACATCTTCAAGAGCCTGAGCTTCAGCCAGAGCACCTGGTTCCCAAGCTGGTGGGTCAGCGAGGGCATCATGGCCGCCGCCGAGCAGAACTGGCCGATGGTGGCCTTCCACGGCGGGCTGCTGGCCTCCACCGCGCTCTTCCTGTGGCTGCTGGCCGAGTACGTCGCCGAGAAGCTCTACGCCTCGAGCTACAGCCGGGCCATGGGCACCTCCACCCGCCGGATCTACCGCCAGGGCGGGTTCCTGGACTGGGCGGGGCGGAAGGCGTCGGGCTTCGCGCCCTTCACCGCCCGGCTGGTGGTCAAGGACATCCGCACCTTCCTGCGCGACCCCGTCCAGTGGTCCCAGGTGGTGATCTTCTTCGGGCTGCTCTTCCTCTACGTGGCCAACCTCCGGAACCTCGGCTACCAGAAGATCATCGTGGACCAGCTCAAGGGCTCGGAGCGCTGGGCCAACTTCGTGGCCTTCACCAACCTGGCCGCCGCCGGGCTGACCCTGGCGACGCTCACCACCCGCTTCGTGTTCCCGCTGATCTCGGTGGAGGGCCGGCGCTTCTGGGTCCTCGGCCTCCTGCCGGTGGCCCGCAGCCGGATCCTGTGGGGCAAGTACCTCTTCGCGCTGCTCGGCTCCTTCCTGCTGCTGGTGCCGCTCGTGGCGCTGTCCAGCCGGATGCTCGGCTCGGTCCCCAAGATGGCCTGGATGCACGTGCTCACCGCGCTGGCCATGTGCCTGGGGCTGCCCGGCATCGCCGTGGGCATGGGCGCGCTCTTCCCCAACTTCCGGGAGGAGACGCCCTCCAAGATCGTCTCCGGCTTCGGCGGCACGCTCTGCCTGATCCTCTCGGTTGGCTTCGTGGGCGCGATGGTCGGGGGCATGGGCTTCTTCTGCCGCCAGGCCAGCCTGGGGGCGACCGAGGGCCTCAAGACCATGAGCCACCCGCTGCTCATCGGCGGGGCCCTGGCCATCCTCTTCGCAGTCCTGACCGCCGTGCTGCCCATGTGGCTGGGCGCCCGGGCGATCAACAAGGCGGAGCTGTAGTCGGGCTGAGCGGCGGGGTGGGGGGGTGACACTCGCAATACATAACCTCAAGGCACGCAAAGTGGCGCTTTGGGGTTGGCGAGTATATCGGTGACAGTGGGGATGTTGAGGAAGGCACGAGGCGAGGAGGCACCAGGGCAGGTTGGTCGTCTGGCCCATCTACGGAAAGGGGGGGACTTGGCGGCGGCCATGTCGAAATCGCCCTTGATCGCCGGCGCTTGCGCTGGATATAATCCAGCTTGCCGTTCAGCCTGTCGCCTGGGTTGGCCCTGGTAGCCGGAGCCGCAGGAGCGACCATATGCCGCCGTCAACTTCGCTCGGTTGTCCGGGTCTCGTCCGCGCCGCGTTGACGATCGCGGCCGCCGGGGCGCTGGCCCTCTCGCTGGGGCTGCCCGCACCGAGAGCCTGCGCCGGCGAGGACCTGCGCAGCCGCTACGGCACCGACAACCTCCAGGCCGCGCAGTTGCTCGGCCAAGCGCACAGGCTTCTGATCGAAGAACGCAACAAGGAAGCCGAACCGATCATCGAAGAGGCCATCAAGGCCGATCCGAATTGTCCCGCAGCCCACTACTTCAAAGCCGAGCTTCAGATCCGCCTCGGCCGGGTTGACCCGGGCCTGGAAAGCTACAAGCAGTGCATCGCGCTGGGAGACAAAGCCGGCGTGACCAACAAGTTCAAGGTGGAGGCCGAAGTCAATCTGGCGTTGATCCTCTGCCGCCTAAAGCGCCTGGAGGAGGCCGCGCCGTGGTACACCCGCGCCATCCTCGAGGACAACGCCAACGAAATGGGCCTGCGCGGCAAGGCCTGGTACAACCTGGGGCTGAGTCTGCTGGAGCGCCGGCACGGTTTGGCTGCCCGTGCAGCCCTGCGTAATGCCGAGGCTGACGTGCCCGGCACCGTCCCCTGGCAGGTGGCTCAGGAAGCGGCCAAGGCCGCCGAAGGGCAGGAGGCAGCCCACATCCTGCACTTCCCAAGCGAAGATAAGCCTCCGGCCGCACGCCAGGCACCGGGCGAGCCTTCCGAGGAGCCCTTGGGAGGAGCTCTCGCCGCAACCATCGCTTGGCTTCTCCCTGATCCACAGGGCCAGTACGTGTTGGCCGTGCCCCGCGGCGAGAAGAGCTATTTTGTGATCGGCACTGAGGCCAAGTTGCCGGTCACGGCACGGGAAGCCCCCGGAGCGATCCATGCCGCCGCTTTGGCCGAGGGCAGCTTGTTCCTGGCCTGTGGGGCCCCGCCGGAGCTCTGCCGGACCGAGCCGACCACCGGTAAGGTCCATCAGCGCTGGCCGCTCCAGGGCACTCCGACTTCGCTGGCCGTCTTCCCTCGCCTGGGCGTGGCCTTCTGCGTCGCCGAGAAGCGCGTCCGGGGTTTGAACCTGTCCAGCGGCAAGTCCTTCGACACCGACCTGGCCGCTTGGGCGGTGGCGGCAGACACCGGCGGCAGCTTCCTGTACGGTTACTACAAAGAAGACCGTAACAGAGAAAGCAGGTGGACCCTGGGGGGCGACGGCGAACCGATATTCCTCTGGAACCAGACGCTGCTCTGGCGCGCGGTGGTGGTTGGCGACAAGCTGGTGATCTCCGACCTGCGCGGCAACGCCGCCACCAACGGCCTCCAACTGGGGGTGAGTCCCGACGGGCGCTGGGTGTCCGCGGCCGGCGGCGGCGGCTGGCGACCACCGGGCGGCGCCGGCGGCGGCGGCTACGGAGTGGCCGTGTTCGCCGGAGGAGACTTCGAGAAGCAGATTGGCTACTACCACACGGGGGCGTATCCTCGTGGAGTCAGCTTCAACCCGGTCACTGGTCAGCTGGTGGCCTTCACCGAGAACGACGCCTACGTCTTCCACATCACCGACCCCAAGTCGTCGGTGAAGCTCAAGGGCCAATTCCTGGGCCCGGCGGCCTGGAGTGGTGATGGGGCGTGGCTCTTCCTTGCCCGAGTCGGCGCCGGGGTCACGGCCTACCGCAACCCACTGACTGCCGAGGAGCAGGCCGCGGCCGGGAACTGGGTGAAGTCGTTGTCGCGGCCGGTCTTCGTCGCCCGCAGCGGCCCGACATTGGCGAAGTTCGAAACGTTGCCCGGCTTCGCCGAGTTCCAGGTCCAGCGCACCGACGCGGCGGTGCGCGCCGCGCTGGCCGCCGCGCTGCGCGCCGTCCGCACCGCCAAGCCGGCCCACTGGACCGGCTACGCTCCCTACGTGAAGGACCCCGAGGTGAACAGCGTGGTCGCGGCGGTCCGCAAGGACTTCACCGAGCCGGACGGCGCCGGGCTGGCCATCTACAAGCTCCGCAAGGCGCTGGAGAAGGACAAGGCCAGCCCGCCGCTGAACTTCTACCTGGCCGAGGGACTGAGCCGGAGCGGCCAGGGCGAGGAGGCCGAGCCGGTCCTGGTCCAGGTGGTCCGCGCCGATGCCGGCCGCTCTGACCTGACTCCGCTGGCCCTGGGCAGCCTCGCCCAGCTCTACAAGAAGAAAAACGATGCCGGCGCCGCGCTGTACTGCCTGGCTCTCTCGCTGCAGGCCGACGTGGCCGATCCGGCAGCCCGGGAGGAGGTCATGCCCCTGCTCGAGAAGAGCCCGGCCCTGGCCGAGGAGGCCAAAGCCCTCCGGGCGCTGGCCACGGCGGGCAGCGGACCAGGCACCGGGACGCCGGCAACTGCCTCCGGGCTGCCGGAGCTGCCCAAGGCCGACCCCAACGCCAAGGCGCTGGCCGCCGCCGACTTGTACGGCCAGGCGGCCGAATCGGTGGTGCTGATCACCACCGCCCAGGGCAACGGCTCGGGCTTCTGCGTGGGCTCGGGCCAGCACATCCTGACCAATGCTCACGTGGTCGGGAACAGTGAGGAAGTCACGGTGGTCCCGTTCGTGGTCCGCAAGGGGCGACCGGTGAAGCTGCCGGAGATGCGCGCCAAGGTGCTGTTCAAGTCCCGCGACGCGGACCTCGCCGTCCTCCGGCTGGCCGCCGGCTCGGATCCCCTCGATCCCCTGCCGGTCGCCAGCGAGACCCCGGCGGCGGGCACCAAGGTCTTCGCCATCGGCAGCCCTGGCCTGGGCGACAAGATCCTGGAGCAGAGCATCTCCGAAGGAATAGTTAGTGCGCCGGCCCGGAAGCTCGATGAGCAGACCTACCTGCAGCACACCGCGGCCGTCAACCCCGGCAACTCCGGCGGCCCGCTGCTCAACGACAAGGGCCACGTGGTGGGGTTGGTCACGCTCAAGGCCAGGCTGGAGAACGTCAGTTTCGCCATCCCCGTGGAGGTAATCCGGGCCGAGTTCAAAGGCAAGTAGTCGGCGGTCGACCGGCAGACGCGCGCCGGAGATCTCACGAAGGAGGCGGTGGACATGGTTGGGAAGAGAGCCTCGATGTTGATGTCTGCCGGAATCGTTGGACTGCTCCTGGCCGCGGTGCCCAAATTGGCGCGGCCGGCTGAGGCCCAGCCGAAGGCCGACCCGAAGGGCACAGTTACGGTGCGCACGGAGTATGCCCCGGACGTCTTCTCCGACCTGCTTCCCAGGATAGGAATCCGTGTGCTCATGTTGGGGGACTGGGGGGAGTGGGGCTCGTCGAGCCCGCGCATCCCGGAGGACATGCGGTTCCGGCCCGTGGATGCGCGGCAGTTGGTCGAGGCATCGGCCGCGACCGTTGGCCTCAAAGTGGTCTGGGCCGAGGGTGACCACTACGCCATATTCCAGAGGGGGGCGAAGAACGAGGAAGTTGCCAAGTTCAAAGCGGGATTGGGCATCGACGACGTGAACACAGCCCACCTCTTATCAGACACCAGGGTGATCCCGCCAGTGGTGGCGATGGCCTCTGGCACCAAGGACCTCAAGGTCGAGCTTGCCGCCGTGGAAGAGCTGTCTGTGCTCAATTGGGCAGCGGTGCTGATCATAGCCCCGGAGGCGTGGACGCTGGCGGAACGCGAGTACCAAAGGAAAGTGGGCATCGGATATCGCAGGCATATTGCCACAGCTTTGGGCGACGTGAATGACGACAGATCGTTGGCGTTGCTGGAGAAGGCTGCAGCCGACAAGGAGGATACGGTAGTAGAGGCAGCCGTCAAGTCCTTGGGCCGTCTGGGTAAGGAAAAGGCGTACGCACAGAGATGCCTGGATATCCTGACAAAGGTTCAGACAGGCCCGTACAACAGGAGATTCCTCGATGGCGCCCTGGCCAGGGCGTTAGGCCGCATCGGAGGAGAAGGTGGGGAGTTGAGCGACAAGGTCCTGCCCCTACTGGAGAAGTTGCTGGCCGGTGTCGATAAGCGCAACGAAGCCGACGTCATCATCTCCCTCGGTTACTTGAGGACCGATAAGTCCTTCGCGCTGCTGGAGAAGCTGGCCAAGGAAAAAGACGCCAAGGTTCGCAACGACGCTGCCTATGCGCTATGCCTGGACCGCAGCGAGCGGGCCCTGGCGCTGGTGGCGCAGCTAGCCGAAGATCCGGACCCCAAGGCCCGCCGCGGCGCAGTCCATGCCGTACGCACCGTCGGCGGGGAGAAGGCCTTGGAGCTGGTGGCGAAGCACGTGGCCGACCCCAGCCCCATGGTGCGCAGCAGCGCCGTCTCCGCGCTGGCGGTCTTAGGGGCCGAGAAACCCTTGGCGGACAGATGCCTGGCCCACTTGGAAACCTTGGTCGGCGACGGGGACGCCGGAGTGCGGCAGAGCGTAGCCAGTTCCTTGGGCTCTATCCGCCAAGAGAAGGCGCTGACGTTGTTGGGAAAGTGCGCCGCCGACGTCGACAAGGAGGTGCGTAACCGGGCATCGCGTGCGCTGGGCGATTTCGGCGGCGAGAAGGCCCGGGACCTGCTGTTGGCGCGCCTCTCGGTCGAGGATGACAAGTCCGTACTTAAGACGGTAACCGACGAATTGCGCGCTCACTATCCCAAGGATCCTCTGGTCCTGGACGCGCTGAAGAAAGTGGCACCAGCGCCGCCCAAGCGTAGCCCCCAACCGAACCCGTCACGCGGAGAGGCGTTCTGACCAAGCTGTTGCGCCGAATGCAGGGACCATCAGAATCCGCGCAGGGTTCTTCCGGGGACGGCAGGCTGTAGGCGGGAGACTGCAGGCTGTAGGCTGTAGGCTGTAGGCTGCAGGCCGGAGGCTGGAGCCCCCAGGAACCCCGACGAACCCACCCCCTCGCCCCTCCACCCCCAACCCCCAACCTCCAACCTCCCACCCGTTCTTCCTGGCAAGGTTTCGCCCGCGTCGTAGAATGACGCCCATCGCATCCGCACAGTCTGCGGAGCACCTCACGGGAGAACGCCGATGCCCGTCCTGGACATGCCCCTGGCCAAGCTCAAGGAATACAAGGGCACGAACCCCCGCCCCAAGGACTTCGACGCCTTCTGGGACAACTCGCTGGCCGAGATGCGCGCGGTCGACCCCCAGGTGGAGTTGGTGCCCCACAAGCTGCCGACCGGCTTCGCCGAGTGCTTCAACCTCTACTTCACCGGCGTGGGCGGGGCCCGGGTGCACGCCCAGTTCATGCGGCCGAAGGGCGCGAAGAAGCGCTCCTGCCCGGCGCTGCTCATGTTCCACGGCTACTCCGGGAACGCCGGCGAGTGGAGCAGCAAGCTCGGCTGGGTGGCCCAGGGCTTCGCCGTCGCGGCGCTGGACTGCCGCGGACAGGGCGGCAAGAGCGAGGACGTCGGCGGAGTGGTCGGCAACACCCTGCGCGGGCACATCGTCCGCGGGCTGGCCGACTCGCCCGAGAAGCTGCTCTTCCGGCAGATCTACCTGGACACCGCGGAGCTGGCCGACATCGTCCTGAAGATGCCCGAGGTCGACCCGCAGCGGCTGGGCGCCACCGGCGGTTCGCAGGGCGGGGGCCTGACCCTGGCCTGCGCCGCGCTCGAGCCGCGGGTGAAGCTCGCCGCGCCGGTCTTCCCGTTCCTGTGCGACTACCGCCGGGTCTGGGAGATGGACCTGGCCAAGGACGCCTACGAGGAGCTGCGGGCCTTCTTCCGGCTGTTCGACCCGCTCCACGAGCGCGAGGACGAGATCTTCACGCGCCTGGGCTACATCGACTGCCAGCACCTGGCCCCGCGGATCCAGGCCCGCATCCAGATGCACACCGGGCTGATGGACGCGATCTGCCCGCCGTCCACCCAGTTCGCGGCCTACAACAAGATCGCCTCGAAGAAGGAGATGGTCATCTACCCGGACTACGGCCACGAGGGCCTGCCCGGGCAGTCCGACCGGGTCTTCGAGTTCATGAGCGAGCTGACGCGCTAGCAGCCCATCCCGGCGTCATCGCGGGCGGAGGCGACCCCTCCGCCCGCGGTCATTTCCGGACACCCGTCCGCTCCGCGTGCGAAGCGGCCATGGGTGATCGGGGCCGTTGTTCTCTGCGTCTTCTCTGCGCTCTCTGCGTCTCTGCGTTGAAAGTGCGCACCCGCAGACGGAGCACGTGACGATTCCTGCAATGGCCGTGCCCTCCGCCCGCCTTACTTGCGCCCCGCGCCGGCCCCTCATACAATCGCCGGGGTGAACCGCCTGGAAGTCCGCGACCTGCCCCGGCTCCCCAAGCGCCGCCCGGACGCCCACAAGGGCGACTTCGGGCACGTCTTCATCATCGCCGGCTCGCGCGGGATGGCCGGGGCCGGGTGCCTGGCAGCCATGGGCGCGCTGCGCTCCGGAGCGGGGCTGGTCACCGTCGGCTGTCCGGAGAGCCTCTACCCCATCATGGCCGGCAAGCTCACCGAGGCCATGACCCTGCCGCTTCCGGAGACCTCCGGGGGGGCGCTGGCCGAGCGCGCCCTGGAGCCGGCCCTCAAGTTCGCCGAGAAATGCACCGTGGTGGCCGTCGGGCCGGGCCTGGGCCAGGGCGAGGAGACCGCCGCCTTCGTCCGGGGGCTGGCCGAGCGGGTCGACCACGTGCTGATCGTCGACGCCGACGGCCTGAACGCCTTCTCCGGGCGGGCCAAGGACTTCGCCGGGCGCAAGGGGCCGACCCTGATCACCCCGCACCCCGGCGAGATGGGCCGGCTCGTCGGCAAGACCGCCGCCGAGGTCCAGATGAACCGCGAGGGCGTCGCGGCCGAGTTCGCCGCGCGCTTCGAGGCCTTCGCGGTGCTCCTGAAGGGCGCCGGCACGCTGGTGGCCGAGAAGGACCGCCTGTTCGTCAACGCCACCGGCAACCCGGGCATGGCCACCGGCGGCTCCGGCGACGTGCTCACCGGGGTCTCGGCCGCCCTGGTCGGCCAGCGCCTGGACCACTTCGAGGCCGGGGCGCTCGGCGCGCACATCCATGGGCTGGCCGGCGACCTGGCGGCCCGCAGGTTCGGGCAGATCTCGATGATCGCCGGGGACCTGGTGGAGAGCCTCCCGGCGGCCTTCGAGAACTACCGCACGACGTCGGTGCTGCCAGCCCGGCGTCCGGCGAACCGAAAACCCGAATGATCAGGAACGGCTCAACGCAGAGGACGCGGAGGTCCGCAGAGGCCGCGGGGAAACGGCGTTCTTCCTGTTGTCATGGAAGATCCCCTGCGGTTGTCGCCCTCTGCGCACTCTGCGCGCCTCCGCGTCCTCTGCGTTGAGCCCGTGAAGGGAGACCCGATGAAGGCCCTGAAACTGGTCATCGACACGCAGCCCAGGTTCTACCGCTGGGAGCAGGATCGCGATTTCCTCCGCCGCGGCGAGACCGTCTCCGGCCACGTGGAGTTCGACCCGCCGGGCGTCCGCCCGCCGGCCGCGGCCCGGGTGGTCTGGACCGACAGCTACGGGCGCACGGTGCGCACGACCGCCGGCCGCTGGAGCGCCGAGAAGGGCTGGCTCGAGTTCGAGTTCGCGCCGGAAGGCCAGGTGGCCATGGCCAACTGGCTGGAGGTCGACCTCGCCGGGGAGCGCTCCTGCCGCGAGCGCTTCGTGGTGGCCCGGCCGGTCGGGCCCTGGGACGAGTTCCTGGTCTTCCCCTGGGCGCGCTACCCCTACGGCAGCTACGGGACGCTGCGCGAACTGGGCATCGGCGGGATGATGGTCTACAAGCGCCAGCCCTTCGACCACGTCCTCGAGAACGACTTCGAGTGCTACGTCGACCAGGTCTCGCCCGACGAGATCTCGCTCTACCACCGGCCCTACTGGATCTACTGGGAGAAGCCGGAGAAGCTGACGAGCAAGAACCCCAACCAGAAATGGTTCCAGCTCTGCTGGGACATGGTCCGCCAGCGCTACAAGCGCGCCCGCGAGCGCCTGGGCGGGGCGTCGGTGACCTCCGACGCCGAGGCCATCAAGACCCTCTGGCGGGCCAGCTGCCCCTCGGACCGCGGCGTGCAGGAGAAGATGCGCGAGCGCATCCTCAACACCGTGCTCCAGCACAAGGCGGTGCGCCCGGCCTTCTACAACCTGGCCGACGAGGCCGGCACCGGCGACCAGGGCGCGCCCTTCGACTTCTGCTACTGCAAGCACTGCCTGGAGCGCTTCCGGGTCTGGCTGGAGAGGCGCTACGGGACGCTCGCTGCCCTGAACCGCCAGTGGGCCACCGCGTTCCGCCACTGGCACGAGGTCGTGCCCCGGACCACCGACGACACCCTGCGCCGCCAGGCCCACGAGAAGGACTTCAACCTCTCCAGCTGGGCCGATCACCGCGAGTTCATGGACGACGTGGTCACCGGCACGTACGCACTGATGCGCGAGTTCGGCCGGGCCGCCGACCCCAACGCGCTCTACGCCACCACCGGCGGCCAGGGCCCGCTGGCCCACGGCGGCTTCGACTTCGCCAAGATCGCCAGGTCCGTCGACCTGCACGTGCCCTACAACATCTACCAGAACGACGAGATGCTCCGCTCCTTCCGGCCGCGGGTCCTCAAGATGGCCCCGTACTTCGGCGGCGCCGACGTCCGGACCATGCGCGAGGTGCTCATCCCCCGGATGTGGCAGCAACTCTTCCACGGCGACTGCGGCCAGATCCACTGGGACCCGGACCTGGCCTACGTCGGCAAGGGCGGGCGGCCCACCGCCCCCGGGCGGCTGGTCGGGAAGGTGCTCCGCGAGCTCACCGGCGGGATCGGCAAGCAGATCCTGGGCATGGAGGCGCTCGACGGAGAGATCGCCGTGCTCCACTCCCAGGCCTCGGTCCGGGCCCACTGGTTCATGGGGGCGCTGGCCGAGGGCGAGAAGTGGGTGGACCGCAGCTCGGGCAACACCGAGAACGAGGAGAACGACATCCTCTTCCACCTGCGCGACTCGACCGTCAAGCTGATCGAGGACCTCGGGCTGCAGTATCGCTTCCTGGCCTACGACGCGCTGGCCGCCGGCGCCCTGCAGAAGGACGGCTTCAAGGTCCTGGTCCTGCCGCACGCCCTGGCCATGAGCCCCGCGGAGTGCGCCGCGGTCCGCGCCTTCGCCGAGGCCGGCGGCACGGTCATCGCCGACGCCCTCCCGGCGGTGATGGACGAGCACTGCCGGATGCTGCCCGAGGGACAGCTCGACGACTTCTTCGGAGTCAGCCGGAAGCGCTTCGACTACCGCGTCTCCGGGGCGGCCATCGACGTGCCCGGCGACGGCGGCCCGCTGGGTCTGCCCAAGGGCCGGCTGGCGGTCCGCTGCTGCGAGCCGACCCTGCGGGCGACCGGGGACGCCATCGCCTGCGGCCGGGCCGGAAAGGCCGCCGCGCTGGTCGTCCGGCTGGTGGGGCGGGGCATGGCCGTCTACCTCAACGCCGAGCTCCGCGACTACTTCCAGGGCCGCTGCTTCCCGGGCACCCCCCGGGGCGACCACCCCCGTACGCTGGCCGCCGCCGCGCTCGCCCTGGGCGGGGTCAGCCGCCGGGTCAGCCTCTGGACCGCCGACGGCCGCTCCGGCACCGGACGCCGCCAGGTGCCCGGCGCCGAGGTGGTGCGCTTCGGCTCCGGCCCGGTCCAGCTGGTCGGGGCGGTGGCCAACTTCATGCGCCGGACCACCGGGGTGGGCGAGGAGATGGCCATCGGCCTGCGCACCATGAACCGCCCGTCGGCCCTGACCGTGGAGCTGTCCGCTCCGGCGCACGTCTACGAGTCCCGGACCGGCCGCTACCACGGGCTGGTCCGCACCTTCCCCGGGCGCTTCGACCCGAACGACGCCAACCTCTGGGCGCTGCTGCCCTACCGGGTGACGGCGCTGACCGCCCGGCCGCTGGGCCCGGCCCGGACGCGCTCGACCGCCCGGGTGGAGGTGCTGCTCGGCTCCGCCCCGGCCGCGGCCGCCGGCCGGCACGTGGTGCGGGTCGACGTCTACGACCCGCGGGGGCGGTGGTGCGGCCACTACTCGAAGAACGTGGTCACCGCAGGCGGCCGCGGCGAACTGGAGATCCCCTTCGCCGAGAGCGACCGCCCGGGCGCCTGGCGCCTGGAGCTCCGCGACGCGGTCACCGGCCGCAGGGCCGCGGCGCGCCTGCGGGTGGCCGGCGGCAAGTGACGGAGGTTCGACCTTGTTCGACGAATTCATGGGCCGGAACCAGGGGCGGATCTTCGCCGACCCGCTCACGGTCCGCGGCTGCGAGTTGTGGCTCGAGCGCGTGCTGGGCTACTACGGCGAGCGCGGGACCGGCGGCGTCGACGTGCAGATCATCGACGGCCAGCTGGGCCTGTGCGCCAGGACCGCCGAGTTCCTCTACTCCCGGTTCACGCCGCCCGAGATCCGCTACGTCCGCGGCTCGCGGCCGATGCTCGAGGCCGCCGTCGCCGAGGTCGTCCGGCCGGGCATGAGCGGCCGGGAGAAGTCCCTGGCCATCATGCGCCGCTGCCGCGACAACCGCGACCGCGGCCTGGCCCGCCCGGACCTCTTCTGCGGCGGCACCGAGGAGGAGCTCCTCAAGCGCGGGGCGATCATGTGCAACGAGATCTCCCGCGTCTTCATCTGCCTCTGCCAGGTGGCCGGGATGCCGGCGCGGGTCTTTTCCTCGCACATCTCCGGGCACATGATGGCCGAGGTCTTCGCCGACGGCAAGTGGGCCTGGGTCGACCCGCTCTTCGGGCTGGCCCCGGTGCTGGACGACGGCCGGCCGGCGGGTGCCTGGGAGCTGCTCTCCGACCCGCGGCTCTTCGAGCGCCAGCCGAAGAGCGTCTGGGACGACCTCCGTCCGCCGCGCTCGGCCTTCGGCCCGGAGCTGCGCTCCGCGCGCAACCTGTCCTACTGGATGGCCCGCTTCCGCGACTGCTACTTCAACCCGCGCGAGGCCGCGGCCATCGGCAACTACTTCGTCTGGGAGCAGGACCGGTACTCCTACCCCTGGCGGATCGACCCGGTTGACCCGGTCCGGATGAAGGAGGCCCAGCGCCTGGAGGCCCTGAACCGCAAGGCCCTGGCCTGGCCGGACTACTACTCCAACGAACTCCTCTTCGACGAAGAACTCAGGCCGAGGTAGCCGGACATGGCCGAACGGACCAGCGAGGAGCTCCTGATCGCCGTGGGACGCGGCGACGAGGGGGCTTTCGAGGAGCTGGTCCGGCGCTATCAGCTGCAGCTCATCAACTTCTTCTTCCCCCTGGTCTGGGACCGGCACACCGCCGAGGACCTGGCCCAGGAGGTCTTCGTCCGCCTGTACACCAGCGCCGCCGGCTACCAGCCGACCGCGCCCTTCACCAGCTACCTCTTCCGCATCGCCCGGAACTGCTGGATCGACCAGCACCGCCAGACCAAGAGCCGGCGCCTGGAGCGCTCCATCGAGGCCGCCGACGAGGCCACCGGCGCGTCGCTGGGCGACGTGCTCAGCATGCTCATCGAGCAGCCCGAGGAGACCGCCCGCAAGGAGGAGTTCGTCAAGGGCCTGGTGGGGGCCATCGACAACCTGCCCACCGAGCACAAGGTGGTCTTCATCCTCAGCCAGGTCGAGGGCCTGCGCTACAAGCAGATCGGCGACATCCTGGAGATCCCCGAGGGGACGGTCAAGAGCCGGATGCACGCCGCGCTCAAGAAGATCCGCGAAGACCTGCAGAGCCAGGCCCGGAAGTCGAAGAACCCCTGAGCGGGGCTACCGCACCGTCGCCCTGCCGTTGACGATCTCGAATCTGGCGCGGAAGAGCTGGGTGGCGGTCACCGCCTTACGGCCGTCGGTTGCCGGAAGATACCAGGCGGTCCTGAGGCCGTTGACCGCGGCCTCGTCCAGGTCGGCGTGTCCCGAGGATTCCGCCAGCTCCACCCGGCCGGCCCGGCCGGAGGCCAGCACCTCCACGCGCACGGTCACCCCGCCGGTGCGGCCCTCGCGGAGGGCGCTCTCCGGATAGCGGATGTTGTGGCGGCTCCAGGCCGCGGCCCGGGCGCCGGCGTCGGGAATCGACGGTTCCTGGTTCCTGGTTCCGGGTTCCGGGTCCGGGCGGGGGGAGGGCGGAACCGGCAGGGCCAGCGGCAGCGGCTCCGGCGCAAGTTCGGGTTCGGGCTCCACCGCGGGCTCGACCGCCGGCTCTTCCGGAACGGGCGCTGGCGCCGGCGCGGGCACAGGCGCGGGGTCCGCGACCGGAACCGGCTGCGGGGCGGCGGCCGGGGCCGGCGCGGAGAGGGCGATCTCCAGGGAAGTCACGCCCGGGCTCTGGCCGGCCTGGGCCGGGGCGAGGATCAGGGCGACGGGGATGGTCACGAAGAGCAGGACGTGCAGCCCGAGCGCGACCCCGGCGGCGAGGAACAGGTCCTTCCGCCCCTGCCCGCATCCTGGCGACACGGCCCGGTTACTCACCGGCACGCCCCGCGGATCAGCTCGGCCAGGGCTTCCTGGCCGGCCTCGTTGGGGAAGCGCCCCGTGACCCGCCCGGTCGCGCCCTTCGGCGTCCAGTACTTGTCGGCCAGCAGGCTCTCCGATTTCACCAGCGCGGCGCCGCGCTCCCCGTAGACCCGGGCGGAGTCGGCGCAGGCGGCGGCGTAGGCCGCCAGCTGCTTGTCGGAGACGCTGCGGGAGAGCGGCGGGACCACCGCCACCCCCTTGGCGCCGGCGCGCAGCAGCCGCGAGACGGCCCAGTCCAGCCCCTGCCGGTAGGCCCGCCGGTCCGTGCCCATCTCCGGGTCCGACTGGGGCATGACCAGCACGACCAGGTCGGCGCCCTTGGCCGCCGCGGTGACGCGCGTCTCCACGGCCTCGACCAGCGCGAAGATCCCGCGCGTCGCGCCCGACGCGGGGACCGCCGCCGCCGGCGCCCTGCCGGCGGGCGCGGCGGGGGCCTCGCCGGCCGGCGGCGGCGCGAAGAGGTCCAGGGCCTGCAGCCGGGCGTCCTTCGGGCCGCCGAGGACCTCGAGGTAGCTCCTCTCCCCCTCGCCGGCCATGCGCGGGCCGACCACCACGACGCGCTCGGGCCTGGGCCGGCTGCGGCTGAAGACGGCCTTGATCGGCTTCCAGCGCTCGTCCACCTCGGCCACGCGCTCCGGGAGGCGCAGGATCAGGCGCTCGCCGCCGGCGCCGACCATGCCGGTCAGGGCCGCGGCGGCGCCGGCCGGCCAGGGATCGTCCTCGCCGACTATCTCCGCCCGGCCCGAGCCGAGCTCAAGCCCGCCCGACTGCAGGGTGAACTCCAGCCGCCGGGCGGCGTCGGGCAGGTCGATGAAGGCGCGGACGATGGCGAAACGCTCGCGCGCGGCACCGGGCTCCTCGCCCTTGGCCAGCTCCCGGCCGGCCCCGTCGAGCAGCCGCCACCGGACCGTGAACTCCGGCTGCTCCTCCAGGGCGGGGTGCTTCTCGACCCGGAAGGAACAGGCCAGCTGCTCGGTCCGGCCGGTGCGGGTGTCCACGTAGACGAAGGGCGGCAGATAGTCGGCGATCAGGCAGAGCGCCTCGCGGGGCGGGGGCGGAGGCCGCCGCGGCTCAGAGGCCGGGGGGCGCGGTTCGTGGACCGGCGCGGAGACCGGCCCCGAGGGGAAGCCCTGCGCCGGCTGCCTCCCGGGCGGCAGGTTGCCCGGCTCCGGCGCGCCGCCATTCCCGGCCGGCGCCGGCGTGCCGGTCTCGGGCCTGCGGGCCTCGTCGCCGGCCCGCGCCCGCGGCGAGCCGGCGGCCAGCCCGGCCAGGACCAGTAGGACGGCGAGCGGGCCAACCCGCATCATCGGCTACTTCTTCTCCGGGGCCTGCTCTTCTTCCGGAATGACGATGCCCAGCTCCTTGAGCTGGCGCTCGGAGACGTCGCCGGGCGCGCCGGTCATGGCGTCGATGGCCCGCTGGGTCTTGGGGAAGGCCATGATCTCGGCGATGGAGGAGAGGCTGAGCATCCGCGCCAGCAGCCGGTCGAGCCCCGGGGCGATGCCGGCGTGCGGCGGCGTGCCGTAGGACAGCGCCTCGGTGAAGAACCCGAAGCGCTTCTGGATCTCGTCCTCGGAGAGCTTGAGGATCTCGAAGATCTTCTTCTGCAGTCGCGAGTCGTGGATCCGCACCGAGCCGGAGGCCATCTCCCAGTCGTTGATGACCAGGTCGTAGCTCTGCGAGCGCACCTTGGCCGGATCGGTGTCGAGGTGCTGCAGGTCGTCCCAGTTCGGGGCGGTGAAGGGGTGGTGCTCGGAGGCCCAGCGCTTCTCCTCCTCGTCCCAGGCGAAGAGCGGGAAGTCGGTGACCCACAGACAGGCGAACTCGCCGTCCTTGGCGAGCCCGAGGTCGGCGCCGAGCTTGGAGCGCACCGCCGAGAGCGAGTTGTTGGCCACCTTGGCGCTGTCGGCCACGAAGAGCAGCAGGTCGCCGGGCTTGCCACCCAGGCGCTCGACGAGCCTGGCGGTGAGATCGGCGGCGAAGAACTTGGCGATGGGCCCAGAGGCCTTGCCGTCGGCCTCGAGCTTCAGCCAGGCCAGGCCCCGGGCCCCGAAGACCGCCGCGGCGGCGGTCAGGTCGTCGATCTGCTTGCGGCTGTAGGCGCCGGCGCCGGTCGCGGCCAGGCCCTTGACGATCCCGCCCTTGGCCACCGCCTCGCGGAAGACCTTGAACTCGGCGTCCTTCACGAGGTCGGAGACCTCGCGGAGCTCCAGGCCGAAGCGCAGGTCCGGCTTGTCGGAGCCGAAGCGGTCCATGCACTCCTTGTAGGTCAGCCGGGCGAAGGGCACCTTGAGGTCGTAGTTGATGCCGGCCTTGAAGGCCGCGGCCATCATGCCTTCCGTAACGCGGAAGACGTCCTCCTGGCCGGCGTAGGACATCTCCAGGTCGATCTGGGTGAACTCCGGCTGGCGGTTGCCGCGCAGGTCCTCGTCGCGCATGCACTTGGCGATCTGGAAGTAGCGGTCGAAGCCGGCGACCATCAGCAGCTGCTTGAAGAGCTGCGGGCTCTGCGGCAGGGCGTAGAACTTGCCGTGGTAGAGCCTCGAGGGCACCAGGTAGTCGCGGGCGCCCTCCGGAGTGCTCTTGGCCAGGATGGGCGTCTCGATCTCCACGAAGCCCTGGGCCGAGAGGTAGTCGCGCACGGCCAGCGCCACCCGGTGGCGCATGACCATCCGGGCGTTCATCTCCGGCCGGCGCAGGTCCAGGTAGCGGTACTTGAGGCGCAGGTCCTCGTTGGCCTTGCAGCGGTCGGTGATCTCGAAGGGCGGAGTCTGGGCGACGCTCAGGACCTCGACCTTCTCGGCGATCACCTCGATCTGGCCGGTCGGGAGGTTGGGGTTCTCCTTGCCGGCCAGGCGCCGCTGGACCTTGCCGGTGACGCCCAGGACGAACTCCATCCGGACGCTCTCGGCGGCGGCGTGGGTCTCCTTGGAGGCCCGCTGCGGGTCGACCACCACCTGGGTGATGCCGTAGCGGTCGCGCAGGTCGATGAAGATGAGCCCGCCGAAGTCGCGGCGGTTGGCCGCCCAGCCGGCGAGCTTGACGGTCGCGCCCACGTCGGCGGCGGTCAGCGCGCCGCAGGAGTGGGAGCGGTAGAGGGTCTCGAGAGACTGGTGGGGGGTGGAGGCTTGAGGGTTGGAGGTCACGGAAGAGCACCTTTCTCTGCGGCCCGGCCAGGCGGTCCAAACCGGCGGCGGGGGCGGCGCGTCACGGCCCCCGGCGGCCGGCCGGAGGACGGGGAAAGAGTATAGTTGGGGGGCAGCGGGGGCGCCACGTCTGAATGGGCTTGACGGGAGAGTCCGCATGGGTAGATTCGAGAGACCTTGCATGGACGTTGGGGGCAATTGCATGCGATCATGGCTCCGAGCAATTGTCAGTTGGCTCCTGTCTTTGATGGATTTTGGGCGGACGCCATCCGTGGCGATGTTCGGCAAGATCGGTGATGCCGTATCAAAGCTGCAGCTGCGCGCGGCGAAGAACATCTTCCCCTACACTCCTGGCGAGGAGATCCGCGGGTTCAACCCTGATGCCATGCAGGACCTAACCATCTGCGTCGAAGACACTATTCGTTTCGTCTACACGATCGAGAAGCATCCCCAGGGGCTGGTCCACATAATCTCCTCACAGCTGTGTAAGCCGAAGAGCAAGAAATACCACGTCCAATGCATGCTTGTCGTGATGGCGAGTCTCCTCCGCCAAATTGGCGATGCTGGCATCAATCAGAACGAGGTAAAATTCGAGATCACCGAGTCAGACTTGGGCACGCAGTATGTGAATATGCTCGTATCGCTGGAGCACCAGGAGAAGCTGGATGCCTGTGCGGCCAAGACCGCGGAAGCGAGAACAGGCGCGTCCCGACAGGCAACCTTGGGCAAGAGCAGCCTTGTCGACTCTGAGCCATCCCTGAAAATCCCCCATTGACTGAGGGATTTTCAAGGATAGATTCCAGTCAGAAACCGGTCCGGGCCCCGGGTCTCTGAGCTGGACCGGACTTACCCGGCGCCGTTGATCGTGGATGTCGAAGAACTGATCTCAGAACTCTCTCCGGGTTCCGACAACCAGGGGGAACGCCAATGATCGTCCCGCAGTTCTGGGCCGAGAGCCAGGTGCAGGACCGGGTGAAGGGCCGGCTCCGGACCGTGCGGCGCTGGGGCTGGTCCGACGAGAGCCCGGAGGCCGCGCAGGCCATGGCCGACGCGCGGGCCAGGGAGGCCTTCGAGCGGGTGTCCTCCGGCCAGCGCCTGCCCTGGCGCGAGCCCAAGGTGGCCTACAACGGCGCCGAGGGCGTGCCCATCCGCGAGGAGGTCGTCGGCCGCCACGGCGACGCGCTGGTCACCCGCAACTCCTACGGCGCGCGCTGCCTGAACACGCCGGACGTGCTCTTCGCCGACGTCGACTTCCGCCAGGAACCGGCGACGGCCCTCACCTGCCTCCTGGTGCTGGCCCTGCCGGTCTGCGCCGGCGTCGTCTGCCGGGCGGCGGGGCTCTCCTGGGGGCTGACGGCCGCGGCGGCCGTCGCGGGGCTGCCGCTCGGGTACGCGGCCGCCGTCGGGCTGCACCGCCTGAGGCTGCTCCTGGCCGGCGGCGCCGAGCGCCAGACCCGCCGCCGGGTCGAGGCCTTCGTGGCCGGGCACCCCGGGTGGCTCCTGCGCCTCTACCGGACCCCGGCCGGCTTCCGGGTGCTGGCCATGCACCGCACCTTCCGGCCGGACGACCAGGAGGCCGCCGAGCTCTTCCGGGCCCTGGACACCGACCCCGTCTACGTCCGGATGTGCATCAGGCAGCACTGCTTCCGCGCCCGCCTCGGGCCCAAGCCCTGGCGGATCGGCATCGCCGCGCACATGAAACCCCGGCCCGGCATCTGGCCGGTGAGCCCCGAGCGCATGCCGGACCGCGCCAGGTGGATCGAGGGGTACGAGCAGGCCGCCCGCGGCTACGCGGCGTGCCGCTTCGTCGAGGCGCTGGGCAGCGCCATGACGGTGGACGCCAAGGCCGAGGCCGTGCGCAGGGTCCACGACGAGCTGGCCAGGGCGGACAGCGGCCTGCCGATCGCGTAGCCGGCGCGAGGCCGGGGAAGCCCGGGACCGGTCGGGGCCAGGCTCGGGTCAGCGCGTGGCGGCCCCAGGGCTCTGCGCAGTGTCCGGGTTGCTCAGAACACTTCAGGCGTCGGGGGCACGGGCTGGGGCAGAGGCTGGGGGCCGGGCTGCTTGCCGCGCATCTTCTTCAGGGCCCGGGCGGCCGACCCGCGCACCCAGTTGGCCGGATCATTGGCGGCGACCTTCTCCAGCGTCGCGACCGCCTCGGCGGCTTCGGGGCCGTAGCGCTCCAGATCGTCCACCGCCTTGCCCCGCACGTTGGCATTTTCGTCGGCCAGCGCCGCCACCAGCCTCGGGATCATCCTGCGGTCCTTGAGGCCCACCAGGGCCGCGGCGGCGGCGTTGCGCACCTCCTCCGCCTTGTCCTCCAGGGACCTGGCGATGGTGTCCGCGTTGGCCGGATCCATCTGCCCCAGGGCGCCCACTATGCTGGCGCGCACCCGGGGGGATTCCTCGACCGCCAGCCTGGCGAGCATCTCCGCCCCGGCCTCCCTGGCCGCCGCGCCCATCGTCCCCAGCTGCGAGGCGACGGCCGATCGCGTCGAGGCCTCCTCGTCGTCCAGCAGCTTGCGCAAGACCGGCAGGGCCGAGGCCGGCAGGGGCCTGCACCTGTAGAGGACCTCCCAGGTCCACGGGCCCCTGCGCATCTGGCGGTCCTTGCCCACGAGTTCCAGGATCCTGGGGACCGCCGGCCGCGCCGCCTTGTCGAGCAGGAGCAGGGCGGTCATGGCCGAGAAGCGGACCGAGGACTCCTTGTCCTCCAGCAGCCCGGCGACGGCCAGGACCGTGGCCTCCGCATCGGCGCCGATCTTGCCGATGGCCACGGCGGCCTCCATGCGTACCTCCTTGCGCTCGTGCCGGAGCAGCTCGACCAGCCTGGGCAGCGCCGGCTTGCCCTCGCCCTTGATCTCCCCCAGCGAGTGGCAGGCCCCCACGACCGCCCATGGATCCGGGTCGGCGAGGCGCTCCATCATGACGGCCAGGACCGTCTGCGGCTCGGCCTCGACCCTGGCCAGGAAGGCCGCCGCGGCCGCGCGCACCGCCGGGTCCTTGCTGGCGGCCGCCTCCCGGACGGCGGGGATGGCCTTGACGCATGGATCGGCGGCCAGGACCTCGCCGCTCATCTTGCTCTCCGGAGTCAACCTGCCGATCAGCGCCGCCTGGGCTTCCGGCCGGCACTCCCGGAGCGCCCGCAGGAGGACGGGCATCGCCGACTTCCTGTCGATGCCGCCCACGTAGTCGAGCAGCTTCGCGCCCGGGCGGCCTTCGCCCCGGTCGTCGAGGCCCCGGACGACGGGACCGGCCGCCTCGCTCTCCGGGCCCATGGCACAGGCGATCTCGGCAAGCGCCCACAGGGCGCAGAGCCGCTCGCGCTCATCCTGGCGAGCGGCCATCTTCACCAGCGCCGGCACGGCGGGCGCGGAGCGTGCCTTGAAACGGCCCAGCGAGAAGGCCGCCGCTTCCGGCAGCCCCTTGCGCCCGCCCTCCAGCGTCCTGACCAGCGCCGGCACGCTGCGCTCCGGATCGGCACCGATCAGGCCCAGCGCCCTGACGGCGGCCTGGGCCGCCTCGGCGTTGGGGTCGTCCGCGCAGGCGATGAGCCGGGGCACGGCCATCGCCGCCTTGGGGCCGATGCGGGACAGCGCCTCGGCCGCCGCCTTGCGCAGGGCGGCCTTGTCGGACTCCAGCAGATCCGTCAGCCGGGGGGCGGCCTTTCCGGCCTTCTTCTCCCAACCGCCCAGCACGGAGACGGCCTCCAGCCGCAGGCCGTCGTCGCCTTCGTCCAGCACGGCGATGACGGCGGCCAGGATCGCCGGCGTGCAGAAGCCGTCGCCCCGCGCCATGTGCAGCGCCGCGGTTCGCACCTCGGGCGCCTCCTTGCGGAGGCAGGCCTCGACCAGGGGAACGGCCTTGGTGTCCGTCGACCAGCAGGCCATCCGCAGGGCGGCGGCGCGCACCCCGGGCTCGGGGTCCTTCTGAAGCAGTTCGCCGGCCCGCGGGCCCAGCGACTCCAGCCAGGCCCGCTCCTCCTTGGTCGGCTTCTGGCCCGAGGGCACGCCCCACATGAAGCCGAGGGCGACGCCGAGCTCGAAGGCGTAGCGGGTCAGCACGCCGGCGCAGCCGGCCCGGACGCGCGCGTCCTTCGAGTCCAACCCCGTCAGCACCGCCTCGCGGGCGGCGGCGTTCCTGGCCCCGTACGCCTCCAGCAGCTTCACGGCGCCGGAGCGCACCTCCGCGCTGCCGTCGGCCAGCGCCGCTACCAGCCTGACCGGCCCGTCGGGGGGCGGCGGAGGAGGCAGCCTGTTGACGGCCGCCGTCGCCGCGGAACGCACGCCGGGATCCTCGTCGGCCAGGAACTTCAGCAGGAAGAGCCCCAGGGTCCAGTCCTTCTGGCCGTCGCCGGAGGTCAGCGCGCCCAGTGCCTGCCGGCGAAGCTCCGGGGGACGGCCGGGGAGCAGCAGGTAGAAGCGCAGCCTGGCGGCGGTCTCGGCGCGGGCCAGCTGCTTCTCGACGTCCTCGCGCCTGGCGGGGTCGTCGTCGGTCAGCAGAACCTCCAGGGGGAGGCGCGGGGCGTGCTTCGACGCCAGCAGCCGGCCGACCGGCCCGACCGCCTCCGGGCCGATCCGCGCGAGGGCCTCCTCCGCCGCCGCGGCCAGCCGCTCGTCGCCACGCCCGAGCAGCTCGATCAGCGGCTCGATGCCCGGCGCGCCGCAGCAGCCGAGGATCGCGGCCGCGGCAGGCTTGTCGGGGGCCAGGGCGTCGGACAGGCGGATGTGGAGCCGGAGCCGCGTCGCAGCGCGCCGGTCTCCGCCCAGCCGCACGACCGCCTCGGCTGGCTGCAGCCGGTCCTGGGCGACCGCGCGCACCACCACCGCGGACGGCAGGCCCGGCGCGCCGGGCCTGGAGAGCTCCGCGGCCAGCGGCCCGACGGCCTCTCCCCCCGCCAGCGCCAGTCCCTCCTCCGCCCGGGCACGCTCGTCCTCCGAGCCGTTCGTGAGCAGTCTGACCAAGTCGGGAACCCGAGGGGCGGTAGCCTCCTCGGCCCCGAGACCGGGGCCGGCCCAGGTCAGCACCAGGAGCAGGAAGGGGAACGGAACCGCCATAGGGGCACGTCCGGCCATGCGCAGCCTCCGCGGAAACTGCCAGATCAGGCCGCCCAAGGCGGCCGCGACGGCAGAATATGCCGGACGGGCGGGACTGTCAAAGCCCGAACCACGGTCGAGGCTGAGCCCCGGCCGCGGCCGGCCTCGCGGGCTACTTCTTCGCCCACACCTCGTCCCAGGGGTGGGGCAGGAGCTCGCGGAGCTTCACTGCGCGGTCGGGGGCCAGGACCACCTCGGTCTCGTCGAGGTTGCGGTGGTCGATCTGGTGCATGAACTCCCGGCAGCGGCCGCAGGGCGACAGCACCTTGCCGTCGCCGAGCACGGCGACGATCTTCTTGATGCGCTCCTCGCCGGCCGTGACCATGGCGGCGATGGCCGCGTGCTCGGCGCAGAAGCCGATTCCGCAGCTCGTGTCCATGCAGACGCCGAGATAGACCTTGCCGCTGCCCGAGAGCAGCGCGCAGCCGACGTCGCCGACGCCGTAGTCGTGGGCGATCCGCCGGGGTTTGACCACCGACTGGGCGTGCTTGATGAGGTCTGCGTTGGTCATGGGGCGACCTTCTCCGTCCTGGTTTTGCGCGGTCCCGGGTCAGCCCCGGCCATCCTCGAGTTCCTTGATGCGGGCCTTGAGCCGGGCGTTCTCCTCGGCCAATGACTCCCCGCGCCCGCCTTCCGGAGCTGGAGCCCTCTGCACAATCTCGTCGTTGGTGAAGTACACGCCGCTGAGCATCGAGGTCTTTACATGCGCCCGGTGCACGTTGCCCTGGCGGTCCTTGTATACCACTTGGTAGATGCGCGAGTCCTTCTCGCCGAACCAGCCCGGCCCGAGAGGATCCCAGCTGCGGTCAATGAGCTCCCAGCCGTTCTCCTTCACGTAACTCTCGATGCGTCCGCCGTCGAGCGAGCCGGCCAACAGCCGGATCACGACGACCAGGACTATAAACCCAATGACGACCAGGATCAGTTCCATGCCGCTGCCCCTCTTCATCTAACAAGGGACTGAGAGCGCGCCTCACCCCAGCGTCTTCTTGACCTCCGCCAAGGCATCCGCCGCCTTGATCCTCCGCTGCTCCCCGCCGGCCATGTCCTTGACCGTGGCCTCGCCGGCCTTGAGCTCGTCCTCGCCTACGATGACGGCGAGCCGCGCGCCGAGCTTGCTGGCGCGCTTGAGGTGGTTGCCGACCCCGCGCGCCGGAGCGGAGAGGTCGAAGTCGGTGCGGATGCCGGCCTGGCGGAGGCGCACTGCGAGCTTGTAGGGTTCGGGCGAATCCACTGCCGCGGCGACGTAGACGAGTGCGCCGGCCGCCGGGGCTTCCGGAGAAGCAGCCTTGGCCGCCTCCTGTGACATGAGCACGCGTTCGAGGCCGAGCGCGAAGCCGGTGGCGCCGAGCTTCGGGCCGCCCATTTCCTCGATGAGGCCGTCGTAGCTGCCGCCTCCGCCGACCGCGTCCTGGGAACCCAGGCCCTCGGCGGTGAACTCGAAGACCGTGCCGGTGTAGTAGTCGAGCCCGCGGACCAGGAACTGGTCGTGCGCCGCCTCGACGCCGGCCGGCAGGAGCTCCTTCACCGTCGGGGAGACGAAGTCCATCTGCGCGCGGCACTCGGCGCAGAACTCCTGCGGCACATTGGCGAGCACCGCCGCCGAGACCTCGCGGCAGTTGGGCTTCTTGCAGTCGAGCACCCGGAAGACGTTGCGGTCAATCCGCCGCTGGCAGTCGCCGCAGAGCTTCTCCTTGCCGGCAGACAGCGCCGCTTTGAGCTTCTCGCGGTAGCCATCGCGGCAGCCGGGCTTGGCGCAGCCGACGCTGTTGTAGCGGAGCTTCAAGCCTTTGAGCCCAGCGCGAGAGAGGATCTCGGCGGCCATGAGGATCACGTCGGCGTACGCGGTATAGGGCGCCGCGGGCTGGTCGCCCTTGGCCTCGCGCAGGAGGCCGAGCACCTCCGCGCCCATCTGGTGGAACTGGCGGAGCCGCCCGGCCTGGGGGCGCTCGCGGCGGAACTGCGGGCCGATGTAGAAGAACCTGGCCAGGCCCTGGGTCTTGTGGAGGTTGTGCTCGAGGTAGGCGCGGACCACGCCGGCGGTGTTCTCCGGGCGGAGGGTGTAGCTCTTGTCGTCGCCCTTGTCCTCGCGCGGCGGGACGGTGAACATCTCCTTCTCGACGATGTCGGTGGCCTCGCCGATCGAGCGGACGAAGAGCCCGGTGTCCTCGAAGACCGGCGTGCGGATGCCGGCGTAGCCCCAGGTGCGGGCCACGCCCGAGGCCAGCCGCTCCAGCGCCTCGAAGCGGTCGAACTCTGGGCCGAAGAGGTCCTTGGTGCCCCGAGGGGCCTGGATGCCGTTGGTCATGATTCGTGATCCGGTCGCGCCGGCCCCGTCCCGCCCCTACCGGTAGACCCGGTAGTCGATCTCCTGGAAGATGGTGTCCTTGCCCTCGATGTCGGCCAGCCAGCCCTGGTCGATCCGCCCGGCCTTGATCTCCTCGTAGAGCCGGGTGAAGCGGGCCACGTGGTCGCGGGTGCGGCGCTCGGCGTAGGCGGCCATCGTGCCGGTGGTCATGATGAAGGCCCAGTCGGAGCTCTGGGCGAGCAGCAGCTCGCGCGCCGCCTGCTTCAGGGCCCGCTCCTCCCAGCCGGAACTCGCCGGGCGGGTGCGGGCCAGCTCGACCATGCGCTCCTCGGCCTTGTGCAGGTGGCGGTAGATCCAGTCGTTGGTGCCGTTGAGCCAGACCTCGAAGTAGCCCTTGTCGCCCCAGGTGGAGGCCGCCGGCTGCAGGGTCTGGTGGGTCTGGAAGCGGTCCAGGAACTCGGCCGGGGTGGTCGACTCGATGTCCTTCTGGTCGAAGTGCATCTTGCGGTAGAGGAACTCCAGGAACTGCGGCCCCTCGTACCACCAGTGGCCGAAGAGCTCGGCGTCGTAGGGGCTGGTGATCACCGGCTCGGTGCCCAGCAGGTCGCGCAGGTACCTGAGCTGGTGCTGGCGGTTGAACAGGAAGTTGCCGGCGTGGCTGGCGGCCTTCTCGCGCGCCGCGCGCGGGTCGTAGAAGGCCTTCTCGTGCAGCTGGACCTGGCCGGTGATGCGGTGGTACTTGATGCCCAGGTTCGTGCGGATGCCCGAGGGCAGGTAGGGCCCGACGTAGGTCTGCTCGCCGTCGTGGCCGAGGTCGCGGTAGAACTCCCGGTAGTCGTAGTCGCCGGGGTAGCCCTCCTCGCGGCTCCAGACCTGCTTGGCGCTCTCGAGGTCGCGCGCGAAGGCGGCCACTCCGCCCGGCGCGTAGGCCGGCCGGAAGACGCCGTACTTCGGGCGCGGGGTGGCGAAGAGCAGGCCGTGGGCGTCCATGATGAAGAAGCGGATGCCGGCGGCCTTGAGGTGGGTCTCGATGCCCGGGCGGTAGGCGCACTCCGGCAGCCAGATGCCCCGCGGGTCGCGCCCGAAGTGCTTCCGGTAGTTGGCCTTGGCCACCTCGATCTGCGCGCGGATGGCCTCCTCGGTGCGCATCAGCGGGAGCATCCCGTGGGTCGCTCCGCAGGTGATGATCTCGAGATAGCCGGCGTCCTGGAGCGCGCGGAAGCCGCCGATGATGTTCCGGCCGGCCGCCTCGAAGCGCGCGCGGCAGGCCCGGAAGTTGTCCAGGTACATCCGGGCCATGGTGCCGATGGGCGTCTCCGGCTTCCAGGCGGCGGCCTCGCGCTCGGCCAGGTGCTCGAGCTTGTCCAGGTTCTGGATGTAGCGGCCCTGCAGCAGCGGGTCGCACATCATCTCGCACAGCGGCGGGGTCAGGCTCATGGTGATCCGGAACCTGACGCCGTCGTTGGCCATCCGCTCGTAGGCCAGCAGCAGCGGCAGGTAGGTCTCGGTCAGAGCCTCGTAGAACCACCCCTCCTCCAGGAACTCCTTGTGCTCGGGGTGGCGGACGAAGGGCAGGTGGGCGTGCAGGACCAGCGCGAAGTATCCGGCAGGCACGGGCGCTACCGCCCCTGCTTGCCGGCCGCGCCGGCGCCCGGACCGCCGCCCCTGGGCGAGGTCATCCAACTGGAGACCGCCGCCGAGCTGATGCAGCTGGAGATGTTCCAGGGGAACTCGGCCACCTTGCGGCGCAGGGCCTCGCGTCGCCGGCGCAGCTCGCCCATCTGGGCCGAGCCCGGCGCGCGGCCGTGCAGGCTGACGGTGTAGTCGACCAGCCGGTCGAACTCCTCGCTGACCAGCATCCACTGCTCGTCCTGGCGCTCGCTGACCGAGTCGGGCGGAGTGCGCACCACCCGGCTGGCGGCCAGCTCGATGAACGAGCCCGAGGCCAGCACCAGGCCGATCCGCACCTGGTAGGAGCCGTCCGGGTCGACGTGCAGGTACCAGTTGCCGACGCCCGGGTCGACCGGGATGTCGAAGAAGTTGTCATCCTCCAGGCGGCTGACGCGCAGCACCCAGACCGCGCCGGCCAGTTCCGCCTCGCTCCGGTTCGCGCAGGCCCGGGCGTGGGCGCCGCCGGCCAGCTCCCAGTAGACGTAGATGGCCCGCGGGTCGCGGACCAGCGCCTCCAGGACATCGTCGCCGTAGCCGGCGGGCAGGTCCGGGCCGCGGTCGATGTACGGGCCGGTCCGCTGGGCGGCCGGCGCGAAGAGCGAGGGCAGCGGGATGCCGGAAGACGACGAGGTCAGCTCCGGCAGCGCGCCCTCGGGCAGACCGACGGGGGCGTTGGCGGCGCGGACGGCGCGGGACTCGCGGGCGGGCGCAGGGCGCCGCGCGGGCGGCGAGGCCGGAATCTTGCGGCTGGACGGCCGGCGGGAGCGCCCGGGCTTGGCACCCAGGCCGAGCTCCTCGTAAAGCTGTTCCTTGCTCTTCCGGCTGCGGTACTTGAGGTTCACCCGCTCGGCCATGAGCATCAGCTCCTCGCGGGTGTATTCCTCCGGACCCCTGGGCTTCCTGGCCATTTCAGAGCCCCCCCTCCGGCCTCGCGGCCGGAGCCTCGAAACGCATCTCCTTGGGCACGGCGACCACTCCGCCGGCAGTCACCGTGAAACGCGCGCGGTCCGCCTCGGGATCGTGGCCGATCTTCTCGCCGGCCGGGATCTTAACGCCCTTGTCGATGATCGCATTCCGGATTCGGCAACCGCGGCCGATGTCCACGCCGTCGAAAATGATCGAATTCTCGATCTCCGAGTAGCTGTGCACGTGGACGCCGGGGCCGAGCACCGAGCGCCTGACGGTCGAGCCGGAGATGATGCAGCCGGAGGCGACCATCGAGTCTATGGCCGTTCCGCGCCTCCCGTCGGGCTCGTCCAGGACGAACTTGGCGGGGGACATCTGCGGCTGGGCGGTGCGCACCGGCCACTCGCGGTCGTAGAGATTGAAGGGCGGATCGACGCTGACCAGGTCCATGTTGGCCTGCCAGTAGGCGTCGAGCAGCCCGATGTCCCGCCAGTAGTTGCCCCACTTGCTGGCCGCGAAGTTGTAGGCGAAGACCCGGTGGGTCTTGACCATGTCCGGGATGATGTTCTTGCCGAAATCGTGGGCGGTCTGCCGCTTGGCGTCGCGGACCACCTCGCGAACCAGGGTCTCGGTGCCGAAGGCGTAAACGCCCATGCTCGCGAAGCACCAGCCGGGCTTGCCGGGGATCTCCGGCGGGTCCTTGGACTTCTCGTGGAAGGCCACGATGCGCAGCTCGGAGTCGACCTCGGCCACGCCCAGCTCGTGGGCGTACTTCTTCTCGACCTCCAGGCACGAGACGGACAGGTCGGCCCGCTTGGCCGCGTGGGCCTCCAGCAAGGCCCGGTAGTCCATCTTGTAGATGTGGTCGCCGGAGAGGATCAGCACGAGCTTCGGCCGTTCGCGGTCGAGCGCGTAGATGTTCTGGTAGATGGCGTCGGCGGTGCCCTTGTACCACTCGGCCGCGCCGGTGCGCTGCTGCGGCGGGGTGGTGCGGATGTACTCGCCGAGCTCGGCGTTGAACAGGCTCCAGCCGCGGGCGATGTGCTCGTTGAGCGAGGCGCTCTTGTACTGGACCAGCACGTTGATCCGGCGCAGCCCCGAGTTCAGGCAGTTGGACAGCGTGAAGTCGATGATCCGGTATGGGCCGCCGAAGGGCACGGCCGGCTTCGCCCGGTCACGGGTCAGCGGATAAAGGCGTTCACCCTGGCCACCGGCCAGCAGCATGACGATCGTGTCATTCACAGGATCGGCAGCGGTGCTCGATGCCATCATCCTCCCCCCGGCCCTTCAGTATACCCGGTGCAGTCGGCGCTGCAATGGAAATCCACGTCTTTTGCGATTGCACATGTGCAATCCCGCAAGGGTCGTGATGAGAGCGCCTTCCGGAGAGCGGACCGCGCTACTCGCCCGCGGGCATGAACCAGGTCTTGATGATGAATGCTATCAGACCGGCCCACAGGAGGATGCCGACGATCCCCAGCAGGCGCTTGCAGTCTAGGCAGTACGGAGCCAGCAGCCGGTCGGCGGTCTTGAGCGTCTTGACCGCCAGCCCGGCCAGCGCCCGGCGGGCGGAGGCCAGCAGATCTCCGAGCGTCATGCCGGGACGCTCCGGAGCCTTGCGGCTGATCTGCCTAGTCGGATCCGAAGGATCCACCTGGTTCTCGATGTAGCGTTCCATCTCGGCGAGCTGCTGAACGGACAGGTCGGCCGCGTTCTCCGCGGCGGCCATGGGCACCGCGCCATCCGCCGCAGACGGCGGCTGAGCGCTCCGGCCCGGCTCAACGGAGCGGTCCACGGCCCGCTCCAGGGTGACTAGATTGCCCGGCCCGGGCCCGGCCGCGGCCGCTGCCGGCGCCGTGCTGGAGGGAAGGGCGGGGAGCTGCTCCTCGGCGAGCCGGTCCCCGTCGGCCTGGGCGGAGCGGTCGGTGCGTCCGGAGGGATCGGCCGCCGGGCCGCCCGGACCGGCCGGCGCTGGCGGCAGGTCATCCAGCGAATACTGCCTCTGGGGCTCTGGCGCGGGCGCGGGAACGGGCTGCGCCGGCGGAGGAGCGGCCGGCGGCGCCTCGGCGGCCGCCGGGGCCCGGCGCGAAGCGACCTCGGCGGCGGCCAGTGCCTCGCTCAGGGCGGTGTCATCGAGGCGGTCCTCCGGCAGCGGCGGCTCGGCATCGGAACCGCGATCGAGCGCCTCGTCCCCGACGGACAGGCCCTCGGGGGGCCGGTCGGGCAGGTCCTCGAGTGAATAGTCCTGGTGCGCCAGCCTGGCCGGCAGGATGATCGTCCGGCGGGCGGACTGCGGCTCCTGACCGGCTACGGATTCCTCCGGCTCGAAGTCCAGCGCGGGACCGCCGCGGTGCCGCCGCCGGCCCAGGGACTCGAGCGTGCGGGCGAAGGACCCCTCGGCCGGCTCGGGCTCGAAGGCCGGCCGAGCCCCCGGGTCGCCGGGCATGCCCATGGCCACGATCCGCGACCAGGCCTCGGCCATGGGCAGGGACAGCGTGCGCCGGCCGGCCTCGGCGGCAGGAGAGTGCGGGTCGTAGACACCAGCCCGGAAGGTCTGCTCCGGCTCGACCCAGTCGGCCCCCGAACGGACCTCCGAGCCGCCCTCGCCGGAGGCGAAGGGGGCCGGCGGCTCCGGGGACTCCGATGCCCCAGGCGGCTCCGGCTCCGGCTCGACCGGGAGGGCCCCCGAAGGGCCGGAGGCCCCTGATTCCAGCGCGTCCTCGGACGCCGACCCGGGGGCCGGCTCAGCCGTGCCAGCCTCGCCAGCCTCGCCCTCCTCGTCGACGGTCCCGAGAATGTCGTCCAGGAAGTTGGAGACGTCGTTGGTCTGCGCGCGCCGCTCCTCCTCACGCTTGGCGGCGGCGGCCCGGGCCTTCTCGGCCAGAAGCTGCTCTTCGGGAGTGAGCTCCCGCTCCTTGGGAGGATCGGGCGGCTCCGGCTCCTTCGGCTTGCCCGAGCGGAAGAGGGCGGTCATGGCTCGCTGCCTCCGGCGGCGCTCAGCCCGCCGGCGCCCCCCGGGCGGCTCCGGACCAGACCGCCGTGGCCTCCTTGGCAGCCATGGCCACGACCTCGGGCCCGACCGCCTTCAACCCCAGCCCGAAGGCCGCGGCCAGGGCCAGGTCGGCCAGGTGGTTGATGCGGGAGGGCAGGCCGCCGGAGAGCCGGGCGATGTCCTCCGCGGCCCGGCGGGTGAAGATGCCGCTGGCCGAGCCGGCGCAGGCCAGCCGGTGGAGGATGTAGTCGAGGCTCTCCTCGTCGGACAGGGGCACCAGCGTGGTGCACACCCGCACCCGCTCGCCGAAGCCCGGGACGGCCGCAACCCGCTCGAGCAGCTGGGGGCCGCCGGACAGGATCAGCGTGAGCGCGGGCCCGTCGGCGCCGGGGATGGCCAGCATGCCCCTGAGCGCCTCCCAGACCGCCGGGGAGTCCACGGCTTGGGCGTCGTCGATCACCAGCACCGGACGCGTCGATTCCGCGGCCAGCGCCCCGAGGTGCTCCTCCAGCCGCCCCCGCAGCCTTTCCTCGGAGACCCCGTCGGCGAGGTCCTCGACGCCCAGGGCCCGGGCGGCGGCCAGAACCGTCTCGGCCGGATCGGTCAGCCGTCCGGTCAGTACCGCCGTGCGGTAGCCGCCCGCCCCGGAGAGGCCGCCGAGCAGCGCGCGCAGCACCAGGGTTTTGCCGGAGCCGAACGGCCCGGTCAGCAGCGCCACCGCCAGGCGCTCGTCAACGGCATAGAGCAGCTCGGCCAGGGCCGCGTCGTGCGTCCCGGAATGGAAGAAGAAGCGGGTGTCCGGGGCGTCCCGGAACGGCCTCAGGCGCAGCTTCCAGTGGTCCAGGTACACTTCACTTCTCCCGGCCCGGAACGCGGTTGAGGACGGTGCCGATCAGCCTGGTCCCGAAGTGCTCGAGATCCCGTCCGGTTCGGCGCACCTCGCTGGCGCTGCCCAGGCCGGAGCGGACCACCAGCACCGCCGCGCCAGCCGCGCCGGCCAGCATGGCCGTGCCCCGCCAGGCGCCGTCGCCGGCATCGAGGATGACGGCATCGAACAGCCCGCGGCAGGCCCCGAGCAGCCGGCCGGGCGCGGCGCCCTCCAGCAGCCGGAGCATGCCGGACTGGTCGTCGGCGGCCACCCGGCTGTCGCCCATGGGCAGCACCGCCAGGCTTTCGCTTCCGGAGCAGACCAGCGCGTCCTGCAGGCTGGCCCCGCCGGCCAGTACGTCGGCGAAGCCCGGACCGCCGCCCTCGCCAGCCAGCGCGTCGAGCCCCGGCGCGCGGAGGTCGGCGTCGACCAGCAGCACGCGGATGCCGGACTTCGCGGCCAGTTCCATGGCCGTGGCCGCGGCCACCGTGGTGCAGCCCGCCCCGACCCCGGCGCCGCAGACCGCCAGCACCGCCGGCGTGCCGGCCCGCCCGGAGAGCAGGGCCTGAACCACGCCGCCGACGCCGCGAACCAGTTCGGGGTGGCGGTAGGCCTCCGCGCCCGGTAGCGATGGCAGGCGGCGCGAGTCGGTGATCTCCTCGGCGAGCGGGCGCCGCTCGGGCCGGTTGACCAGCAGCGCGTCGGGAGTTCGGACCGCGCCCCTGTCCGCACCCTTAGCCGGCGCGCGCAGCTGGCGACGGATGACTCCGCTGGGCGCGAACGGAGCGATCGGCTCCAGGCCACCCGACCGGCCAGCCGCAGCGCGACTCTCCCGGGTATTGGCGGGAGACGGGCTGGCGGCCGCCGGCGCCGGAGCAGGGGCAGGGGCCGCAGCCCGCGGCCTCTCGGGAGCCCGGGCCGGGACCGGGTCGGGAGCCGGCTCCGGCGGCGCTCCCGCCGGGTCGTCCGCAAGTTCGGCGAACAGGTCGGGCCGGGGCAGTTGTGCGGTCTTGGCCGGATCCGGGCCTCCCGACCCCTCCGGGGCCGCGGCCTGTCGGGCCCCGTCCAGCGGCACCACCAGGAACTCGCGCTCCTCCGGGCTGACCGGGCCGGCAGCGGCCGGCCGGTCCGCAGCGGGGGGCGGCTCCGCTCCGTCCTGCTCGGTCTCGTTCTGCGCGGCGCGGCGGACCAGGTCGTCCAACCCGCGGCGCGAATCGTCCATCGCCTTGCTGAGGGCGTCTCCCAGGCCTGGCATTTGTCTGTGGCCTCCTATTCCTGCTTGGCGGCCAGGTCGGGCAGGTCGGGGATCACGCCGAGCACCGGCAGGTGCAGGCAGCGCGCGAGCCCCGAACGGCTGTCGAGCCGCGAGTGGCGCAAGAAGTGGTAGCGCCGGACCAGGACCATGAGCACCAGCCCGGCGGCCAGCCCGCCGCCCAGGCACGGCCAGATCAGCCAGGAGCGCTCCAGATCCTCGGATATCCCCCCGGCCATCGTGACCGTGACCGGGATCGCCGGCACGGCCGCGAGCCGGTCGACCTCCGTCCCGGCGGTCTTCACGTCCACGGCGATGCGCGCGGCTTCGTTGGAGGCCGCGTCGGCGGCCTTGCGCTCCTGCTCGAACTTGTCGGCCTCGCGGCCGGCCGCGTCCCGCCTGGCCTGGGCGGCCTCCAGCTGGGACTGCACGAACTTGAGCTGCTCCTGCCGGCCGTCACACTCGGCCAGCTGCCGGGCGAGGTCCGCCTGTTTGAGCCGGGCGGCGATCTCGTCGAGCCGGCGCACCACGGGATGGTCCGGGGTGCAGTCTTCGCGTGCGGCGCCGGTCATGAGCCGCTCCAGGCGGCTGCGCTCGCCAGCCAGCTTCAGCTCCTCGGCCGGAGTCGGCGGGGCGGCCTTGCCAACCACGGCGGCCAGCTTGTCGATCTCGCCGCGCAGCGCAAGGCGCCGCTCCTCACCGACCGCGGTCCGGGCGCGCTCCATCTCCGCGCGGCGCAGCCCGACCTCGACCTGCGCCTTGGCGAGATCCGCGTCCGCGGCGGCCTTGCGCCCCGGCCAGTCCTTGCGGGCGGCGGGCAGAGCCGCTTCCGCGTCCCTGGCCGCCTTCAGGGCCGCCTGGTACTCGGCCAGCCGCTTCCTGGCGTCGCCCAGACGCCTGGCGTGGCCCTCGGGCTGCAGCGGGGCGATGCCCGAGGTCCGGGGGTCGGTCAGTCTGTCGCGGGCCCAGGCCAGGGCGCGGATGGCGGCTATGCGCGGGCGGCCGTGACAGACCAGGCGGGCCTCTCCGGCCGAGGCGTCCACGATGTCGACTTCGAGCCGGCCGCTGCCGGAGAGCCCTTCCCCCGCCTCGGCGCTGCGGCGCCAGGCGGACTGGAACTCCGCATTGCCGACGCGGTCGGACAGGGCCGCCGCGGCCTCCTCGGCGCGGGCCGCCGGACCGAACCGCAGGCCGGTCTCGGCGCGGTACTCGAGGACCGCGCCCTTGATGACGGTCCAGGTCAGCGCCCCGGCCAGGATTCCCGAGACCAGCGCCGCCGCGGACAGGATCTGGCCGGTGCCCACGCCGCGCTTCTTCAGCGAGCGCCGGACGGCGCGAAAGACTCCCGTGGCCGGCATGGCTCAGTCCCCCCGCCTGGTCAACTGGGTGACTTTGACGACCGGATCGCTGACCAGGTAGGACCGCAGCGCCCCGGCGATGCTCTTGCCGGCCTGCTCCGGATCGAGCCTGTCGACCGCCCCGACCCGCCGGGCGAAGGCGCTGCCGGGCAGCAGATCGGCCACGAACGCTCCGCCCTCCGGGATATCCAGCAGGCCGTCGGACCGCACCCGCCAGCGGCCGCTGAACTCGGGGTGGCGCTCGACCTGCACGTCGATGGTGTCTCCCGGCAGCAGCCCGGTCTGGGGACGATGCCCGGCGACCGGCGGGTCCAGCGGCTTCGGCGGCGCCGGAACGGGCGTCGGAGCCGGCAGCGGCGCCGGGATCGGGGCCGGCGCGACCTCGTCTCTGCCCAGCGACCGCGGCGGACCGTCCCAGGGACGGTCGGGCTTCCCGGGCAGGCTGACGGCCGGCGGCGCATCGACGGGCAGGGTGGTCACGACCGGCCGGCGCACGGTCGGCTCGGGGCGTCTCTCGGCGGTGTAGCTGGCCAGGATCCGCTTGCCCTGCTCGCTCGGAACGGTGTCCGGACGGACCTGCCGGTAGCGGGAGTCAGAGCCGATGCAGCCCAGCGCCGGCAGGGCGCTCGCCAGGCAGACCAGCAGCCGCGGCCACCGGGGGCGCGGCAGAAAGCTCGAGCCGCTCATACCGCCACCTGCTGGGCCGGGGCCTGCCCCGCGGCCGCCGAGGAGCGCTCGGGCGGGGGCGACTGCCGCTCGGCGAAGGCCTTGATCCGGCCGATGTCCTCGGGGGAGAAGAAGCGCCAGCCGTTCCGGTCGCGGCGCACGTCGGAGACGCGGCCCTCCCGAAACCAGCGCAGCAGGGTATTGCGGGATACCCCGATGCGCTCGGCGGCCTCGCGGGTGCTCAGTCTCATGGCTCGAGAACCTCCCTTGGGGGTTGGCACCGGCCTGAGTGTATCCAGGTATACTCAGGTGTGTTTAAATATCGTCAAAAGCGGGCGGGAGCTTGAAGGCCCGCAGCCGCGGCCGCCGCTCAGTCGTGAGGGTTCCTGCGCCTATCCTTATAGAAGTCCCGCAGCACACCGAAGGCCAGCTTGCGCCGCCCGCCGGGCGCGATGAGCCCCTTCTGGTTCCAGCCCTTCTGCCAGCGGTTGGCGCGGCGCAGCGACCGGAAGTCGCAGAGGATCCAGGGGGCCAGCCCCCGGCACCAATCGAGCTTCCGGATCATGGCGAGCTGCCGGCGGTAGACGTCGGCCTGGTCCTCCTCGGTCCAGCGCTCCCCCGGCCGGCCGTGGCGCCCGGCCAGGGCCTCGGCGCCGAGCTCGCTGAAGATCACCGGGCGCTCGACGGGCGGCTCCCAGCGGACCCGCTCGAGCTCCCCGCGGCCGGGGGCGCTGTACCAGCCCATGTACTGGTTGATGCCGATGAGGTCGAGCTTGCGGAGCACCGGCCCGAAGACGCCGCGCAGCCGGCGCGGGTCGTTCGGGTCGGAGCCGGGCTTGCGGTCGGAGTAGAAGGCGGCCGCGGTCAGCCGGGTCGGGTCGAGCCGCCGGGCCAGGGCGGCGAGGTTCGCGAAGAAGCGGTCGCGCTCCGGGACGTTGGGCGTCTCGTTGCCCACCGACCAGGCGACCACCGAGGCCCGGTTGTAGTCGCGCCGGATCAGCTCGGCCAGCTGCTGCCGGCAGTTGGCCAGCGTCGCCGGGTTCCGGAACTGGATGCCCCAGTAGACCGGGATCTCCTCCCAGACCAGGAGCCCCAGCCGGTCGGCCCGGCGGGCCATCTCCTCGGTGTGGGGGTAGTGGGCCAGGCGGACGAAGTTGCAGCCCAGGGCCTTGGCCTCGCCGAGCAGCCGGTCCATGTCGGCGGGCCGCAGCGCCCGGCCGCCGCCGGGGACGGGCCGCTCCTCGTGCATGCAGATGCCGCGCACGTAGACGGGCAGGCCGTTCACGAGCAGCTCGCGCCCGCGCCGCGCCACCGTCCGGAAGCCGACCCGGTCGGAGACCCGGTCGGCGCCGGCCGAGACCTCGACGGCGTAGAGCTTGGGATTCTCCGGGCTCCAGCGCTCCGGATCGGCCGGGATCCGCACTGCACCGCGCCCGCCCTTGAGCGCGATCCGCGCGTCGACGCCCAGTTCGCGGATGCGGAGCCGGGCCGACTTCGGACTCCCCGGCCCGTCGGTCTCGACCTCGGCATGGACAAAAGACCGGCCGCGCTCCTCGGCGAGCGCGATCCTGAAACCGCGGATGAAGGTCCGCGGCACGCGCAGGATCTCCACCGACCGGGTCAGGCCGCCGTAGTTGAACCAGTCGTAGTTGCGGGTGGGCGCGCCGTCGAGGCGCACGGTGGCGTCGACCATGACCACGAGCAGGTTCTTCGCCCGGAGCTTGCCGGTGACCTCGAACTCGAAGGGGGTGAAGCCGCCCTCGTGGGCGCCGAGCGGCTCGCCGTTCAGGAAGACCTCGGCGATGTAGTTGGCGGCGCCGAAGCGCAGGAAGCAGCGCTCGCCCCGGCGCGGCCGGAAGGCGAAGCGCCGCGCGTACCAGGCCGGCCCGTCGTAGTGGGCCAGCTCCCGCACCTGGGTGTTCCAGTCGCCGGGCACCCGCACCGGCGTCCAGTGGTCGTGCTCGAACTCGACCGGCGGGCCCCAGACCTCCTGCCGGCGCTCGACCCAGTAGCGGGAGACGTAGCCGGTGCGCATCGGGTCGATCTGCAGCCGCCACGCGCCGTCGAGGCTGACCCGCTCGCGGCCGTGGCCGAAAGCCGGCATCCGCCCGGCCGGCACCGCCGGCGGGCGCTGGGGGTCGAGGGCCTGGTAGAACGGGGGAGGGCGCTTGCTCATGGCCGGACCCGGCGCTACTTGACGCCGCGGAGCGGCTCGATGGCCTCGACGTCCTCCTTCTTCCATCCGCACATGGCCAGCTTCTCGCGGACGAAGTAGCGGTAGGTGTCGTAGCCCACGTCGGCCTGGACGCGGTGGTCGACGTGCGGGATGAAGCCGCCGTCGGCCACCGTGGGTTCCAGGCGCTTGAGCTCGGCCAGGATCGCCGGCTTGCCCTTGAGGAGCGCCATCTTGTCGAAGCCGCCCACCAGCAGAATGTCGTGCCCGTACTGCTTGCGGAGCGCCACCGGGTCGGTGCCGCCGCGGACCTCGATGGGGAACATGCAGTTCTGCCCGGCCTCGAGCCAGAGGGGCACCAGCTTGGTGATGTCCCCGTCGCAGTCCGTCCAGATCACGTCCACGCCGTGAGTCCGGAGCAGCTTCAGCACCGGCCGGAGGTGGGGCATGACGATCGAGTTGAACATCTCCGGCGAGCAGATCGGCCCGCTGTTGTAGCAGACGTCCTCCCAGCCGGCGGCGAAGTCGGCGGAGACGTGGGGCAGGGCGCGCTCGAGCACCTTCAGGGTGATGCCGGAGCAGTGCGCCACCATCTCCTCGACCAGCTCCGGGTCGTCGTAGAACATCAGGGCGATGTTCTCGAAGCCCACCCAGTTGCGGATCCAGCCCAGGTACGAGCCGATGGACACGCCCACCGGCACCTCCGAGCGCAGCAGCTTCGCGCCCAGCGCCGGCAGCCCGGAGCCGGCGGAGTCAGCCGCGGCGGACTGCTTCCCGGCCTTGGCCGACTTCTGGGCCTCAGGCGTAGTCAGCGAGCGGGCCGCGTCCTTGGCGGCCTCGGCATTGGCCGCGGGCAGGCGCTTGTCCAGGTCCAGGGTCAGGAACTCGTCGCGGAAGGCCTGCCAGCTGGCCCGGTCTTTCACCGGGAACTCCAGGTAGTGCGGGATGGTCCCGGCACCCTGGCTGATCACCTCCTGGAGCGTGCCCAGCCCGTCGCGGACGATCTTGGTGTTGCCGCGCTCCTCGACCACCACCTGCTTGCGGGTGTTGATGGTCCCGAGCTTGAGCGGCACGTAGGTGGGGTGCTCGCAGCCGAAGTACTCCTCGACCGACCAGTTGTCGTTGTACTTGGCGGGCAGGCCCTCGGCCTGGAAGCGCCGGATGGTCTCGTCCCAGTAGCCGAACTCCCAGTGCGGGATGCGGTCGACCGACTGGAAGTGCATGCAGCGCAGGAAGCGCTCACGGGAGGTCATGGTGCCGGAGACCTTGGCGCCGCCGCCGGACTTGGCGGAGGCCTGGATCAGGGCTTCGAATTCCTTCTCGAGCACGGGGTCTTTTCTCCTTTGCGGGTGCTGGGCCCGCCGCTGGTTCCGGGTGATGGATGAGCGGTAAGTCTAAGATCCCGCCGGACGGGTGCAAGGGCGCAATCAGTTGAATCACTCCCAGTTCTCCGCAGCGCCGAGGAGAACCGGGGATGGCTCAAGATCCCAAGCGCCATTATCCGGGACTATCCATAGCGCGCCGCGTCGCCATCTCGTGCGCCGCGACGGTGCCCGGGACGCCCCGGGCACCGCTTCAACTGCCCCCTACCCCGCCTTGCGCTCCTCCAGCGCCGCGACCAGGTCGCCGACGTTCCGGAAGGCCATGATCTCGTCGGGGCTGAAGCGGGTCTTGAAGCCCATCTCCACCGCCAGGATCAGGTTGACGTGGGAGATGGAGTCCCAGCCGTCGACGTCGTTGGCGGTGGTCTCCGGGCCGATGTTGAGCTCCTCGTTGTCGAAGACCGTCCGGAAGATGCCGTTGAGCTTCTCGAGGGTGGTCATGGCTGCTCCTTGTTCGCGCCGTCCTGGAAGTCCAGGGTCGAGACGTCGCCGACCGAGCCCCCAGTATACCGGGCCTTCAGCACCCGGCGCATGATTTTCCCGCTCTTGGTCTTGGGGATGTTCTCCAGGACCCGGAACTCCTGGGGCGTGGCCACGGTCGAGACCCGGTTGGAGACGTGGATGCGGGCCTTGAGCTCGAGTTCCGGCCCCCAGGCCGCGCCCGGGCGCAGGGCCACGAAGGCCACCACCTTCTCCCAGAGCAGGTCGTCGCTCGCGCCGATCACCCCGGCCTCGGCGATGCCGGCGACCTCGAGCAGGGCGCTCTCCACCTCGAAGGGGCTGACCAGGTGGCCGGAGGTGTTGATCACGTCGTCGCTGCGGCCCTGGAACCAGTAGTAGCCGTCGGCGTCGCGGTAGGCGGTGTCGCCGGTCAGGTACCAGCCGTGCCGGAACTTCTGCCGGTAGACGTCCTCGTGGTGGAAGTAGGAGATGAACATCGAGTCCCAGCCGGGCTTGAGGCAGAGGTTGCCGTGCTCGCCGTCGGGGAGCACCGTCCCGTCGTCGGCCACGATGGCCGCCTCGATCCAGGGCAGCGGCCGGCCCATCGAGCCCGGGCGGATCTCCAGACCCGGCCGGTTGGTGATCAGGATCCCGCCCGTCTCGGTCTGCCACCAGGTGTCGTAGATGTCGTGGCCCAGCACCTTCCGGCCCCAGCTGATCACCTCGGGGTTGAGCGGCTCGCCCACGCTGAAGATGTGCCGCACCCCGGAGAGGTCGAACCTTCCGAAGAGCGCCGGGTCCTCGCGCATGAGCATGCGCAGGGCGGTCGGCGCGGTGTACCAGACCGAGACGCGCTCGTCCTGGAGGAGCCGGAACCACTTCTCCGCGTCATAGGCCCCGCCGAAGTGCAGCTGGGTCACGCCCAGGCTCCACGGCCCGATGATCCCGTAGGAGGTGCCGGTGACCCAGCCCTGGTCGGCGGTGCACCAGTAGCGGTCGTCCGGCTTCAGGTCGAGGACCTCGGCGGCGGTGCGGCTCTGGTGGAGCACGCTGCGGTGGTGGTGGAGCGCCCCCTTGGGCTTGCCGGTCGAGCCCGAGGTGTAGTGCAGCACCGAGGGCGTCTCGGGGGGCGTGAGCGCGGTCTCGAAGCGCTCCGAGGCCGCGGCCATCAGGCGCGGGTAGCTGAGCACGTCGGGCGCGAGGTCCTTCTCGGCGTCGACCAGCAGGATGTGCTTGAGGGTCGGGAGCTTGTCCCGGATGCGCTGGAACTTCTTCAGGTAGCTCTGGCGGGTGAGGATCGCCTTGCAGCCGGCGTCGCCCAGCCGGTCGAGCAGGGCCTCCTCCCCGAAGTTGGCGAAGAGCGTGCCGGTGATCGCCCGGGCCTTGAGGCCCCCCAGGAAGGCGAAGAAGACCTCGGGCATCTTCGGCAGGAAGATGAAGAAGACTTCCCCGGGTGCGACGCCGAGGTCGCCGACGACGTTGGCGAAGCGCGAGCTCTGGCGCTCGAGGTCGCCGAAGGTGTAGTCGGCGCGCTCGCCGTGGGCGCCGAGCCAGCGCATGGCCACCTTGTCGCCCAGGCCCCGGTCGCACTGCATCCGGGTGCAGATGTGGCCGATGTTGTACTGCCCGCCCTGGATGATCTCCGGTGTCGCGTTCATCTTCTACTTCCTCTCTTCGCCGCAGAAGGAGTCCAGCCCGAGCAGGACCTCCGCGTCGCCCGGCGGCTCCGCGCGGTTGAAGGAGCCGTACTTGGCCTCGACCTTCGACCAGGGCACGAGGCCGAAGCGCAGGGTCTGGCCGGGCTTGGCCGTCGCCGCGGGCGTCCACTGGTTGTTGCGCATGCCCCAGGCGTAGACCAGGATCTCCCCGGCCGGCAGGCTGCCCTTGGTCGCCTTGGCATCCTTCAGATGGATGCCCACGAAGCAGTCCTTGTAGGGGACCGTGCCCGGCCGGGGCGTGGCCCCGATCGCCTGGATCCGGCCCTCGATCTCGATCTCGGCCTCGATGGCCGGGGGCGCCGGAGCCACCGGCTTGGCGCCTCCCGCCGACGGTGCCGGCAGCGGCAGGAGCTTCCAGTCGCCGACGCTCAGGTCGCGCATGGCGAACTCGTAGACCACCAGGCGCTTGCCGACCAGGCGGTCGCGCTGGGATGCCTTGGCCAGCTCCTGGCGGGTGGTGTAGGAGCCGCCGGCGTTGATGGTGATCCGGTCGAGCGGCCGCTGCAGGCGGAGAGCGAGCTGCTCGACGAAGCCGGCGCCAGCGCCCCAGTTCATGGCCTGGAGCGAGTAGATGTTGAAGAAGCTGTCGCCGAGCACCAGCACGTCCGCGGAGCGCTCCGGCTCCCAGGGGCTCCCGTCGGCGCGGACCACCGGGCGGATCGCGACCCTCTGCGCCGGGAAGAGGCCGCTCTCGGCGGGGAGCTTGAGCATCTCCTCGATGTCGCCGCGGTTCGTCGCCTCGGCTTCGCGCGCGGCGTAGCCGGCCGGCTCGCGCGCCGGCAGCCAGCCCCGGGCCCTGATGAGCTCGGCGAGCTTCCCGGCGGCGAACTCCATGGCCTCCGGCGTCCAGTGGGTGTCGGTCGCCAGGAACTGCTCCCGGCCGGCCGCGCGCCCGGCCGCGGCCAGGTCTGCGGAGACGTCCAGCACCGGGATGCCGTGGCGCTCCATCTCCGCCAGGAACTTGGCATAGGAGGGGTTGTAGATCGGCCCGTCCTCCGGGCCGTAGCGCCGTGAGAGCCGTCCGGGGTGGACCGAGGGCTTCATCGGCGCGGGCATGACCACCAGGGCAATGCCCCGCTCGCGCAGCTCCCGGTCGAACTCCAACAGGGCCCTGACCGGGTCGGGCTGGACCGCCTCGGAGCTCGAGTCTCCGCTCCGGGCGCGCCGCTGTAGCTGTCGCGGATCGAGGAAGCCCGGGGCGGTCAGCGCGTCGACCTCCGGCCGGTAGAAGAGCCAGCCGTCGCGCCCCGCGTAGGCCTGTTCGTTGCCCACGCCGCCGAAGCGGGTCATGAGGTACTGCATCCGCGGCAGGAGCGCCCTGCCCACCGCGGAGTTGCGCTCCAGGGCGTCGTCGAAGCCCTCGATCTCCCGGACCGGCGGGAGCATGGCCCACAGGCGGCGCAGGCCGCGCGGGGCCTCGCCCGCGGGAGTCCCGGCCCGGTCCGCCCAAGCCGGCCCGGGGCACAGGCGGAAGACCTCCAGGGCCTGGGGCATGCGCGAGCCGTCGGCGGCCGGCCGGCCGCGGAGGTCGAGCGCCGCCTGGAGCAGCGGTTCGCCGAGGATCACCAGGAGCAGCGCGGCGACCAGCGTCCAGGCGACCGCCGGCGTGAGCACGGTGTGCTTGAGGGAGAGCTCCGCCTCCTCCTCCCGGCTGTGCTTGTCGTAGAGCGCGATCTGCGGCGTCTCAGGCATGGCTCACCTCAGAAGATGAAGTAGATGAACGGGTTGTACTCCTGCGTGCGCAGCACCACCAGCGCGAGCAGGAACAGTCCCAGCACCAGCGCCACCTTCCACCAGGAGAGCTTCTGGGTCGCCTCCCAGGTGTCCGGCACCCGCCAGACCACGTAGCCGGCGATGATGAAGCTGGCCAGGTAGTAGGGCTGGTAGATGATCCCGCCGAGCAGTCCAGCCCCCGGAGCGGCCTGGCCCAGGCCGAACATGGTGCCGAGGTAGCCCATGATGTGGCTGAGGTCGCCTCCGCGGAAGAAGACCCAGCTGACGATCACGATTAGGAAGGTCACCGCGACGCGCAGCGGCACCGGCAGCCAGTTGTAGAAGCCCTTCTTTCCGCGGATCTGCTCCGCGGCCATCATGGCGCCCTGGATCCCGCCCCAGATGACGTAGTTCCAGCTGGCCCCGTGCCAGAGCCCGACCAGCAGCATGGTGATCATGAGGTTGACCGGGGTGCGCCAGGCCGGCGTCATGCGGTAGCGGGTGGCCACCTCCAGCGGCGTGAAGAGGTAGCCGCGGAACCAGGACGACAGGGACATGTGCCAGCGCCGCCAGAACTCGGTGATGTTCTGCGAGCGGTAGGGGCAGTTGAAGTTCCGCGCGAAGACGAAGCCGAGCATCAGGCCCAGGCCGATGGCCATGTCCGAATAGCCGCTGAAGTCGAAGTAGATCTGGAAGGCGTAGGCCACCGCCCCGAACCAGGAGTCGAGGGTGCCCACGCTGCCGGAGTCGAAGGCCAGGTCGGCGATCTTGCCGCAGGGGTTGGCCAGCAGGATCTTCTTGGCCATGCCCAGGCCGAAGAAGGCCACCCCGCGGGCGAACTTGTCGAGGGTCAGCCGGCGGTTCTCGATCTGGTCGGCCAGGTAGGAGAACTTCAGGATCGGCCCGGCCACCAGGTGCGGGAACATCGAGACGAAGCAGGAGAAGTCGGCGAAGTTGCGCATGGCCTTGGCCTCGCCGCGGTAGACGTCGATGATGTAGCTCATCGACTGGAAGGTGTAGAAGCTGATGCCCAGCGGCAGGACCACCCGGAAGAAAGTGTCCCAGCGGGCCGCGCCCAGGCCGAGCCCCTCGACCAGGGCGTTGTAGCTGTCCACCCCGAAGTTGAAGTACTTGAAGAATCCGAGCATGGCCAGGTTCGAGACCACCGAGCCGATCACCGCCCAGCGCTGGGTCCGGGTGCGCGCGCCGCGGGGCAGCGGGCGGCACTCGCCGCCCCAGTCCCGCCAGAAGCGCCAGGAGTCGTAGGCGACCACCAGGGAGAGCAGCCAGTCCAGGAAGGTGGTCCCGAACATCAGGAAGATGAACTTGGGGTTGGCCCAGCCGTAGAAGACGTAGCCCATCAGGATCAGCGAGGCGTTGCGCCAGCGCTGCGGCGCCCGGTAGAGGGCGTAGTAGAGCGCCAGCGCCGCCGGCAGGAAGTAGTAGACGAAGATGTGCGAGCTGAAGACCATGGCCCGCTCACCCGCCCTTCTTCACGGGGAGCTTGCGCCACCCGTTGGTGCACTCGGTGAAGTTGCGGGCGCTGAAGCACCAGATCATGACCTTCTTGCCGGCGAGCCAGGCCGGGTCGGCCTTGGCGCGCTGGTAGAGGTCGATGCGCACCTTGGTGACCCCGTCGCCGCGCGAGGAGACGGTGTCGACGGCGAAGCCGAGCTCGAACGCCAGCTGGTCGGGCAGCCCCGCGCCTCGGGCGAAGAGGTCCTCGCCGATGCTGAAGACCAGCCCGTGGCTGTCGGAGACCAGCAGCACCGGGCTCTTCGGATCGGTCTTGACCGGTTTGAGCGCCGGGCCATCCTTGGTTCCCACGAAGCGCAGCGCCAGCTTCTCCTCGGGCGGTTCGGCGCCGCCGGCGGCCTTGAGGGCCTCGACCAGGTCGCCGCGGAAGGCGACGGCCCGCTCCTCGCCCTCGAACTTCGTCTTGGGGGGGTCCTTGAACCAGGGCCGGGCCCCGAGCTCCGCGGCCACCGCCCGGGCGGCGATGACCGTGGCCAGCCCCGACCAGTGGGTGTCGGTCTGGCAGTAGAGCGGCCCCTGGCCCTTGGCGCGCTCGGCGGCCAAGGCCGGGACCAGGTCGATCACCTTGACGCCCTTCTCGCCGAGCAATCGGTAGAACTCCTGGTGGTGGACGTCGAGCCGCGGCGGCTTGGCGCCGGCCGCGTCGGAGATCATCTCCGGGTAGACGACCGCCTTGGGCGGCACGGGCACGAGGACGAGCTCGATGCCCGCCTTGTCGAGCTGCTCCTTGTAGTGGAGGATGGCGGCGAGCGGGTCCCGGGCGTCGGCCTGGGCCGAGGAGGAGGTCTTCTCGGCGGCCGGGCCCCAGAACTCGCCGAGGCCCAGGTGCTTGAGCTCGCCCTTCAGGAAGAGCCAGCCGTCCTTGCCGGCCACGGTCATGGTCTTGGCGTTGGCCGCCTTCGTGGCGCAGTCCTCCAGGAAGGCCCGGGCCGGGGCGGGGGCCGCCGGTTCCTCGCCGCCGCGCGCGCCGGGCGCAGCCGCCGCCAGGAGCCCTGCCGTCACCAGGAGCAGTCTGATCGTAGCCATGGCCGTTCCTCTCCGGTCACTGTGCGGGCACAACCGCCTCGGCCGCCCAGGCCATGTCCAGGCGCAGGGCGCGGCGGTGCTGGGTGTCGTTGACGTAAATGTGCTCCTCGCTGAAGCCGGCGCCGGTGGGCCAGGCCAGCGGGATCTCCGGAACCGCGACCGTCGGCTTTCCGGCCTTGCCCTTCGACGAGCTCAGGGCCTCAGGCGGTGAGCCTGTCGAACCGCCCGCCTCGGTGTTGGGGTTCACGTACTGGGAGTCGAAGTTGCCGTACTTGCCGAACTCGGCGATGAGGTTCCCGGCGTTGTCGTAGAGCAGCACCGAACTGGTGATGGCGTTGGGCAGGACCACCCGCCCGTAGCGGTCGAGGTCGAAGCGCGGCGCGCGGCAGACGCAGCAGGAGTTGCCGCCGAAGGCCTCGGCCGCGCTGCTGTAGGGCGCCAGGCCCGGGTAGGCCCGGAGGGCGCCCTCCATCTTCTCGGCGAATTGGGCGCCGCGGCCGCCGCGCCCGCTCATGGTCCCGCCCTCGGGCCCGAACTTGACCACGCTGCCCACCGAGACGCGGTAGGCCTGGTCCTTCTCGAAGCCCTTGGGCGGCACGGCGGCGAGGCCCTTCTCGCTGCAGATCATGCCCACGTAGAGGTTGCCGGCCAGGTCCACGCGGATGCCGCTGTTGCACTGCGGCACCGGCCCGATGACCGCGGCTGTCCAGCCCGCCGGGTACTTCTTGCGGACCTCGTCGGCGACCTTGGCGTTCGCCGCGTCCTTCTCGTGCTTCACCGGGAAGTCGCCGCCCAGGTCGTACTTGCCGTTGAGCGGCGTGCCGTCGCCGTTGAAGCCGCCGATGCAGTAGGCCCCGAAGAAGAACATGAAGGAGACGTAGCACTTGCCGTCGGGGCCCACGCCGTGGCCGCGCCCGTCGTAGGCCACGCCCATCCGGCCGTAGACGTAGGGGCTGAGCACGTGCGTGCCGGTGGCCGGGAACGGCGCCGGCGCCAGGTCGCGGGTGTAGCGTTCCAGCGGCCCGCTGTAGTCGTTGCGGGTCCGCACGTAGAGCAGGCCGTCGTAGCCCACGGCCACGTCGGTGGCCGGAAAGACCTTGCCGTCCTTCTTGAGCCGCCCGCCGGCGCCGGTCAGGCCGTCGAACCGCCAGGTTCCGCCGCCGCCGTCGTTGGCGTAGACCTCGTCGCGGGCGAAGTCCACGGCCATCCGGTTCCAGTCGGTGGGCAGGTCGGCGGCCAGGCGGATGGCCTTGCCGTCGGCGCGCTGGAAGCCCTTCTTGTCCGGGGCCAGGGACCACGCACACGGCGCGGGGTTGTCAGCGGCCGCATCGGCCGCGGCAAAGGAGGCGCCGGATACCGCCCCGGAGACATCCAGCTTGAAGCACTTCTTGCCGTTGGTGAAGAGCAGGCCGTCCTTCTTGGAGGCCTTGAGCAGCCGCAGCGGGCCGGCGTCGAAGTAGCCCTTGGCGTTGTAGACGCCGTAGAAGTCGGGGTTGAGGTTGCGCTGGTTGCGCAGGAAGAAGGTCTTTCGCTCTTCGTCCCAGCGGGCGAAGTCCTTGACGGCCCCCGGCGGCAGGTCCGCCGGGAAGGGGGCGACTTCGCGGAGGTAGCGGCCCTCGGAGTCGAAGACCCGCACGGTCATCGTCCCCTGGTTGCCCATGGACCGGCCGGAGGCCAGGTAGAGGTTGCCGTCCTCGTCGGTGGCCATGCTGTGCGACGCCGGCCAGGCGGCCGTGTCGCCGAAGTTGCAGGGATCGGCGCCTATGAACCGGCCGAACCTGGCCCCAAAGCCGGCGCGGACGCGCACCTTGAAGGGCCCGCCGGCGGCGGGCTTGCCGAAGTCGTCCTTGCCATCCCAGGCCAGCTCCTGGGCCAGGCCCTCCTTGAGGGGCGCGGGCGGCGGGTTCTTCGCCCCGAGGACGCCGGCGGCCAGGTGGCGGACCACCTTGCCGTCGGCTCCGAGCACGGCGACCTCCACGTCGGCCGGCACGGCCAGGGTGAAGGCGATCTTCACCCCGTCGCCGGCTTTGGCCGCGGTGGGCTTCGCCGAGAAGGATGCGTCTCCAGCCCGGGCGGCCGCCCCGGCCAGCAACAGGGCACAGAGGCAGCCGGCAAGCTTCCTCCGAGCGCTCACGGCTTCTGCTCCTTGGCCGCCTCGCCCGCGCCGGAGTGGACGTACCCGCCGCCGAGCAGCGACTGCTTGATGCCCGGCCCGGACCAGAAGAGCTGGCAGATCACCGGCTGGCCCGGGTCGCCGACGCTCATCACCTTGATGGCGTGCATCCCCTTCTTGAGCGCCACCGGCGCGCCGGCCTTGGGCTTGGACCAGGGGTAATTCCACTTGTCGGTAATCGTGACCACGACCTTGCCGTCGACCCACACGCCCCAGCCGGCGCTCTTGGTGCCGTCGGCGGCCTTGACCCAGCGGTCGTTGCCCTCGCCCTGCAGGAAGGAGAAGACGTAGTCGCCGTCGGTCTGGATCTCGAGCATCCCGGTCCACACCACGGCGTAGGGCGCGCGGCCCTTGTTGATGGCCGGGTCCGGCGCGCGGCCGCCCTCCCAGCGGAAGTCGACGCAGCGGTCGACCCGGCTCAGGACCTTGTTGGTGCAGGCGTAGTCCGAGAAGTACTCGCCCTTGAACCCGTCGCCGGTCAGGGCCGGCAGCACGGCCACGTCGAACGATGCGGTCTTGCCCTGGTACTCGGCAGTGGCGGTGACCTTGGCGGCCTCGGCCACGCCCTTGAACTCGGTGGCGGTGAGCGCCACCTTGGCGGCGTCGACCTTCCAGGTCACCCCTTCGCGGATCTGCGGGGTGCAGACGCCTTCCTTGGTGCGGTAGTGGCCCACAACCTTGAGCGTCCGGGCGGCTCCCGCGTTGATCACCTCCTGGGCCAGGGGCTTGTTGGCCGGCCCCTCCCCGCAGATCGTGATCTTCTCGAGCTCCGCGCCGGCCGGCAGGACGTCGGTCTCGTCGAAGTAGTCCTTGATGCAGTGCTTCTTGGCGATCTCGATGTGCTCGTCGGTCCGCCAGTAGGCGATGTAGGCGATGGGGGCGACCTTCTCGGGACCCTCGACCGTGTAGCAGACCCACTCGTCGGTCCGCCCGAAGAAGAATCCGTTGATGGCGTGGTCCCCGAGGGCCGCCACGTTGACGATGGGTTTGGGCGACGGACCGTTGTCGCCGAAGGTGAAGATCCCCATCAGGTTGTGATTGGTGGTCAGGTTGCTGGTCAGGTACCTGCCGCTGGGCGATACCGCCCCGCCGCAACCGCCCATGATGCCGTAGGTCTTGCCGCCGACGGCCGCGCAGACCGGGGGCATGACCCAGGCGACGCGCTTGCCGTCGAGCGACATGGTCGTGCGCCCGGCGTTGCCCTTGTAGACGCTCTTCTTGTCCTTGCCCTCGATGTCCATGCTGAAGATTTCGCGGAGCTCCTTCTCGCCGTCCGACCAGCAGATCCGGTCCCCCTGGCACCAGTTGAAATAGGTGAACTCGGCGGTGTACTGGCCGATCTCCCGGGACTTCCTGGTGGCCAGGTCGAGGATGAAGATCTTGCCGCCCATCCCGTAGACGGCCTGCTTGCCGTCCGGCGAGAAGCGCGCGTCGACCACCGGACCCTCGACCAGTTTCTCGAGCTTGCGCTCGTCGCCGCTGATGGTGCAGAGCACCAGGTTGCCGGGCTTGACCCGGCTGGGGCCGTCGGTCAGCAGCGCCCGCCCGCGGACACCGGCCGAGGCGTCGGCGCCGCCCAGGCACAGGGCCACCCCGACCGCCAGCAGCAGGAACTTCAAGGTCGCACTCGTCATGATGGTCCTCCTTTACTCCCTGATTTCCGCGCCGGCCGGGGGCTTGGGCTGCTCGGCTTCCGGCAGCGCCTGGAGCGGGCCGTGGTCGTAGTAGACGTCCCGGTCGAGGCCGCGTTCGGGGTCCAGGTCGACGGGCAAAGCCCGCTCGACCTTGTTGAACTGCGGATGGGTGCTGAACAGCTCCACGCTCAGGCGCCGCTTCGAGCCGATCTCCCTCCGGCTGCCGGCCAGGAAGATCTTGTCCACGTACATCCACTCGGTCACGTAGATCTTCGGCTCCTTGCAGTCGCCGGCGATGACCTTGTCTACCTGGTACTCGCAGATCGCCAGCACCTCGCGGTAGGTGAAGCCCTCCTTCCAGGGCATGGGGTACGTGGGGCGCGAGAGCAGCTTGCCCTCGAACTCGACGCGCGCCACGGGGGCGCGCTTGCGGACCTCCTCCAGGACGGACGCAGCCGCCTTGGCGACCTCGTCCGCGCTCAGGGCCCGGTTGTAGAGCGCGGCCTGCTCGACAACCCCGCGCCAGGGGAGCTTGCCGGCGCGGTCGTTTCCGAAGTAGAGGATGCCGTTGGCCCAGCCGGAGAAGTCGCCCTTGATGCCCGGCAGCGCCGCGGCCTTCACCCCATCGCGGTAGCAGAGCACGGCGCCCTTCGCGACGGTAACTGTCAGGTGGAAGGGCTTGGCGTCCTTCAGCCGGCAGAGCTCGACCTTGACCGGCTCGGCGCCGCTCGGGCTCGCCCGGAAGGTCAGGGCGTCCTTCTCCTGCGTCACGGCGAAGAGCAGCTCGCCCTTGGGCGGCGCGTAGCCGAGGAGGCAGCCGGTGCCATCCTGGCTGGCCGTCGCCGGCTGGATGTGGGCCGAGAAGGTCAGTTCGCCCCCGGCGTTCTTCAGGCTCGGCCCGAGGTGGTCCTCGACCGCCCCGCTGAAGAAGCAGCCGCCCTCCAGCCGCATCCCGTAGTCGCTAGTCAGGAGCGCCAGGCCTTTCCGGTCGAAGCTGCCGGTGAACGTGAGCACCGGCTGGCCGTCGGCGCCCCAGACCTTCACCGGGGGGTCCTCGGCGGTCATCTCGACGATCTTCCCGCGGAAGGGCCCCTGCCCGGCCGTGGCCCCTTCCCCCGCCTCCGCCCAGGCGACGCAGCCGACCAGCGCGGCCAGGGCGAGGGAGAGGGCCAGGGTCCTGAGCACCAGAGCCCCGGCGCCGGACCGGCCACGGCACACCGCCGCGCGCAGCGCGTCGCCACGGTGCCCCCAGCGCGAGGCCTGCCAGCGGCGAAGAGCCGTCGAGAGCCGCGGCGAGCGGTCGTGAGGCCTGGCCGGCACGCAGCTGCGGATTGTCGTGGTGATCATGCCCGCTCCTCCTTGATGCCCTCGGCCGGCAGGACCAGCCGCGTGGGGATGGAGATGCGCAGCGGCCGGAGCTCCCGGTCGCGCAGCCGCCACTCCAGGCGGGCCACGGCGACGCGGGCCATCTCGTCGGTGCTCCAGACCACCATGGGAGGAGCGCCGGCCGCCCCGAACTCGCGGACGATCTGTTCCCGGTACACCTCCTCGTTGCTCCAGCCGACGACGTCCAGGTCCCGGCCCGGGACCAGCTTCAGGCTGCGCGCCGCGCGGCATACCGCCTGGACCTCGCCCAACCACATGGCCAGCACGGCCGTCGGCCGGTCCGGCCTGGAGAGCATCTCCCGCGCGGCCGCCTCCCGGTCGCCGGCCGGCGGGACGATCAGCCCGCGGGGCAGCTCGGCGCCGTGCCGGGTGAAGGCCGAACCCGCGCCGGCGAAGCGCTCCAGGCTCTGCGGGGTCTCAGCCACCGGCCCGAACCAGGCGATCCGCCGGTGTCCTTTGGAGAGCAGGTGTTCGGCGGCCTGGGCGGCGCCGCCGAAGTTGTCCTGGTTCACGTAGTCGATGTCCAGGGCGCGGCTGGCGCAGTCCACCGCGACGCAGGGCAGGCCGGCCTCCTGGATGGCCCGGTGCATCTCCGGATCGTCCAGGGTCAGGACCACGCCCCAGACCTTGGCCTCCACCAGCGAGTCGCTCACGCTGCGGGCGGATAGCTCGGCCGGCCCGAGCGACAGCACCTGCGCGCCCTGGCCGAGGGCCACGCGCTGCAGCGAGGCGGCCAACTGGTCGCTGATGCCGCCCGAGCCCAGCGGCCGCAGGATGGCGATGCGGCTGCCGGCCGCCAGCGCCGACGACTTCGGCAGCCGGCGGTAACCGCGGCCGTGCTCGGCGCGGATCAGGCCCTCGGTTTCGAGCAAGCCCAGAGCGTGGCGCACGGTGGTGCGGGATACGCCCAGCTTCTTGGCGAGGTCCCGCTCGCTGGGGAGAAACTTGACGGCAGCGTCCGCGCCGGCCAGGTGCTTCTTGCGGATTATGCCGGCCACTTCGGCGGTCAGGGCTGCTCCGGACTCCTGCTCGACTGGCATGCGATTGGTCTCCTGACTGGTTTTCTAGTGGCATAGTACACTCTTGGCGCAATTCGGTTGGGGACTTTCCTGGAAAAATCATGGAACGCTGAACACGCGGCCAATGACGATACTTAAACCGCGCAGTAGAGCCACATAAGTCGCATTACAGCAACTGCCTCTGGTCCCGGATTCAGGCCTTCTCAGCCGAGCTCCCGCACATCGGACACTTCTTCATCCTGGCATCGATGCTCAGGCCGCACTGCGGGCAGCTGCGCATGGAAGCTTTGGGGGCGGAGGCAGCCGCCTTCTGCTCAGGGGTGATGCGCAGGTCCTTGCGGCGGACTTCCAGGTAGACCCCGTAGCCGGCGTTCGCCAGGACGCAGATGCCCACGGCCATCAGCGACTGCCAGTTGGGCCGCCCGCCGGCGACCAGCGCCAGCGCTCCGCCGATCAGCGCCCAGAAGGCGGCCACGTAGCCCAGGGCGGCCAGCGAGCCCCAGCGCCGGAAGAAGAAGCGGGTGGTCAGCACCGCCGCGGCCAGGGCCATGACCAGGAAGAAGCCGCCCACGGCCAGCCCCAGCCAGTCGGTCCCCGGTACGGCCCGGCCGCCGAACATGACCCGCTAGCCTCCCGCCAGCTTCCGCGCCGCGGCGACCGCCGCAGGGATGTTCGCCGCGTTCGGGCCGCCGGCCTGGGCCATGTTGGGCTTGCCGCCGCCACCGCCGCCGACCTCCTTGGCCGCGGCCTTGACGATGTCGCCGGCCTTCTTGCCGGCCTTGACCAGGTCGTCCGAGACCGAGGCGACCAGCAGAGCCTTGCCGTCGAAGCTCGAGGCGAGGAAGACGACCCCGGACGGCAGCGCCGTGCGGACCTCGTCGGACAGCCGCCGCAGGTCGTCGGGGCCGATGCCCTCGAGCGCCGCCGAGGCGAAGAGCGCGCCGGAGGGCAGCTTCTCGGCGGCCGCGGCGATCTCCTTGCCGCGGCCGGCCAGATCCGAGGCGCGGGAGGCCTGCTGCTTCTTCTCCGCCTCCTTGGCGAGCTTCTGGAGCGCCTTGACGCGCTCGATGGCATCCGCCGGCAGCGCAGCCAGGGCCTTGGCGTCGGCGCCAGAGCGCTTGACCAGCTCGGTGACGCGGTCCTTGAGCGCCTCGCGCTGGCACTTCACCAGAGCACACAGCTCGCCAAGCCGGTCGCGGCTGGCCGCGCCGGCGGGGTCGCCGGCGGCGTCGAAGCCGCCGGGGAGCCCGAGCAGGGCGCCGATCTCGCCCAGAGTCCGCCGATCCGCCTCGGCGTTGGCCTCGGCCACCGCCCCGGTCGTCGCGGTGATGCGCCGGATGCCGGCGGCCACCGACTCCTCCTTCTCGATGCGGAAGAGCCGGGCGTCGGCCGCCCGCTCGAGGTGCGTGCCGCCGCAGAGCTCGACCGAGCGCTCGCCGCCGCCCAGATCGGTCTCGACCATGCGGACGCGCTCGCCGTACTTCTCGCCGAAGAGCGCCATGGCCCCGGCCTTGCGCGCCTGGTCGACGGTGGTCTCGGTGGTCCTGACCGCGCCGCCCGAGCGGATGGCCTTGTTTACGAGCTCCTCGACCCGCCGGAGCTCCTCGGGCTTGGTGCCCTCAAAGTGCGTGAAGTCGAGGCGCAGGCGCTCGCCGTCGACCAGCGAGCCGGACTGCTCGACGTGCTGGCCCAGCACCTGCCGCAGGTAGTGGTGCAGGATGTGGGTGGCGGTGTGGTTGGCCTCTATGGCCGCGCGGCGGGCGGGGTCCAGAACGGGTTCGACCCCGTCACCGGGGCGGAGCACGCCGCCCTCGACCCGCACGTGATGCAGGACGATCTCGTCCACCTTGGTGGCATTCAGCACCAAGGCCTTGCCGCCTGAGGCCCGGAGCGCTCCGGTGTCGCCCACCTGCCCGCCGGACTCGCCGTAGAAGGGCGTCCGGTCGAGAACGACCTGCACCTCGCCGCCGCTGCGGGCCTCAGCGAGCAGATCGTTGCCCTTGATGATGGCCAGGACCTTGGCCGTCTGGCCCGCCGGCCACCCGCGCTCGAACCTGGTGCCCTTGGTGATACCCTTCACCTTGGCCATCACCCCGCCGAAGATGTCGACGCCGACCATCTTGGAGCCGGCCCGGGCGCGCTCGCGCTGCTCCTCCATGGCCTTCTCGAAGCCGGCGCGGTCGAGCTTCATGCCCTGCTCGGCGAGGATCTCCTCGGTGATCTCGACCGGGAATCCGTAGGTGTCGTACAGGGTGAAGGCGTCGCGGCCGCCTAGGGTGCCGCCGGCGGCCCCGGCGATCTTCTCGCGGAGGATGCCCAGGCCCCGCTCCAGCGTGGCCTCGAAGCTCTCCTCCTCGGCCCGGACCAGGCGAGCGAGGTTGCCGGCGCGCTCGCCGACCTCCGGGTAGGCCCGGGCCATCAGCCGCGCGACCGGCGCGACCAGCGTGTGGACAAAGCTCTCCTTCACGCCCAGCGCCCGGCCATCGAGGACCGCCCGGCGCAGCAGCCGCCGCACCACGTAGCCGCGGCCCTCGTTGGAGGGCAGCACGCCGTCGGACAGGCAGAAGGTCACCGCCCGGGCGTGGTCGGCGATGCGCCGGGCGCGGCGGAGCACGGGCAGCAGCTCGCCGGCCGGGGCCTTGGCCTTCCTCAGCTCGGCGTAGCGCCCGACGTACTTCTGCCCGGCGGCGGCGTCGGCCAGGCGCAGGGCCTCCTCGACCAGCGGCAGCAGGCTGTCGATCTCGAAGTTGGTGGCGGCGCCCTGGAGCACGGCGGCGTTCCTCTCCAGGCCCGCGCCGGTGTCGATGTTCTTCTGGGGGAGCGGCACGAGCTCGTTGGCGGCGGCGCCCTTCTCGAACTGCTGGAAGACCAGGTTCCAGATCTCCACGTGCCGGCGGCAGTCGCAGGCCGGCGAGCAGTTCGCGTTCCGGCAGTCGTTGGGGCCCAGGTCGAAGAAGATTTCGCTGCACGGCCCGCAGAGCGTGCCCTTGGGGCTCTCGGTCGGCGCGTCGGCCGGCCAGAAGTTGTCGTGGGCGTCGAAGCGGTAGATCTTGGAGGCGGGGATGCCCACCTCCCTGGCCCAGATGTCGTAGGCTTCCTGGTCGTCCTTGTAGACCGAGATGCTCAGCTTCTCCTCGGGCATCTCCAGGACCTTGGTGTAGAACTCCCAGGCCCACTTGATGGCCTCGCGCTTGAAGTAGTCGCCGAAGGAGAAGTTGCCGAGCATCTCGAAGAAGGTGTGGTGGGCGGCGGTCACGCCGACGTTGCCGATGTCGCCGGTGCGGATGCACTTCTGGCTGGAGCACCCGCGCTTCAGGGGCCGCTTGCCCTTGCCCAGGAACTCGTCCTTGAACTGGTTCATGCCCGCGCCGGTGAAGAGCAGCGAGGGGTCGTAGGTGGGCACCAGCGAGTCCGACGCGACCAGCGTGTGGCCCCGCTGGACGAAGAAGTCGAGGTAGGACTGGCGCAGCTCGTCGACGGTCAGGCGTCTCATCTCATGGCTCCCAAAAGCGCAGAAAGAACCGGAGCCGGCATTATAGGCCGTCCGAGGGCCGGGGCAACCGGAGAGCCCACAACGGGGATTCTCGCGCCAAGCCGCCAAGTGCGCCAAGAACAACGGCCGGGATTCTTCACCGCGGAGGGTGCAGAGTCCAGAGCCCAGCTGCGCCGGGCTCGCGCTTCCTCGGGTTGAGAGGAAGCGCGCGGCCGTGGCCGCGCAGGGAGCCGCAGGCTCCCGGAGGAGCTGCACTGCTGCTTCAGACCGAGCCGGCTCGGAGCTGAAGCGGCAGAGCAGCGCCACCTCTCCGTTCCCTGCCGTCCTCCGCGGGACTCTGCGCCCTCCGCGGTGAAAGCCCTGCCGTTCTTGGCGTCTTGGCGTCTTGGCGGCTTGGCGCGAGGCATCGGGCTCCCAATCGACTTGCGCCGGTGCGCGCACCGCTTACGATAGCCGCCGGCGTCGCCCGGGTGGCGGAACGGCAGACGCGCCGGTTTCAAAAACCGGTGAGGGCAACCTCATGCGGGTTCGATCCCCGCCCCGGGCAGTATATGACACTGGACGTGGCAGCAACGCACGCTGCGACTCCAAGCAACGCCCCCGCAAGGGCTATGACAATGCAAGTTCTCAGTTCACGTACGACCTCAGCATCGCCTATTACTGAGCCGCCTGGGTCTGTGGCTTAATAGTCTTCTTGGACAAGGCTGCTCGAACAGCATCAAGCTCATTCCTGTCCGAGTCTTTGAGCTTGTTGTCCCCGCTTACCTTCAACAACTTATCCATGGCAGCAAGAAACCGAGGAACGGACTTCGCTTCCACAAGATCATACGATGACGCCTCTCTTTCTCGCTCAATATTAGTACGCACTCCCTTTGGCTTTGTGATCACATCTAACAGGTCCACCCCCTCTGGAAAGGGGGCTTCCTTTTTGCCCCACTTCTCGTATGCGTCACACAATAATTCGAAAGCCCCAGGCAGGTGCCGCCTTTCCTGTAACGACAAGATCAAACCAAGATTCTTCGCCTCCCTGTAGTCAGCAAGGAGTCGTTCCCACAATATGCCTTTGGCCAATTCATCAACTTGTGACCCCAAAAGAGTCAGCACAACTCGGGTGGCTGCTCCGCAATACGGGGCGTTTCTATCCAGGACCTGTGCCCGCAAGAACGACATGGTATCTTTGCTCGGTTCCATCAAGACGCCGAGCACTTCCACACGACATTCATTACGCAGACGTCTCAACTCCGAAGCACCTGACTCCTCGCCCCCCTGCCGCGCTAGTAGGCGGTCAAAGACTCTCGCATCGTCGAGAGTCTTCACAACGAACTCTTCTCCGAACGCAGGATTGCCTCTAATGATAGCACGCAATACAGCGTACAGATCGGATCCTTGATTTGGATGCCACAGATATGGCTTCCATCGTCCTCGGTATTTGCGATCCACTACGTCAAACGACTCGCCCCTCCAACCGGGGACCACATTGGGTTTCCCATTCGCATTCGTTTCCAGTTTCTCTACAACCTCTTCTGCATTCAGGAAATCCAGAAGAAGCTTATCCGCCGATACATTCTTGGCGCTTACCACCGTTCTCACTGCTATGCAGACTTCATTGATGTCGTCAGTCTTCCCAAGCGCCAGAATCTGCTTGGCTGCGTCTACACTTAAGGCTTCATGCGCTGACTGCGCCTGCTCCGAAGCGGCCCCACTGGACCGACAGGCTGCTACACAGAGCAGCGTGATCCCACACATCCTCAGCCTTCTTGACAACACGACCGCCTCCTTGTGGGCTAACCTGTTTCGTCCCCATATCCGGCACGCCGCTGCCCCCTATCCTACTTCTCCTGTCCCTCCGCCGGCCGCCGGACCTTGCCGGCGTGCACGTTCCGGAGCGCCTCGGCGGCGCCGGCGCGGACCTGGGCGTCGGAGCCCTCCTTGAGCTTCTCCAGGCGGGGGATCAGCCCCGGGTCGCGCTCGGCCAGGCAGCCCAGGCTCCAGGCGGCCGAGTCGCGCACCGGCTCGTCCTTGTCGGCCAGGGCGCCGATCAGGGCCTCGACGATCGGGCCGGAGTCGCTCACGTGCCCGTCGAGGTACATGGCGGCCAGTTCGGACGCGGCCCGGACGCGCACGTCCGGCACCACGTCGGTCTTGAGAGCGTTCGCCAGCGGGGCCACGGCCTCGCGGCAGCCGTGCGCGTCGCTCAGCAGGTGGAGCATGCCGCTGCGGAATAGCCGGCCCATCTCGAGGTCCCCGGCCAGCAGCGCCAGGCCGGGCACCGCGTCGCCCCGGTCGCAGCGCTCCAGGATGTCGGCGATCCTCCGCCGCTCGTCGACCGAAGGGCCGCCGCGGCGCAGGTGCTCGGCGAGCCTGCCGGCCGCCGCCTTGCTGCCGCCCAGGCCGGCGATCCAGTCCCGGCACTCCTGGCCGGTCGCGGCCCGGCCCGGAGAGGTCAGGGCCCGGGTCACCACCTCTTCCGCGACGTAGGGCGGGGCGCGGTCCGGCTCCGGCCGGTTCGCCTGGCCAGTCGGCGGGGGCTGCGGCCCGGCCCGCTCCGGCCCGGACGGCTGGCTCCGGCACCCGGCGGCTGAGAAGGTCAGGGCGAAGGCGGCGGCAAGGGGGATGAGGGTTGAAAGCGTCCGGCGCATGGCGCGATCCTCCGGGCGGCATTCTCGCCGGACCCGGAAGTGGTGCAAGCCATACTTCCGGAAAGGACGGCGTGGCCGGCTTTCGGCATTCGGCTTTGGGCTTTCGGCACGTTAAGTCAGCGTTGTTCCGAAGGCCGAAAGCCGATAGCCGATCTTCGCGCCGCCCCCGGCGTCACTTCGCCGCGTAGGCTTCGGAGTGCTCCTCGTGCTCGCGCCAGCTGGCCGCATAGAGCTCCGCCAGCTTCTTGTCGCGGATGATGAGGAGGTTCTCGGCGTTCCTCTCCTCGGCCGCCTTGGTGAAGTTGAAGCTGCCGGTGATGACGGTCTCGCCGTCGATGACCATGACCTTGTTGTGGGCGATGGCGTGCCGGCTGTCGACCCGGGTGGGAATCCCGGCGCGGGCCAGGAAGTCGAGCTCGCTGAACTTCTCGGAGCGCTGGCTCTTGTCGAGCACCGCCCGGACCTTGACGCCGCGCCGCTGGGCCTCGACGGCGGCCTTGGCGATCCGGTCGCTGGTGAAGCTGTAGGCCTGGATCAGGACCGACTCCCGGGCCTTGTCCAGCTCGGCCACGATCGCGTCGGTGCAGCCGCCGCGCGGCGAGAAGCAGACGCGGATGTTCGCGGCCTCGACGGCGACCGGCGCGGCGGGAGCGGCCGGCGCGGCCAGCCGCGGGGCTCCCGGCGACGGCGCCGGGCCCGGGACGGAGGCCGACTGCCGGCCGGCGACGAAGGCGCCGGCGGCCGCCAGGGCCACGAGCAGGGCGATCGGTCCCGCCTTCCCCGCCGCCATCGTCCGCGCCTCCGCCTTCCGGAGACCGGCCGGCGATCCGCCGCCCGGCCCCCGGACCGCAAGCTGCCCCGCGACCCCGCCCGGGGCGCACGATGCGCCCCGACGCCGGAGTGCCGGGCCGACTGCCGATAAGTCTGGAAGAGGACGTTCCGGAGAGGAAGCGCCCCGGGCTTCGCGCCGCCCCGGGGCTCGCCTACAACTTGCCGCGCCCGCGCCGGTCTGTCAATGCCCCGGGCCCGTCTCCTTGACCCCCGGCGGGGGCCGCGCATAATGGCCGGCGATGAGCCCGGAACTCCCCCCGACCAGAAGCATGCCCGGAGTCCACGGCCCGGACGGCGTGGTCGTCGACCGGCTGACCGTCCGCTACGGCGGCACCGTGGCGGTCGACGCCGTCTCCCTGTCCGTGCGGCGCGGCGAGCTCTTCTTCCTGCTGGGGCCCTCCGGCTGCGGCAAGACCTCGCTGCTCCGGGCCATCGGCGGGCTCGAGCCGGCGGCCGCGGGGACGGTGGCCATCGGCGGGCACGACGTCACCGCGCTCCCGGCCTACCGCCGCGGCGCGCCCATGGTCTTCCAGGGCTACGCGCTCTGGCCGCACCTCAGCCTGGCCGAGAACGTCGGCTACGGCCTGGAGGCCCGCGGGGTGCCGGCCGCCGAGCGCCGGGCCAAGTCCCTGGAGGCCCTGCGCATGGTGGGGCTGGCCGAGCGCGCCGACGCCCGCCCCGCCCAGCTCTCCGGCGGCCAGCAGCAGCGCGTGGCCCTGGCCCGGGCGCTGGCCTGCGAGCCGGAGGTGGTGCTGCTCGACGAGCCGCTCTCCAACCTCGACGCCAAGCTCCGCCGCGAGATGCGCGGCGAGCTGGTCCGGCTGCACGCCGAGGCGCGCTTCACCGCCATCTACGTGACCCACGACCAGGAGGAGGCCCTGTCCATGGCCGAGCGCGTGGCGGTCATGCACGCCGGCCGGATCGTGGAACTGGGCACCCCGCGCGAGCTCTACGAGCGGCCGCGCGAGCGCTTCACCGCCGAGTTCCTGGGCGAGGTCAACTGGCTGCCGGCCGAGGTCCTGGGGCCCGCCCCCGGCGGCGCCCACCGCGTCCGGACCGCCCTGGGCGAGGCCCTGGTCCCGGCGCCGGCCGGGGCCGAGGTGCAGGGCTCAAGGTCCAAGGTTCAGGGTTCCCTTCCCTCTGGCAACTGGCAACCGGGAACTGGGAACTGGCTCCTCGGCTTCCGCCCCGAGGCCGCCCGGCTCGGGCCGGCCCCGGAGGGGGCGCTGGCCTGGCGCGGACGGGTCGAGGCGTCCAGCTTCCTGGGCTCGGAGGAGCGGGTGGAGCTGGACGCCGGCGGCGGGCGGAGACTGGTCCTGCGCCTGCCGGCCTGCGGGGCCAGCCCCGGACAGGAGCTCTCCGGCCACGTCGGGCCGGACCGGCTCTGGCTCTTCCCGGTCTGAGAGTGCGGCCGGCCCCTTGAGCCATCTGCCCCCGCAGGTCCCCGAAGTGCCGCCCCGGACCGCGCCCGGCGGCTTCCCGGAGCCGGACCCCGGCGCGCCGCCGCCCGAGCCGCCCTTCGACTGCGACCACCACATCCACACCATCTACAGCGGCCACTCCGGCCCGGAGATGTTCGTGCCGGCGCTGATGCACCACGCCGCCGCCCTGGGGCTGCGCCGGGCGGTCATCCTCGAGCACGTGCCGGTCCTGGACAGCGAGGCCTACCTCCGGCCCGGCCGCTGGCTCTCGGCCCGCGGGGACCGCTCGACGGTCGCCGCGGTGGCCGGCGAGCTCGACCCGCGCCGGCCCATCCACCCCGGCACCCGCTTCCTGCTGGGCGCCGAGGTCGACGCCGACCCGGTGGCGCTGGACGGCTCGCTGATGCTCCCCGACCTCTCCGGGATCGAGTACGTGCTGGCCGCCACCCACGTCCTGCCCGGAGGCGCGGAGTTCTGGTTCGACCGGCCGCTGATCCCGGAGGACGAGCGCCCGGCCGCCCAGGACCGCTGGCTGGGGTGGATGGAGCGGGTGGTCCGCAACCCCGCGGTCGACGCCCTGGCCCACCCGGCCTGCGAGATGGCCGCCTGCCGGCTGGCCGAGGGTTTCGGCCCGGGCTTCCTGCGCCGGTTCGCGCCGGTGGCCGAGGCCATGGCCGAGTGCGCGGTGGCCTTCGAGCTCAACGAGGCGGCCGTCAACCGCCTGTCGACGGAGGAGGCCGTGGGCTACGCCGAGCTCGTGCGCCTGGCCCGGGAGTGCGGGGTGCGCTTCGCGGCCGGGTCCGACGCGCACCGCGGCCCGCAGCTGGGGCGCTTCGTCACGGTCCGCGCCCTGGCCGAGGCCGCCGGGCTGGAGCCGGGGGACTTCTGGGAGCCGGCCGGCCCCGATGCCTGAAGGGCTGGCGGCGGCAGCGGCGCTCTATCTCGGGCTCTGGCTGATCGGCAGGATCGTCCGCAGGCGCGCCTTCGCGGCTCTCTCCGAAGACGAGGCACGGCGCATAATCGCCGGTTTCGCCGACATGAGGAAGGTCACCAGCCTGCCGCTGCCTCTGGGGATGCTGGCCCTGATGGGGCTTCTGCCCTTTGCCGGACTGCCGGTGGCGGCTGAGCACGGCATCATCACCGCCGTCAGCTTCGCCGCCTTGTCGCTCCTCTATTGGCTTGTGCGGCGCCGGCTGGTCAGGATGCGGGCGCCCCGGGCCTTCACCGGGCGCTTTCTGCTTTCGCGGGCCATGGCCACGGCCAGCGCCTGCGTGCTCGGCTATGCGGCGTATCTGTCTTCCGCGCAGTTCCGCGCCTGACCACGTCGCCGCCCGGCTCTCCGGGCGAGCTCCCACATCCTAGGTCGGCGGGCGGCGGCGGATCTGGCCCGGGCGGAATGGCGGTTTGGCCCCGCCGGCGGCCCCGGCGCCGCCCATCGGCCGGATGACCCCGCGCCGGACCTGGGCGCCGGGCTGGGCGGCAGCGCCGCCGGAGACCTCGGGCCCGTCAGCCGGCGGCTCGCCGGCTTCCTCGCCGGCCGCCGCCGGCTCCTGACCGGCCGCGGCCACCTCGCGTGCCCTGGCCCGGGCCTGGTCCAGCCTGGCCTGCCGACGCTCGGCGGAGCGCCGTTCCTCCTCGCGCTTCGACCTGGCCAGATACCAGGGGATAGCCCCGGCCGCCCCGGTGATGCCCAGGCCGACGATCATGATCATCAGCGCCAGCAGTATCGAGGTGGGAGTGCGGCCGCTCTCCAGGATCAGGACTTTGTCGAGGTTGACCTGCGGGAAGCTGCCGTGAAGCAGCTCGGCCTCCTGGCCCTCGAGCTTCTTGATGCGGTTGATGACCGTTCCCTGGACCCGATCGTACTTCGCGTCGGAGGTCGGGATGTTCCCGACCGTGGCAAAGCCGGAGGTCTTGACCAGCACCGCGAAGCTGCCGATCGAGGGCCACTCCTTCTCGGGGACCTTGTCCGGGCCGCCGTACTTCTTGAGCACCTCGTCGCACTTGCGGACATAGGGATGGTCCGGGGAGATGATCGGGTAGTAGGCGAAGTCGACCCTGGTGCTCGGGGTGACGGTACTGGGGCCGTGCTTGCGGACTTCGTACTGGAAGATGGTCTCGGTGAAGATGGCCACGTGCTTGCCGATCAGCAGGTGGGTGTTGTCGACGGCCTTGCCGGCCTCGAGGTCGGCCAGGGCCACCTCCTGCGGCTTGGAGGAGGCTCCGAAGCTGACCCGCGCCTCGTTGAACCCGTAGACCAGGACAATCACGCCGACCACGGCCATGCCCAGCCAGATTCGCCACATGACAGATACCCTCCCGGCGCCTTGCCGGGCGGAGAACCGGGGCAAAGCCGGCGCTCCCACCCGGACGGCCGGATTCTCCCCCCTGCGGCGGATGGCGCAAGGGATGATTTCTTTGAATCATCCCCACTTTCCGAGGAGTGGCTGTATGGGGAGGGTCCGGCGCACGGGGTGGACCGGTCTCTACCGCTCGGAGGGCATCCTGCCCTCCGAGCTGCGACGAAGCTGCCCTGCCGCCTTCCCTGGCTCCGGGCATCTTCGACGCCGAGCCCGGCCACCCCGTACACCGGACCCACGACGGCCGGATGACGGAGGTCCAGTGCGGGGGGGCAGCCCGGGGCGGCGTTGGAAAACGACGAAGGCGAGGAGGCCGAAGGCGTTTTCCCACGCAGTGAGCGGGCAGGGATGCCCGCGAACGGTAGCCCTGGGCTGCCCCCCGCGCTGGACCGGGCCGCCATCCCAACACCACTGAAGGTGGGGATGAGTCAACTGATTTCCCACCGGCAGCTCACCGGGGCTTTTCAGTCCTTCGGCGCCGTCTTCTGGCTATCGTTCTCGTTCTCGCCCCCGGGTGAACTCGGAGTCCGAGAACGAGGACCGCTCGGCTCCGCCTCGCTGAGAACGAGAACGATGGCGATTCAGCTCCGGGGACCCCTGGCGCTTTCGCGGCCTGCCGCTAGAATCGGAACCGTCGGCGGCCGGTGGTTGTCCCGGCCGTTCGGATGGAATGGAGCGTGCCGGATGTGGAACCTGATCATCGGGATTGTCTTCATCATCGGCGGGCTCAGCGGCAGCCTGGCCCTGCGCGGCACCGGCAGCAGCCTGGCCCTGGCCGGGCTGGGCCTGATCCTATGCCTCTGGGGCGGCTATCAGATGATCTCCGCCCGGTCCGCCAACAAGGCCGGAGCGCGCCGGACGATCCTGCGCTCCCGGTCGGCGGCGACGCCCGGCAGGAAACCCCCGCCTCGCGACCCGAACGCCGGACGGGGCTGAGTCCGCGGCAGTGTCCCCCGACCGCCACGTCTTCGGCCCCGTGCCTTCCCGGCGCCTGGGCGCGTCCCTGGGCGTCGACCTGATCGACTTCAAGACCTGCAGCTACGACTGCGTCTACTGCCAGCTGGGCCGCACCTCGCTGCACTGCTCCGCCGCCCCGGAGGCCGTGGCTCCCGAGACGATCGTCGCCGAGGTCCGCGAGCGGCTGGCCTCCGGGCCGCGCCCCGACTGGATCACCCTGGCCGGCTCCGGCGAGCCCACGCTGCACCCGCGCCTGGGCGAGGTGCTGGCCGGGCTGCGGCAGTTCGGCGTGCCCGTCGCGGTGATCACCAACGGCTCGCTGCTCTGGCGCGAGGAGACGGCCGCGGCCTGCGCGGGCGCCGACCTGGTTTCGCCCACGCTGGTGGCCGGGTCCGAGGAGGTCTGGCGGCGGGTCAACCGGCCGCACGGGTCGCTGGACTTCCGGCGGATGGTCGACGGGCTGGTCGCCTTCCGGGGCCGGTTCCGCGGACAGCTCTGGCTCGAGGTGATGCTCGTGGCCGGGGTCAACGACTCCGAGGACGAGGTCCGGCGCATCGCCGCGCTCGCCGGGCGCATCCGTCCCGACCGCGTCCAGCTCAACACCGCGGTCCGCCCGCCGGCGGAGAGCTCGGTGCGCCCCGTGCCGCCGGAGCGTCTGGCCGAGCTGGCCCGGCTCTTCGACCCGCCGGCCGAGGTCATCGCCGAGACGCCGCGGGCCGGAGACGGGGGCGGCCGCAGAGAGGCGCCGTTCGACAAGCTCACGGCCCAAGCCCTGAGCAAGGCCGAAGGGCAAGGGGCGCAAAAGGGACTGGAGGAGCCGTCAACCCAAGCCCCTTGTGCTTCTTGCGCCTCTTTGCGGCAAGACCGGTCGTCCTCGGCGCTGGAGGAGGTCCTGGCGCTGATCGGCCGCCACCCGTCCACCGAGGACGACGTGGCCGCCGGGCTGGCCATTCCGGCCGCCGAGGCCCGGCGACTGCTCGCCGAACTGGCCGCCGCGGGCCGCGCCGTCCCAGCGGAGCGCTCGGGGCGGACTTATTGGAGCCGGCGCTCTTGACCACGCGGCGGGCTGGGATAGTATCGGCGCCCGTTGCTGCTACCCTACGCCAAGAAGGCCAAGCCATGACATCAGGGCGTACCGTGCGTTGGTGTGCCGTGTCCGGCGTGCTGGCTGTGATCCTGGCGCTGGCTGGGTGGTATCTCTACCCGGCCATTCTCCTGTCGTTGCGGCCCTCCGACGAGGACGTCAACGCATACGTGGGATTGCTCTCCCGTCCCGGATACGGTCCGAGGATGTTCCTGGAGGCAGTTGACCGGCAATCGGATCTGTCCAAGCAGGGGGTTCTGATTTCCTATGCGTTTGGCATCAACAGATTCGCGTGGAGGAAGGGATCGCGCGTGTTGTGCGGGGTGCAATCCACCAAGGTGTCGCCAGACCTTCTCCTCCTTGTGCAGATCGTGGATGGGAAGCACCCGACCATAAGCGACGATGCCGCAATCGCACACTTCCGCTGGGCGGCCCCGCGGTGCTTCTTTTGGGATCGCGGGCGCCTTCCGGATGACGCCCAGCCGGAGGACGCGATCCTGAACGCATACTGGAACTGGCTGCGCTCGTTCCGGCCTGAGGTGCGCGAGAAGATGCTGTTTTCTCTTGAGCCGGAGGACTTTACGGGCCTGGCTCAGAACGCATCGCCGGCTACAGGGGGGCGAAACGCGTTGTACCGAATGCCGGGGCCAACGAGTACGATGATCGGTGTTGAAACGTGCACGATGCTCGCAGAGTCTTCCGATCCCAAATCCTTGTGGACGGCCTGGGGGAGCAAGAGGCCGCTCTCCGTCGCGTTTCAGTGTGTAACCGCCAGGCTGCTGTCGGCGGGCGTGATTGATACGACGGGTGTAGACGGACTGCATAGATACTCCGAGGAACTACGAGCTCTAAGGGGCGCCGAGGAAGGAATGGCTAGACTCCTGCGGGATGGTCGCTGGAATAACGCTCGTCTGAAGGATGCATGCGTCCACTTTGAGACCACGTTGCTTTCCGACCGCCCATAGTGATGACTGGCTGGCCAGCCGGCCGGCGTCCGAACGGAGCGCGGTTCTCGACTGGCTGGTGGCCGGCGCCTGCTTCTCGGAGGACGCGGCCATGAACCGCGAAACTCTCTCCAGCCTGAAGGGCACGGACATGGAAAGCTCCATCGAGAGCCTGGCGACTCGCGGCGCAGAGGCGGCCAGGCGCTTCTCGCTGGAGACAACCACGAAGCCATAGGGGAAGGACCATGCATCGCATCGTCGTCTCGGTAGCGGGGGTACTGGTGATGGCAGTTGCTGTCGCCGGGGAACCTGCCGGCGTCTCGCCGCAGGACGAGCAGTACGTGGAGGCCATGTGGCAGGCTTATTTCTTCCGCGCTGAGAAGACGCTTCCTGCGCTGGACGTGGAATTATTGCGGAGGGTTGCATCTGCTCCCAAGTCCGGCCTGCTACAAACAAAGGCTTGGACGGTCTTGGGGCAAGCAGGCCGTCCCGACCAGCTTGCGTTCTTTGTTGAGCTGGCCAAGACACGCAATGGCACCGAGCTATGGGGCAACCTTTCCATGGAAATTGTCAGGCTGGTAGAGACCCCCGCCGACGAAAAAGTCATCCGCCCGCTGCTTGACAATGAGAAGCTGTTCCCTGCTCTCATGAAGGCTCTGGTGCGCACGAACGACGACGAGTTGCTCAAGCGCATCTTCGCCGAGAAGAATGCCGAGACGGACGCCCTGGGGGGGCGTGTGATGAATTTTGCTCAGGAACGGCGCCGTCTTGGCTTTCCCATCGACCCCCTAATGGCCGAGCCCTTCTGCAAGGCCTGGGTTGCCCGGATCTACAAGATGCGCGCCAACTTTCCCCGCGAGGCGCTTCTCACTGCCGACCTGGGTTACGCTTGGTCCGCCAGACTGCTGATGGATGTGATCAAGTCCCGGCCCTCCCCGCAGCCCGTTGCCCCCGGTCGGGAAATGACGCCCCAGGACATCGAGCATGCCCAAAAGGCCCACCGCGAGACGCTGGCGCTGGCCCTCGTTGCTCTGCAGAAACTCGTCAAGCAGGACTTTGGGGCCGATGCCGCCAAGAAGCCCGAGGAGTTCGTCGAGGCGGCGGCCGTGAAGGCCAAGGCATGGTGGTCGGAAAACTCCAAGGACCCCAGGTACAATACGCTCCCGGAGATACCCAGCATGCCGGAACTGGCGCCAGGTACTGGCAGGTAACCGCTCGCCGTCGCCGGTGTCCGCGGATGAGCCCTGGAGACAGGCCGATGAAGCTCGCCCTGATCGCCGCGCTGCCGCCGGGCTGCGAGCCCGAGTCGGAGCACGCCCTGCGCCTGGCCGAGGCCCTGGCCGCCGGCGGCGCCGAGGTCCGGGCGCTGTCCGGCCGCGGGTGCGCCGACCCCGGCATCCCCGGGCTGACCGTCGAGCCGCGGATGCGCGACTGGACCTGGCGGGATCTGCCCCGCCTGGCCTCCTTCCTGCGGAAGTCCCGGCCGGATGCCCTGCTGCTCCACTACCTGGGGTGGGTCTACGGCGAGCACCCCATGGTCACCATGGCGCCGGCCCTGGCCCGCGCGCTCGTGCCCGGGGTGCGCACGGTCACCTGCCTCACCGGGTGCAGCGGCGCGAGCCTCTACTCCTGGCTGCGGCCGGCGGGGACGAGGACCCGGAAGCTCCCCGCGGCCGGAGCGGCGGCCGGAGCCGGACCCGTCCGCCGGACGGACGCGGTCCACGGCGGAGGCCGGATCCCCCGGCTGATGCGCGCGCTGAGCCTCGGGCGGCTCGACGGCCGGTTCGGGTCGATCCTCGAAGCCAGCGACCGGATCGTGGTCATGTCCGAGGCGCAGCGCGCGGCCTTCGCCGCCTACGCGCCGGGCGCGGCCGGCCGGCTGGCGATCGTGCCGCCGGGCCCGGCCGTCCGCGCGCTCCCCGCCCCTACGCCCGACGAGCGCCGCCGCTGGCGCGAGAGCCTGGGAGCCGGCCCCGGCGACTTCCTCTTCGTCCACTTCGGCTTCGTCTATCCCGGCAAGGGCCTGGAGACGCTCCTGCGGGCCATGAAGCTGCTGACCGCGGACCGCCCCGAGGCCCGCCTGGCCGTGGCCGGAGGCGTGCACCCCACCGCGGGGCCGGCCCACCTCGGGGCCATGCGCGAGCTGGCCGCCGGGCTGGGCATCGCCGGGCGCGTGGCCTGGACGGGCGGCTACGACTGGAACAGCCCCGCGCCGTCGGAGTGGCTGCGCGCCGCCGACGCCTGCGTCCTGCCCTTCGACGCCGGGCTGCAGCTCAACAACAGCTCCTTCGCCGCGGCTGCGGCCCACGCCCTGCCGGTGATCTCCACCCGGGGACCGGGATCGGGCGCGCCCTTCGCCGACGGGGAGAACGTCCGGCTCTGCCCGCCGGGCTCGCCGGAGGCGCTGGCCGGAGCCATGCGCGAACTGGCCGGGGACGCCGCGCTCCGTGAGCGCCTGGCGGACGGCGCCCTGCGGCTGGCCGGCGACGTCCTGTCCTGGCCGGCAATCGCCCGGCGCTTCCTGGAGCTGCTGGCCGGGAAGTAGCGCCGCTCAGACCGCGGCCGCCGCGGCGGCGACGTTCCAGTCGCCCGCGCCGGGGTCCCGGTCGAAGTCCGGAAAGGCCCCCAGCCTGATCAGCCGGAAGCCGGCGGCCGCGAGGAAGCGCCCGAGCTCATCCGGGAAGAAGTAGCGCAGGACGTGCTCCTCGACCGTCTCGGCCGGGGGCTCGCCGGCCACCTCGCGGCGCAGCCGGAAGGTCACCCGGCAGGTGTGCGCGGCCTCGTCGAGCTCGCCGCCGGCCGTCCGCACCAGCCGGCCGCCCTCGACCGGCACGACCTTGCTGCGCTCCTCCGGCCGCATGGCCAGCACCGCCGGACCGTGCCAGACGTCGAAGAAGAGCGCGCCGCCCGCGCCGAGGTGCCGCCGGGCGCTCCGCAGGGCGGCCAGGACGTCGGCGTCCTCCAGCTGGTAGCCGAGCACCGCGAACATCATCAGGGCGGCGTCGAAGGTCCGGCCGAGCTCGACCGTCCGGATGTCGCCCTGCCGGAAGTTGATCCGCAGGCCGCCGGCCTTGGCCCGCGCCGCGGCGAGCATCTCCGCGCTGCGGTCCACGCCGGTCACCTCCCAGCCGCGCTCGGCCAGCGGGATCGCGTGGCTGCCCGTACCGCAGCCGAAGTCGAGGACGCTCTTCGCCGGGCCGGCGGCGTGCGCGCCCAGGACGCGTGCTATCAGGTCGCACTCCGCCCGGTAGTCCTTGTCGCGATAGAGATCGTCGTAGGCCCCGGCGTAGGCTCCGCCGAAGACCGGGGTCATCCCAGTATCCCGCGGACGGCCTGGCAGACCCGCTCGAGCTGCCCGTCGCTCAGCGCCAGGCCGGACGGCAGGTAGAGCCCCCGCCGCGAGAGCCGCTCGGCCACCGGGTGGGCCTCGCCGCGGAAGAGGCCCCGGCGCAGGAAGACCGGCTGCTCGTGCATCCCCAGGAAGAAGGGGCGGGTCTCCACGCCGCGGGCCAGGAGCTCCTCCGCGAAGCCGGCGGCGTCGCGCCCGGCCGACTCGGAGAGCACCAGCCCGTTCATCCAGTGGACGCTCCGGGCCCACTCCCGCCCGGCCTGCAGCTCGACGCCGGGGGCGCCCCGGAGGCGCGCGGCGTAGGCCTCCCCGACCTGCCGCTTGCGCGCGACGATCCCGTCCATGCGCTCGAGCTGGGCCACGCCCAGCGCGGCCTGCAGGTTGGTCAGTCGGAAGTTGAAGCCCAGCTCCTCGTGCCGGAAGCGCTGGCGGCTCCCGAAGGCCAGGTTGCGCAGCAGCCGCAGCCGGTCGGCCAGCTTCGGATCGTCGGTCAGGACCATCCCGCCCTCGCCGGTGGTGATCAGCTTGTTGGCGTAGAAGCTGAAGCAGCTCATCAGCCCGAAGGAGCCGCAGCGCCGCCAGGAGCCGTCGGGCATCCGGTACTCGGCCCCGTGGGCCTCGGCGGCGTCCTCGATCACCGCCAGGTTGTGCCGCGCGGCCAGCTCCAGCAGCGGGGCCATGTCCGCGGGGTGGCCGTAGATGTGCACCGGCATGATCGCCCGGGTCCGCGGCCCGATCCGGGCCTCCACCTGGTCCACGTCCATGCACCAGGTCCCGGGGTCCGAGTCGACCAGCACGGGCACAGCGCCGTTGAGCACCACGGCGTTGGCGCAGGAGGCGATGGTGAAGCTCGGCAGGATGACCTCGTCGCCGGGCTTGAGGTCCAGCGCCGCCAGGGCCAGCTGCAGCGCCGCCGTTCCGTTGCTGACCGCCACGCCGTGGCGCCGCCCGCAGTAGGCCGCCCAGCCGGCCTCGAACTCCCCGATGAACCGCCCGGCCGACGAGACCCAGCCGGTGCGCACGCACTCGGAGACCAGCTCCAGCTCGCGAGGCCCCAGCTGCGGCTCGTTGACCGGGATGACCGGCTCCATCAGAACCGCTCCTTCTCGTCCAGGCCGGTGTAGGGGCCCTGCTTGACCTCCAGGAACACCGTGTCCTCCAGCATCCGGAACCCGTGTCCCCCGCCGACCATGAGCATCAGGTCGCCGGGCCCGAGCTCGCGGGTGGCCGCCAGGACGCCGGCGTCGTCGTAGACGTCGGCCAGGCAGCGGCCCTGCTGGACGATGAGCACCTCGGAGGTGCCCACCAGCCGGCGCTCGATCTCGCGGTGCAGGTGCCGGGCGACCTCCCCGCCCTTGGGGTAGACCACGAAGCCCACCTGCTGCTTGAACTCCGGCGGTGTCAGGAAGGTGGTTTCCTTCGGCGCCCCGGCGGTGCGGATGATATAGGCCAGCGGCCGGCCGCCCTTCTCGATGCGTTCGACATCAGCCATGAGGGAACCTCGCTCTCAGCCGCAAAGAAGCACACGAGGCACAAGGGGTCAAAATCGGCATCGTCGTTCAGTCGCCCTCTGCGCTTCTTGCGCCTCTTTGCGGCTACGCTTCTACCCCCGCACCCGCGCCTTGGCCTCCTCGATTATACCGCGGAGCCGCGCGCAGTAGTCGCCGAAAGTGTACGCCGAGCGCCGCCGCCGGCCCTTCTCCGCCAGGTCGCGACGCAGCGCCTCGTCGGTCCAGACCCTTCGGATGCCCCCGGCGATAGACTCGGCCGACCGCGGGTCGACCAGCACCGCCGCATCCCCGCACTGCTCGCGGATCCCGCGGATGTCGGAGGTGATCACCGGGCAGCCCAGCGCCCAGGCCTCGAGCACCGGGATGTTGGTCGGGCCGAAGAAGGTGGGCATGACCAGGGCGACGGCCCCGGCGTAGAGCGCGGCCATCTCGGCGTCGGGTACGTAGCCGAGGTGGCGGACCGCTCCGCCCAGGCCCAGCCGGGCGGCCTCCTCCCGGACGGCGGCGAAGGTCCGCTCGCGCAGCTCGCCGCTGTGGCTGCCGCAGAAGGCCGCGCAGACCTCCAGGCCCGCCTCCCTCCGGAGCCGGCCGAGCGCCTCGATGATCCGCAGGTGGTTCTTGTGCGGCCAGAACTGCGCCGGGTAGAAGAGATAGCGCTCCGGGAGACCGCGGGCCTCCCGGACCCGGCGCACCTCGGCCGCGGACACCTCCGCCGCCAGGCCCGGTCCGGGCAGGAACGGCAGGGCCATAACCCGCCCGGGCTCCGCCCCGGCCGCGCCGTAGCAGGCGAGGATGTCCTCGCGGCCCACCTCGGAGTCCGCCAGGAGCAGCTCCGCCGAGCGGGCCACGCCGGCGTAGAGCCGCTCCCGCCCGGCCCACTCGCTGCCGGCCGACACCTCCGGGAACTCCGGCTGCAGCCGGTGCTGGAGGTCGTGGATGCTGGCCACGAAGGGGATCCCGGCGAGCAGCGCCTCGTCCCGGGCCATGGGATAGAGGGCCAGCTCCACGCCCAGGCTCCCGAACCAGGCGTGCAGGCGGGGGCTGACCGCCGGCGCCTCGGCCGCGCCGGCGCCGGCCGGCGCCGGCCGGCTGCGGCCCAGGGCGGCCCGCAGTCGCCGGAAGGCCCCGCGCACCGCCCGATGGCAGCCCTCGCCGAGAAGCCCGAGCACCGGCGCAGCCAGGGCCCCGGTCAGGGAGATCGGCGGGAACGGGCGGACCTCCCAGCCCCGCTCCCGCAGCGCGCGGACCTCCCCGGCGTCGGCCTCCTCGGCCACGACCACGAAGCGGTCGGTCAGGCGGCCGTCGGCGAGCATGGCCCGGACCGCATCGAGCATCGTCTGGCTGTACTGGTACTGGCCGCCCAGCGACCGGTTCAGACAGGGGACGATGGCGATGAGCATGGAACGGGCCTCAGCTCCCGGACGTCGCCCTGGGCGCCGCCGGGCCCCCGCCAGCGCGCCGCCCGCCCAGCAGCCGCCAGGCAGCCTGCGGCCGGAACGGCCAGGCCAGCGCGCCGCGGAGCAGGCAGCGCAATGCCGCCCACCGTCTGGCGCCGCGCCAGTACCATCCCGCCTCGAGCCAACTGTGGCCAGCCAGGGCACCGCCGCCGGCCTGGCGCAGCATGTCGAAGGCGTGCTTGCGCACCACCCGCTCATGGCCGGCGGCCGCGCGCAGCGTGTCTCGGGAGATCGCCTCCCGGCCGCTGCAGTCGTAGACGAACGTGGGCGCATCCACGAAACCGAACTCGAAGTGTCGGGCCAGGCGGATGGCGGTGTCCCACTCCTGGTACGCCGGAAGGCTCTCGTCCAGACCGCCGACCCGGTCCAACGCCCGCCGGGTGACCAGCAGGGCCGGGAACATGGGGCCGGGATGGATCAGCAGCTGCCGGTGGACGTCGCCCTGCACAGCCGGGACGCCGTAGCGCTTCCGGGAGCCGTCCGGCCCGAGCACGAAGCAATCGGAATGCACCACCTGGACGCCGCGGTTGCGGGCCTCGGCCAGGCGCAGCTCCAGGCTGTCGGGTTCCCACCAGTCGTCGGAGTCGAGAAAGGCGATCCACGGCCCCCGACTGGCTCTTATGCCGGTGTTGCGGGCGGCCTGGGCCCCGAGGTTGCATGCGTGCCTCGCCAGTCGAAGATGCCCGATATCGGCGGCCCGGGCCTCAACGGCCTGCGCGGTCCCGTCAGTTGAGGCATCGTCCACGACGACGATCTCCCAGTGCGGATAGGTCTGCCGGGACACGCTCTCCAGGGCGCGGCCCACCTGCCCGGCTCGGTTGTATGCGGGTATGACGACGGAAACCTGGGCGCTTGGAGACACCTCTTCGTCCGTCAGGCTCACCCGCGTCATGCCTCATCAGTCCCATCATGCTCGACCGCGCCGCCTGCCGTCGCACGGTGGATCCAGTGCCGCCGCTCGCTCATCTCCTCGACCACGTCCACGTTCTGGCCGGCAAGTTGCAGCAGACGCTCCCGGCTGTCAGCCAGCAGCCTCTTCAGTTCCCCGGAGCGCTCCAGTACTTGTCGAACCAGGGCCGGGCACTGGGCTTCGAAGCTGCTCTCGATCAGCTTCACCGGATAGCCGATCAGCGCCATCAGCCCTTCCGTCTTCAGGGTGTTGCCTCTGAGCGGAACGAATGGCGTGCCCGCAATCATCGAGAAACAGATCGGGTGATACCTCGAGCTGACGAGCACCGAGACATGGCGCAGCAGCATGATCATGTCGGAGTAGTGTTTGACGCCCTCGATGACACGCAGGGGCGCCCTGCTGGCTATGGAACGCGCGAAGGCCAGATCCTCGGCCTCGCTGGAGCAGATGAACACCACCGCCTTCTTATGTTCTTCGGCCAGCGCCCGGACGATCCCGGCCCAGACGTCGACGCTGTCCCCCATGTCTCCGCGGATGGCCAGGGCGATGGCTCCTTCCGGAGCACCAACCGCCTTCCAGAGCTCTTCGGCGTGGGCGCTGGCCTGCGCCGGAGCGCACAGCGCCGCATCCGCGCCCAACAGGATCCTGCCGGGCGCCACCCCCATGTCGATCAGGTGCTGCCTGGAGCACGGCTCACGAACAACGACACCGTCCATCTGATTGTAGACTTCCGCCAGCAACGAGCGAAGCCAGGGCGTCTGGATTGAGACGGAGTGGTTGACCACGAAGGTCTGGGCCCCAAGGCGCCGGACCGCCAGCCACTCCGCCAGTATCCTGATGGCCTGTTTCCTGGACCAGTCCCAGGCGTCCGCCAGCGCGCCATCGCCATCGCAGAAGGCAACGTCGGTCCAGGCCATCGCGGCCAGTCGGCAGAGACTCGCATTGCTGATCATTCGCCACTGCCGCCTCAGCAGCGCCGCAGCCAGCCTGGGGTGCCTGCCGCCCAGCCAGGAACCACACTGTCGGACGAGGAACCGCCGCGGCAACAGCCTCCGCTCGATCTCGATCCAGCCATCATCGAGGCGCTCTGCGCCATCGGGGAGCTGCGGGCGCGGAGGGCACCGACCCATGATCAGGGGATCGTTGAGGCCGGGCACGTAGGCCACGCTGGGCGGCTGCAGCGGCCGCCGCAGAACCGCGCCGGCCACGGAGAGAAGCAAGCGCGAGACCGAGTTCGCCTTGGGGAACCGGCCCGGTGCGCTGCGGTCCTCACGCAGCATCAGGCCGACATCCACCAACTGGTTGACCGCTTGGTAGAAGGCTGCGCGCCGCCGGGCATCGGGCAGGGCCTGGAGCGAGTCAAAAGACGGAAAGCCGGGCCACGGCTGATGCCAGGGATACTCGATGAAGGCGCGGTCGGAATCACGGAACGCGGTCTCGATCAGGCGCCTCATCCCCGCCGTGAGCGCCTGGCTGCCCAGGTTGTCGAATGTCGGCAAGTGACCCCCGAGCAGCAGCACGCGCGGCGGAGCCTCCAGCAGGCAGTCGCGCACGGGGCTCCGGCGAATTCGGCGGCGGTGATGCGTCTGGCGGTCGAGGTCCACGGTCTGGGCCGGATAGCCGACGAAAAGGGCGCTGGTGATCCGCTGCGTGTCCGCAAGCCGGAATCTCCGGAGAAGGCCGGCGTGACCGCGCGAGTTGATATGAGGGGACAAGCTGGCCCAGCAACTGGCCAGGCCATGGGAGTGAAAGACAAGGGCCATGTTCTGGGCTGCCGCACCCGCCTCCAGAATCGGGTTCTGTCGGGTGTGCTGATCGTTATGCCAGCGCTGATACCACTCGGAGCCCAGCTCCAGCACAAGAAGAATGACCAGCTGCGGATTGGCAATGTTGAGCTTGCACTCGTTCACAACGCGGATGTCGCTCTTCTTCCTGAGAACGACGAAGCGCACAGCCTGCTGATTGCACGCGGAAGGCGCCCATACCGCAGCCTCCAGGGCCTCCTGAACCACGGCTTCAGGTACTGGCGCGGACGTGAACTTGCGGATGCTGCGCCGCCCCTTGATCAGATCCAGGAGGTGCCCTGCAGACTCCGTCCCGGGAGGCCTAGCGTCCATCGCCATCGTCCCGTAGCTGCCATGAGTGGTCAACCTGAACCCTGCAGTCGGAGGCGGGAGGGATGCGCCCGGTCTTGTAGAAGTCCCCCGGCACAACGTCCAGCGTGGCCGCCCCCACGACGTGATCGATGTAGACGCCGTCTTTGTGCATCGACACGTTCAGCCGGTATCGCCCGGGAGCCAGGGGCAGCCTGGGTATCGTGCAGCATATCACTCCTTTGGGCGGCAGCCGCTTCTCCCAGACACACGTGTACATGCTTCCGAAATGAACCAACGGGTCTCCGCTGATGCCGTAGAACGTCATGCCCCAGTCAACACGATCCTCTTCCCCGGGGATCTCGTACCGCATGCAGATGGTGAGCGGGTCACCGCAGACCGCCGTGAGTTCGCGCCCCTGCGGGCCCTCAAACCACACGCTGTCCACCCCCGCGGCACTCCGGCATCGGCTCGGAGGCCCCAGACCACCATCCCCGTCCTCCCCGGACGTATGTGCCCGAACGGCAGTGGCGGCATCCGCGTCAAGGAAGACGCGCCCTTCCGACAGGACCACCGCGCGGCTGCATAGGTTCTCGACCGCCATCATGTTGTGGCTCACAAACAGTATGGTCCGCCCGCCCCGGGCCACCTCGCCCATCTTGCCCAGGCACTTCCGCTGGAACTCGGCGTCGCCGACCGCCAGGACCTCGTCGACCAGCAGGATCTCCGGGTCGAGGTGGGCGGCCACCGCGAAGCCCAGGCGCACGTACATGCCGCTGGAGTAGTGCTTGCAGGGCGTGTCCAGGAACTTCTCCACGCCGGCAAAGGCCACGATCTCGTCGAAGCGCCTGGCGATCTCCGCGCGGCGCATGCCCAGGATGGCCCCGGACATGAGGATGTTCTCGCGGCCGGTCAGTTCCGGGTGGAACCCGGTGCCGACCTCCAGCAGCGAGCCAACCCGGCCGCGCAGCACCGCCCGGCCCTCGGTCGGCTCGGTGATCCGGGAGAGGATCCTGAGCAGCGTGGACTTGCCGGCGCCGTTGCGGCCGATGACCCCCACCACTTCGCCGGGCCGCACCTCGAAGGACACGTCCCGGAGCGCCCAGAGGTCCTCGGCGGGGGCCCCCAGGCCCCGGCCGCGGAGCGCCCCGGCCAGCCTGCCGGCCGTCCCGGCCACGGCGTCGCGAAGCGTGAAGTAGGCCGCGCGCCGCCCGCCGAGGCGGTAGCGCTTGCCCAGGCCGTCAACGGTGATGATGGCGTCCGGCATGGCTCGCATCACGCTCCACGGCGGATTCTAACGCCATGGAGGGGCCGCCGCTACCGGCAAATGACTCTTCAACCCCCCGGCCGGTACCTGACCGTCAGTTCGTCCAGGCCTTCCTGGAAGACCCTGGTGATCCATGGTCCCACCGGGACATCCGCCACGGCCCGGGCGGTCACCGTCGCCCCCACGGGCAGGACCAGCTCGGTGCCCGGCGCGAAGGGGGAGCCGGCCACGTCCCTGACCCGGATCAGCACGCCGTCCACATCCGCCCCGTCCCGGTCCCGGACCCGCAGCACGGTCCTCCAAAACGGCACGCTCACCTCCGTGTCGCCGACCGCCACGGTCCGGCGCACCTTCGGTCCGGTGACGCCCAGTGCCCGGCCCCGCAGGACCAGGTCCTTTCCCGCCTCGACCCGCAGGCGGTCGCCGCTCACGTACCAGGCGGACCGGGACGGGACGTAGATGGCCGCGCCCGCCACCTCGGCGCCGTGCTGGTCCCGGGCCCGGAGGATCACGGCATTGCGCACGCGGATTGTCCAGGTCTGCTCCGCGGCCGCGCCCCATATGTCCGTGACTCTGACGACCAGCCGGTGCTCACCGGCTGCGGCGAAGTCCGGGGAATAGTCGAAGCTGGCCGCGGCGGCCCCGGCGATCGGGGCCCCGTCCAGGGTCCAGGCATAGGCCAGGGCGTCGCCGTCGGGATCCCAGCCCTCGACCGAGAAGGTCTCGGTCTGGCCCTCGTCCATGGTGAAACTCGCCTCCGGCGAGGAGCTGCTGATCAACGGTGAGCCATTGACCGAGCTGGCGGCGAGGGCATAGTCCACCCAGGCGTAAGTCTGCCCGGCGTCGGCGGTCCGCGGCGTGTTGGCGGCGGTGCCCTCCAGGCGGTCGCCCACGTCCAGCACGCGGTAGAGGCTCAGCGCGCGGATGGTGCCGGCGCTGCCGGCGGCGCTGTCGTCCAGGCCCAGGTACCAGCGCCGGGCCGAGCCGGCCGGCGGAACGATGTCCGAGAAGTCCATGTAGAAGGTGCCGTCCACGGCGGTCGCCGTGCCGTTGAAGGCCAAGGCCCCGCCGGCATTCTGGAAGACGTAGGCCGGCAGCCAGACGGTCGACGGCGTCTCGGCGGCCTGGTCGGAGATGCCCAGCGACAGCGCCATCTGGCTGCGCAGGGCGTGGTTGACGGTGAACCTGGCCACCACCTGCGGCCGGTAGGCCGTCCGCGCGGTGACCCAGTCGGCCTCCGGCGGGTCCCAGCACGGCCGGCGGTTGAGGCTCGGGCCGCCCGCGACCGCCGAGACGCTGCGCAGCGCGTCGTAGGCGATCCAGCAGAACCCGGCCTCCTGCCAGAGAGTGCCCCAGGAGTTGGCGATGCGGAAGGCGCCCTTCTCGCCGGCGTCGACCGTCCCGTTGCCGTTGACGTCCACCCAGATGCTGTCGTTGTAGCCGACCACGGTCATGGCGTGGTAGCCGGAGGTGCCGTCCACGAAGTAGCAGCAGTTCCTGCCGGTGAAGGCGTTGTCGTCCCCGGTGGCCGGGTCGTCGCCGATCACCTTGTACTTCCAGGAGTTGATGAAGGTCGCGTAGTTGAGCACGTAGCCGTTGGCCAGCAGCGCCTTGACGGCGGCCATGCCGGCGTCCGTGTCGGTGTCGCTGACGTAGCCCTGCTGGTCGAAGCGGCGGTTGATGGCGCTGCGCCAGACCTCCGGCGCCAGGCACCACTCGCGGTAGTTGGTCGCCGGGCTGGTCGAGCCCACGTAGGGGAACTCCGTCCAGGTCGAGCAGCCGTTGCCGCGGCCGATGCCGAAGGCCCAGAAGTACCAGGTGCCGGCGTTGGTTCCGCCGTTGACCATGTTGTAGGTCCACTTGGGGCTGAAGCGGAAGGCGTCGCCGCCGTCGCGCGCGTCGAGGTCGTTGGCCAGGGCGTGCATGTAGGTCATCGTGTAGTAGGTGCCGGAGAAGACGCCGCAGGAGTTGAGCGACCCCTGGCTGCGAATGGGCGGGAAGAACTTCAGGGCGCTGTTGTCCACGTAGGCCGGCAGCGCCGGCGCGGGACCGCCGCCCCCGGCGTCCCCGCCTGCCGCCTCGGCCGGCACGACCTCGGCACCGACCCCGGGGGCCTCGGCGCGCCCGCCCGCCAGCGCTGGCATGCCTCGCTCCCGGCGCTCGGCGTTGACGCGGTCGAGCCCCAGCTGGTTCAGCCGGACCCGGCCGACCCTGATGGCATGGCGCTGCTTCCAGGCGCGGTCCTCCGCCGTGAGCGCCGGCAGCCCGGTCATGTGCGGGTCGCGGTCGGCGGGGTTGGCGGCCTGAAGCTCGAGTTCGCCGAAGTCGGTCCTGCCAGCCGGCGCTCGGGACGCGGAACCCGAAGCCGGAGCCGAGCCCAGCACCGCGGGGCGGGCCGCGAACGGCTCAGTCGACGCGGATCCGTCCTGCCGAGCGACTCCACCGCCGACAGGCCGCTCGACCGGACGCACCGACTCTGCAGCTGACGTCTGCGCTGTGGGCTCCAGGCCTCTGGTTCCCACGACAGCGGAACGAACCTGACCGGCTGGACAGACGGCGTCAGCCTCCACCCCCCGCGACACAGGCGGGAACTCCGTGGCAGCCACCTTCGCCGGGGCAAGACTGGTTTCATGTTTCTTGGCCGGTGCAGCGGAGAGACACATCATAGTAATGAATAAGGCTGTAGCGACAGGCCAGATGATGTGCGCTCTGGATCGCGTGAAACTCATTCTGAAATCTCCCCCGAAGTTAACCAGTATAAAATAGCACGTATTCCTGGGGATGTCAATGCACCAAATATATCATATTTCTGGGGGTTAACCGGTACTAAACGATATGCACCAGTTGGTGTCAGATTGACTATTTGCGAACCGTTCTGGCCGGCACGCCAACCACCACCGCGCCGGCCGGAACGTTGCGAATCACCGCCGCACCAGCCCCGGCCGAGGCCCAGTCGCCGATCGCCACTCCAGGTATGGCAGTGCCGGAGATGCCCATGAAGGCGCCCTGACCCATCCGCACGTCTCCGGCAAGGTGGGCGCCGGGCGCGACGTGGGCGAAGTCCCCGACCGAGCAGTCGTGGTCCACGGACGCCCCGGTGTTCACGATGGCGTGGGCGCCAACTACGGACTCGGCCTGGATCACGGCGCCGGCCATGATCATGCTGCCTGGTCCGAGCTTGGCGGACGGATCCACCCAGGCGGTCGGGTGCACGACGGTGACCCAGGTCACCCGGCGGAAGCGTCCGGCCACCGCCTGCCGGGAGCGGTTGTTGCCGATGGCCGCCACCGCCAGGGTCGCCGGCTCATCGGGCAGCAGGGCAATGGGCCCGAGCACCGGCACGCCCAGTATCTTCTGACCGGCCTTGGCCGGGTCGTCATCGAGGACCCTGGCGACTTCGTGCCCGGCGGCGCGCAGCGTGCTCAGCACCACCTTGGCATGGCCGCCGGCGCCGAGGATGGTGATGTCCTTGAGGCTCATGGGCGGCTCCGGTTCTTCACGTACCACCCGACCGTCTCGCGCAGCCCCTGCTCGAGGCCGACCCGGGCCTTCCAGCCGAAGAGCCTCTCGGCGCGGGAGGTGTCCAGACAGCGCCGGGGCTGGCCGTTGGGCTTGGTGGCGTCCCAGGCGATCCTGCCGGAGTAGCCGACGATCCCGGCGACCAGCGGCGCCAGGTCGCGGATGGCGATCTCCTGGCCGGAACCGAGGTTGACCGGCTCCGGGCCGTCGTAGCGCTCGGCCGCGGCCAGGATGCCCGCGACGGAGTCGTCGACGTACATGAACTCCCGCGAGGCCGAGCCATCGCCCCAGCAGACCACCTCGGGACTCCCGGCCTCCTTCGCCTCGACGAACTTGCGGATGAGCGCGGGGATGACGTGCGAACTTTCCAGGTCGAAGTTGTCGCCCGGCCCGTACATGTTCACCGGCAGCAGGAAGACGGCATTGAAGCCGTACTGCTGGCGGTAGGCCTGGGCCTGGACCAGCATCATCTTCTTGGCCAGGCCATAGGGGGCGTTGGTCTCCTCCGGATAGCCGTTCCAGAGGTCGTCCTCGCGGAAGGGCACCGGCGTGAACTTGGGGTAGGCGCAGACCGTGCCGATGGCCACGAACTTCGCGACGCCGGCCTTCCAGGCCTTGTGCATCAGCGGCACGCCCATCATGAGGTTGTCGTAGAAGTAGTCGGCCGGGTGGGCGCGGTTGGCGCCGATGCCGCCGACCCGGGCAGCCAGGTGGATGATCAGCTCAGGCCGGAACTCGCGGAGCGCCCGGTCGACGTCGGCGGCCTCGAGCAGGTTGAACTCGCGCTCGTCCGGTGCGAAGACCTGGCGGCAGCCGAGCTCGGCCAGACGCGCGGTCAGGTGCCGCCCGACGAATCCCCGGCCGCCGGTGACGAAGATGCGCTTGGAGGGAAGATCCATCATGGGCGTTTGTCCTCGGAGTCGTGCGGGTCAGCCTTCACCCGGTCGAGAACCTGGGACCAGGTCTCCGCCAGACCCATCTTCCCCACCCACCCGCTTATATAGTCGAGATCCAGGGAGGCTCCGGAAATCTTGATCATCCCGGCGATGTCGCGGAGGTGTTTGTCGGAGCCGCCCTCCCGGTAGAAGTCCAGCTTCTTGACGATCATGTCTTCAGGCGAGGAGAAGATGGCCTCCAGGTCCTCCACGGGCCGGACTTTCCGGGCACGCGCGAACCGGGAGTCATCGAACGAGCTCCGCTCCGGGATGATCACGTCCGCCTTCAGTCCCGAAACCGGATGGATGATGTTGAACTGGCCGCGGCGCCGGATGGCCCGGCCGACGGCCTCCGCACTCAGGCAGAACTCCGGATGGGGGAAGCGCTCCAACAGGGCCGGGGTGTGCTCCTCGCGGAGATCGGCCACGACGTCGATGTCGTTGGTCAGCCGCGGCTCGCCGTAGGCCATGGAGGCCACCGACCCGGTGATGAAGTAACGGACGCCCAGGGATTCAAAGCAGCGGACCAGCAGGCCGAGGAGCTCATACTGCTCCATGCGAGAGCCTCCTGGCGACTTCCCGGTTGACCTGGTCCTCGCTCCAGTCCGGGTGCATGGAGCGCAGCATGGAAGTCAGCATTCGCCGAGCCGAACGCCACAGCCCGAAGGCGATGCCCAGGCGCTCGGCCGGGGTCTTCCGCCGGAGGACATCGGCCATGGCGTCGTCCAGCATTTCCAGGCGGGAGAGGTCGGGACTGAGCGGGGCCTTCTTCATGGCACCTGGTTCCCCACGCCCTTGGCCGCCTGCTCCTTCCTGGCCAGCTCCATGTCCGCCTGGACCATGATCCGGACGAGGCCGGCGAGATCCGTGCGAGGCCGCCAGCCAAGGATCTTCCGGGCGCGCGAGGCGTCGCCCTTGAGCATGGGCACCTCGGCGGGGCGCAGGTAGCGCTTGTCGAACTCGACGTGCTTCCGCCAGTCGAGCCCCAGGTGCTGGAAGACCAGCTCCAGGAACTCGCGCACCGTGTGGGTCTCCCCCGTGGCCACCACGTAGTCGTTGGGCTTCTCCTGCTGGAGCATCAGCCACATGGCCTCGGCGTACTCCGGGGCGTAGCCCCAGTCGCGCGAGGCGTCGAGGTTGCCGAGGTACAGCTTCTCCTGCAGGCCCAGCTTGATGCGCGTGGCCGCGCGGGTGATCTTGCGGGTGACGAAGGTCTCACCGCGCCGCGGGCTCTCGTGGTTGAAGAGGATTCCGTTGCAGGCGAAGAAGCCGTAGGCCTTGCGGTAGAGCTGCGTGTACCAGAAGGCCGCGCACTTGGCCGCGGCGTAGGGGCTCGAGGGCTGGAAGCGGGTGTCCTCGTTCTGGGGTACTTCGGGGTTGTCGCCGAACATCTCGCTCGACGAAGCCTGGTAGAAGCGCACCTGCCTGCCCGTGTCGCGAATGGCCTCGAGCAACCGCAGCGTGCCCACCGATACCACGTCGGCGGTGTACTCCGGCTGGTCGAAGGACACGCGCACGTGGCTCTGGGCGCCGAGGTTGTAGACCTCCTGTGGTTCGGCAATGGTGAGGATGCGCCGGAGCGACGAGCTGTCGGTCAGGTCGCCGTAGTGCAGGAAGAGCCGCCGGTGGGTCTCGTGCGGATCCTGGTAGATGGCGTCGAGCCGTTCGGTGTTGAAGGTGCTCGAGCGCCGGACCACCCCGTGCACCGCGTAGCCCTTGGAGAGCAGCAGTTCGGCGAGGTACGAGCCGTCCTGCCCGCCGATGCCGGTGATCAGTGCGCGCCGCTGAGAGCCCATTCCGGAGTTCCTCCGAGGTACAAACGCCAGTGTAGCCCGGGGGAATGGGGTGTCAACCGGCGGGGCGGAGCCCGGGAGGCCATTGCAGGAAAGGGCAACGGATGGTTCGACCGCCGAGTCGCTGAGACGCTGAGCGGGGATTCGGCAGGGAGACCGTGATCGTTCTCGTTCTCGCTATCGGCAACTCGGCATCGCGCGGCCCTCTCGGGGCAGACGGGCTGGATCGAGAACGAGGACGAGGACGAGAACGATCTCGCGGGGCTCACGGTGAACCTCGCCGCCCCCGGACCGTTCATAGACGGGCAGGAGGGCGGCAGGATGCACTTGGGACTTGGGGCGAGAACGGAAGCTGGTATCCCCACGGACCTTCGCAGGCAGCTGCCAGCCGTGGCCAGCCACCTGCGGCTCAGCCTGACGCTGGCCGCCGGGGCAATGCTCCTGACATACTGCTTTCGGCAACTGTGCTTCTTCGGCGACTTCGGCTGCGAGCAGCCGGTGGCCGGGTGGCCCGACTGGATGGCCGCGGGTGTCGGCGCCGGCACCTTCCTGCTCCTGACGCTGCCGGCGCTGTGGCCGCTCTGGTCCGACCGCAGCCTGCGCCGGCAACTTCGCAACCCGGGGCTGCTGCCCGGGCGGATGGGAGCCGAGATCATTCCACCACATCTCTCGTTTGTCCTGAGCATCACTGTGGCTGCCGCGGCCTGTCTCGCTCTGATGTTTCATCACGTGGCAGGGAACTTGTCCACCGGTGCCTTCGAATCAATAACCCTGCCGATCGCCTACCGGGCCACAAATGGGCTGCCCCCCGAGCCCCGCATGATCGTGAACGTCATGCGAGACGGAACCCTCCGCATCAACAGCGCCGTCTACGCAAACCTCCCATCGGGGCCGGGAGGAGATGGCCCGGAAACCAGCGCCGACTCCTGGAGCTGGAAACAGGACGAGGGTTGGGGCTGGCACGTTGCCCCACCGGCACACAAGCCACCCCGCCGCACTGAGGAGTTCTGCGCCTTGGTGGCTCGAGAAGCCCGCGAGCACCTCGGGGCCGACGGCTATTCATCCCTGGCGGTGCACATCCGGGTGGACGCCAACGCCCCGGCCAAATCCTTGCGCGTTGTCCAAGACGCCTGCCGCCGAGCCCGGGTCTACCGGGTATACTTCGGCGTCAGTCCCAGGGACGGCTATGCCGCAGCCCCTCGTGCCGAATAGTCACTCCCTCAGGTCGGCGGATAGCCCCTCCACAAACCCCCGGATCTCATCCCGCACCCGCCGGTAGTGGCCCAGCGCCTCCTCAGCGCTTTCGGACCCTTCGGCCAGCGCCGGCGGGTCATCGAAGCCGCGGTGGATCACCTTGGTTCTCCCCGGAAAGACCGGGCAGGCCTCGTGGGCCGCGCCGCAGACTGTGACCACCAGGTCGAACCCGGTCCCTTCGGAGGCCAGGAGGTCGGCCAGAGTCTTCGAGCGCTGGCCGGAGATGTCCACGCCGGCCTCGGCCATCACTCTGACAGCGCGCGGGTCGAGGCCCTTGGCGACCGTGCCGGCCGAGAAGGGCTCGATCTCGGCGCCCCGGAGCGCCCGGGCCCAGCCCTCGGCCATCTGGCTCCGGCAGGAGTTGCCGGTGCAGAGGAAGAGGACGCGGAGCTTCCTTCCTGCAGTACTCATGCCGCGGACTTCTCCGGAGCCGGTGCCGCCTCCGGGAACCAGCGGCGTTTCAACCACAGGCTGACGTGCACCAGCCCGATCAGGACGGGCACCTCGGCCAGCGGGCCGATGACCGCGGCGAAGGCCGCGCCGTGGCTGATGGTGAAGACGCCCACGGCCACGGCGATGGCCAGCTCGAAGTTGTTGCTGGCCGCCGTGAAGGACAGCGTGGCGGTCTTGGCGTAGCCGGCCCCGGCCCTTTTGCCCATCCAGAAGCTCACCAGGAACATGACCACGAAGTAGATGAGCAGCGGCACGGCCACCAGGAAGACCTGGCCCGGCTGGGCGACGATCTTCCCGCCCTGCATGGAGAACATCACCACGATGGTGAAGAGCAGGGCGACGAGCGTGAGCGGGCTGATCCGGGGGATGAACCGGCCGTGGTACCACTCCCTGCCCTTGGCCTTGACCAGGGCCAGGCGGGTGAGCATCCCCGCCAGGAAGGGCACGCCCAGGTAGATGAAGACGCTCTTGGCGATCTGGCTGATGGTGATGTCGACCACGGCGCCCTTCAGCCCGAAGAGCGGCGGCAGGACGGTCACGAACAGCCACGCGTAGACGCTGTAGAAGAACACCTGGAAGATCGAGTTGAAGGCCACCAGTCCCGCGCAGAACTCCGTGTCCCCCCCGGCCAGGTCGTTCCAGACGATGACCATGGCGATGCACCGGGCCAGGCCGATCATGATGACGCCGATCATCAGCTCCGGCTGGTCCCGCAGGAAGAGCAACGCCAGGCCGAACATCAGGGCCGGACCGATGAGCCAGTTCTGGACGAGCGACAGGCCGAGCAAGCGGACGTTGCGGAAGGCGTCGCCCAGCTCCTCGTACTTCACCTTGGCCAGCGGCGGGTACATCATCAGGATGAGGCCAATGGCTATGGGGATGCTGGTCTGGCTGCCCTCGGGCCGGAGCGAGCCGATCCAGGCGCCGACGCCCGGGGCGAAGTGGCCCAGGAGCACCCCGACCGCCATGGCCAGGAAGATCCACAGCGTCAGGAAGCGGTCCAGGAAGGACAGCCTACCGGCAATCTTCTCTTGTCCAGCAACTGGCTCGCTCATCGCATCCTTCTCCGCCTATCACCAAGCCCCCAGGCAATCCAACGGACGGTCGCATCTGGCGTCGCAGGTCGCCGACTGGCCTGCCGCGCCGCTGCGCTAGCCACCGGCCGACTGGTTCAGCCCGCGCAGGTAGTCGGCGAAAGCCGCACCGGGCGGACACGGAGCGCAACCCAGACAGCCGTGCATCTGCCCCGCCGGGACCTTGAGCGGCGCAATCAGGGCGGCCGCGGCCGGCTCCGCGTCCAGCTCGATCTGCGTCAGGAACCCCTGCAGGCAGTCGCAACGCCAGCACTCCTCCCGCGGGGCGGCCTGCCGCAGGCCGGCCAGCAGGGCTTCGACGTCCTTCGCGGTCAACGCTTTGCTCATGTTGCCTACCCTCGACGGAGCTTGCGCGCCGTGACCTCCAGGCTCACCACGTAGTCGGCGACCTTCAGGCCGGCCGGAAGCGACTTCAGGACCTCGCGGTAGAGCGGGTCGTCGCTGGCGAACATGGCGTCGACGTGCCCCGGCTTGGGCGTGAGCGCCACGTCGGCGAGGCCAGCCTCCCGGGCCATCCGGCCGGTCTCCTCGACCAGCACCGCCCCGGCGACGCACCCGACCAGGGCGTTGACCGACTCGCGGACCGCCGCGGGCAGGGGCTGGAGCAGCGCCAGGTCCGAGACGGCGACCCGACCACCGGGCCGGAGGACCCGGGCCATCTCCCGCCAGACCTGGGGTTTGTCCGGCGACAGGTTGATCACGCAGTTCGAGATGATGGCGTCGACCGAGGCGTCGGCGACGGGCAGGTGCTCGATCTCGCCCAGCCGGAACTCGACGTTGGCCAGGCCCGTCCGGGCCGTGAAAGCCTCGGCGTTGCGCCGCGCCTTGGCGAGCATCTCCGCGGTCATGTCCACGCCGATGGCCCGGCCCTGCGGGCCGACCTTCTGGGCGCAGACGAAGACGTCGAAGCCGCCGCCCGAGCCGAGGTCCAGCACGGTCTCGCCCGGCTTGAGCGCAGCGACCGCAGCCGGGTTTCCGCAGGACAGGCCCAGGTTGGCGCCCTCGGGCAGCGCGGCCAGTTCTCCTTCCGAGTAGCCAAGACTCCGGGCGAGCGCGTCGGGCTGGCTCGAGCCGCAGCAGGCGCCGCCCGAGGCCGGCTTCGAGCCGCAGCCGCAGCCCCCGCCGCCGCCGGCGGCTATCCTTCCGTAACCCTCGCGGACCTCCTCGCGCACGTCCCGCTTCCTGTCGCCGCGGCAGCAGTCAGCCATGGCCCGGTCCTCCTCCCCTATGGTGCCGTGTAGATCAGGTAGATGCCGCCGAGCATGACAAGCACCCCGCAGACCACCTTGAGAACGGTTGCGCCCCTGGACCTCTCGTTCCAGTCCAGATAGCGCTGGACAACCTCGGTGAACGTCCCGGCCAGGACGATCACCGAACAGTGCCCCAATCCGTAGGCCAGCAGCAGAATGATGCCGTAGAACAGGTTGGTGGCGGCCAGCTGGAAGGTGACTGCCAGCATGGGCGCCATGAACGCGAAGGTGCAGGGCCCAAGCGCGATCCCGAACACCAGGCCCAGGATGAAAGCAGCGAGCAGGCCCTTGCGCTTCATCCCCACCTGCCCCGGACCTGACCAGGGCATCGGGATTACGCCAACCAGGTGCAGACCGACGACAAAGAAGATCGCCGCCACGAAATAGTTGCCGTAGCGGCCGACGTCTCCCATCATCCGGCCGGCGGCGGCGGTGATCGCCCCGATGATGCCGATGGTGATCAGAATGCCCAGGGCAAAGAGCGCGGAGATGCCGAAGGCCCGGCGGGCGGTCATCGGCCCCTGCTGCCCGATGAACCCAACGATCAGCGGGATGCTGGCCAGGTGGCAGGGGCTCAGGATGATGCTCAGGATGCCCCAGACCAGCGACGCCCCGAGAGCGATGGAGCACGAACCCTCCACCGCCCGGGAGAGCGCCGCGAAGAGTTCCTGCACTTCTACCTCACCCCCACGGCCCTGAGCTGCTCGACGATTTCCTTCTCGGACATCAGCCCGTCGTGCCGGAAGATCTCCTTGCCGTCCTTGTCGAAGATGATCTGCGTCGGGATCGAGTTAACCCCGCAGCGGGCGGCCAGGATGGGGCTGGTCTTGGCCTCGACGTAGAGCACCGCCAGCTTGCCCTTGTACTTCTCCCCGACCGCCTCGATCACCGGCTGCATCTTGTCCGGCCCGCAGCAGCCCGCAGCCCCGAAATCCACCAGCGTCGGCTTGCCGCCGAAGCGGGCCTTGTCCACGGGGTTGTCCCGGACCAGCGGGGCCTGCTCCTTGAGCCAGGCCGCCGAGACGGCGATGTCCATGCGCCGGCCCAGCGTCCGGATGTGGGCCTGGACGACCGCCTCCTTCTTCTGCTGGAGCACGTAGGCCTCCAGTTCCTCCTTCATCTTCTCGAAAGGAGTGTCCCCGCAGATTGCCCCGTTCTTGTCGTAGAACTCCTTGGCTTCTCCCTCGGCGAGCCTGACCTCGCCGGCCACGGACCCGAAGTAGTCCTCGATGAGGTCGGCGTCCGACTTCTTGGACACATCGACCTTCTTCTCGGCGGCGCTCTTCCGGGCCGCCTCCAGCAGGAGCCTGCCGGTGGCCATCTGCTCCAGAACCACCGGGGCGTTCTTCTTCAGCTCGGCCCTGAGCATCTCCGGGGCCTTGTCCAACTCATCCGCGAGCTCCTTGGCTGTCACCTGGATGGCTCCGGACTTGAGCAGCACGCCTTCCGGCAACTCGGCCATCACGGCGCAAGCCAGGGACCCCGGGACGAGCCCCGGGTAGGCCTCCTCGACGCGCTGGGCCTTCTCGCCGGGCAGGGCCGGCAGGGCCAGGGTGGCGGCAAGCAGCAACAGACTGGCATGGCGGAACCCCATGGCAACACCCGTCCTTTCCGGCGGCCTCGGCCGCATCAGGGCTTGGCTTCGCCGACGCCCAGCTCCTGCCACTTCTTGAGGATGTCCTCCTTGGAGAAGAAGCCCTCGTGGCGGAAGAGCTCCTTGCCGTCGGCGCCGTAGAATATCTGCGTCGGGATCATCTTGATGCCGTACTGCTTGCCGGCGTCGGGGTTCTGCCAGACGTCGATGAAGACGACGTCGAACCTGCCGGCCTGCTCCTTCTTCAGCTCCTCCAGGATCGGGGCCATCAGCTTGCATGGTATGCACTTGCCCGCGCCCAGGTCGACCAGCTTGGGCAGGGCGACGGCCGGCTGGGGCTTCGGCCCGCCTGCGTCCGGCCGTGCGACAGGAGCGGCCGCCTGGCCGTTGCCGCTCGGGGAAGCGGAAGGGGAATTGCTCCTGCAGCCTTTCATCCACACTACCCCGGCCACCGCCGCGGCCAGAACGGCCACGATGGCCACCTTGCCGCCGACGCCCATGCCGGACGGTGCCGGCGCTTCCGTTCCGGGGCTCTTCTCGTCAGCCATGCCGCATCCCTCCTCGTTACGCCAAGAGCTTCTTGATCTCCTCCGGCGAGGGCACCTTGCCGGCCACCTTCACCTTGCCATCCACGGCCAGCGCCGGGGTGATCATCACGCCGAAGGCCATGATGGCGTTGATGTCCTTGACCTTGACCAGCTCGTACTCGAGGCCCAGCGCCTTGGCCGCCGCATCGGCGTTCTCGGCAAGCTTCTGGCACTTGGGGCAGCCGGTGCCCAGGACCTGGATCGTCTTCTTCATCGTCGCCTCCTCCCCAGTCGCGCCGCGATCAACCGACCGCCGCGCCGTAGACCCATCCGGCCAGCGTGGACAGCACCACCACCAGTCCCACGAAGACCACCGTCTTGCGCAGGCCCATCAGGCTGCCGATGACCAGCATGCTCGGCAGCGAGAGCGCCGGCCCGGCCAGCAGGAGCGCCAGCGCCGGGCCCTGGCCCATGCCGCTGCCCAGCAGCCCCTGGACGATGGGCACCTCGGTCAGCGTCGCGAAGTACATGAAGGCCCCCAGGAAGGAGGCCACGAAGTTGGCCAGCAACGAGTTCCCGCCGACCGCTCCGGCCACCCACTCCGAGGGGATCCAGCCCTCCCGGCCCGGCCGGCCCAGGAGCAGCCCGGAGGCCAGCACCCCGGCCAGGAGCAGCGGCATGATCTGCTTGGCCAGGCCCCAGCTGGCGCCGACCCACTCGCCGAACTCCGCCCGGGTGAACCACAGGGGGAGCATGACCGCCAGGCCGGCAAGGCAGGCGGCGGCCACGAACCACTTGGCGGCGTAAACCGCCGCCCAGAAGCCCTCGGCGCCCTCGGGCCGCCCCCAGTTGGCGAAGACCAGGAACCCGACCATGGCCGCGAAGAAGAGCGCGTTCTGCCAGAGGGGCCTCCGGACCTCCGGCTCGGGGAGCTCGGCCTGGGCCTCGGCCTTGGCAGCCTCCTCCCTGCGGAAGATGAAGTGCATGAGCACCCCGATGACCAGGCTGAAGGCGATGGCTCCTATCCCGCGGGCGGTCCCCAGGCCGATGCCCAGGATCCGGGCGGAGAGCACGATGGCCAGGACGCTGATCGCCGGCCCGGAGTAGAGGAAGGCGCAGGCCGGCCCGAGTCCCGCGCCCATCCGATAGATGCCGGCGAAGAGCGGCAGCACCGTGCAGGAGCACACCGCCAGGATGGTTCCGCTGACCGCAGCAACCCCGTAGGCCAGGACCTTGTTGGCCCGCGCGCCGAGGTACTTCATGACCCCGGCCTGGCTCACGAAGACCGAAATGCCTCCGGCGATGAAGAAGGCCGGCACCAGGCAGAGCAGGACGTGCTCGCGGGCGTACCAGCGGGTGAGCTGGAGGGCTTCCAAAACCGAGTTGTTGAAGCGCGGCGCGCCCGAGGGCTGCTCGCCGACCGGCAGGAAGAAGCAGGCCAGGAAGACCGCGACGATCGCGGCCAGCGGCTTCCACTCCTTCCTCCAGTCCACAGCGCCCTACCTTCCGGGAAGCCCGGACTCCAGGCAGTCCAGGAACTCCAGCACGCACGGCGCGGCCAGCCGGCAGTAGATCCACTTGCCTTCCCGGCGGGTGGCCACCAGCCCGGCGTCGGCCAGCAGCTTGAGGTGCCGCGAGACGGTGGACAGGTCCGAGCCCATAACTTCCTGGAGCTCGCAGACGCAGAGCTCGCCCTTCTTAAGGGCCCGCACCGCGGCCAGCCGGCCAGGGTGGGCCAGGGCCTTCAGGGCCGAGACCAGGTCGCGCCTGGCAGTCTTGGACATGGCGTCTCTCCCGCGCCGGTCCCGCCGGCTTGCACACTTGGCCAATTTAGCAAGTGTTGCGTCGGTGTCAAGCCGGAAAGTGCATTTTCCAGATCGCGGCATGGGGACTTCCTGACGGCGGCGGGCAGCCCCTACTTCCCGGGCGCCGGCTGGGTACCCGGGGCGGCCCCGGCCGGCCCGCCGAAGAGGCGGTACATCTCGACCCGCGGCTTTATGAAGGAGGGGTGGGGCTGTCCGACGATGGTGACGTTGTCGAAGGCGGTCCGCGAGTTCGGCCCCATGAGCAGCACGGAGCCGGGCTTCGTCTCTCCGACCGGGAGCTGCAGGACCTCCTTGCCCTGGAAGCAGGCCCGGAGCATCCCGGCGCGGAGCTCGAACTTCAGGCGGTAGAAGAGCGGCGGGTTGCGCCGGGCGAGCAACTCGGGGAGGCGGGCCGGCGGACTGGAGCGCACCTGGCTGCCCCGGCGGTACTCGACGATGGCGGCGCTGGCCTCCTCGCCCTCGGCCCGCGAGGCGCAGACCTCCAGGCGGTAGCCGTCGCCCACCCGGCCCTCATCGATGCTGTCGAGATGCAGGGCGAGTTCCGTGCCCTGGAGCAGAGCCGCATCGCACTCCACCGACAGGTCGCCGGGTACGAAGTACGGGATGTGGCGGCTGAACTTCCCGCTGACCAGCACGCCGCTGTTGGCCGTGCCTCCATCGCTCTCGACCCGCGAAACCGTCCCGCCCGGGACGTGCCAGTCGTTGATCTGCGGACAGGCGGAGCGCAGGTCGGCGGCGTCCGAGCGCATGGCGAAGTCGTAGAAGACCGTGATCGTCCCGGGCGGGCCCTCCTCGGCCCGGGCCCCGTTGAAGATTGCCGCCAGCGGGACCTGCACGGGCGCGACCGGCGGCGGCTTGCGGAGCTCAGGGATCAGCCTGTAGGCCACCACTCCCAGCACGGCGAGCGCGACGATCACGCCCAGGAAGATGAGGAAACTGTCGTCCGAGGCGTGTTCGCGGATCCATCCCCGGCGCTTGTCCCGGTACTCGTTGCTGTTCTGCGCGGAGCGCATGGCTTCGGAGACCACCTGGGCGCCGGGGCCGCGGCCGGGCGCGGGCGCCGCCGCTCCCTGCTGGTCCGCCGCCGGCGGGGAAACCGGCGAGACCGGCGAAGCCGGGGAAGTCGGCGGCCTGGTCTCGGAACCGGACTGCTCGTCCATGGTGCCCTCTCCGCCCATCCTCTGCCCTGGATAACGCAGGATCCGGGGGCGGGTGCACCGGAAAATCCCGGAGCGCCGCGGCGAGGGGCGCCAGATCCGGACCCGCCGCCGGCTCTTATAGCGCCGGCCCGAGGGGCCTGCCAGTGCCGTTTCGCGCCGCCGGCCGCGGCCCCCGCCGCCTTAGTGCTCCAATTCACAGTTCTGCGTGGGGTTGGCCGAGACAGCCGGGGCGCGGCGCAGCGCCCCGGACACCCGGCCACGCGTCGTCCTGCTTCGGGCCCGTCGAGAGCCACCCCCGGCCGGCGGGGATGCGCGGACCGCACACCGTTCCCGGACCGCACGCCAGCGATGTCTTCCATGGCCGACCACGGAACGGCGTCCGAGGCCTTCGGCGGGCCTTGGCCGGTCCCGTATCTTTGACGGGGAGGTTCGGATGGTGTACAATCCCCGTATCAGCCACGTGCTGATGACGGCTCCGCCTTGGCCGCACGCGGGGACGGTTGGCTGCAACGGCCACAGTCCGGCAACCGCGTGTGTCTCATGACCCAGTCTCTGTCCCGAAGACCGCCCGCGATCGTCGCCCAGCTCCGCCGGCCAGAGGCCCGCGGCTGCGCGTCCTGCCGGCAGGAGCGAGGCGCCTATGGACTGGGTTAGGTTCAGCTACCCCCACTCGGCGAGCCCGGCGGAGGCCGCAACCAAGGTGGCCGCGGCGGCCAGCGCCATCTGCTCCCGCTGCCAGCTGGAAATGACGACGGGGAAGAACCTGACCACCCTGTCCGGCAAGATCATGCGCGGCAGCATCTCCTCCCGCCGGAACGAACTGAACATCAGCATCGTGCTGGTCGGCCAGGTGACTCCCACCCGGGCCAGCGTCGAAGCCGGCATCCGGGAGGCGCTCGACCGTCAGTTCGCCCCCGCGCCCGGTGACGGCCGGAGCGCCGCGCCGCGCGGGAAGGCGACTGCAAGGAGGCCGCTTGGCGGCCGCTGATAGGAGCCGGAGGCCCCCTCGCCCAGACGGCGTGCAGGAGAAGTTCTGGGAGATCATCGCCCTGGTGGAACAGACGCGCATGGCCCCGGCGCTGCTCGCGGACAAGCGGAGCGCGCAGAACTGGCTGCTCCGGGCCGCCGGACCGGTCGGAGCCATCAAGAACGGCGGCGGTGACGCGGGCGGGGAGGGGCACTATGCGTTGGCCCTCTTCCGTCTGGCGCGGGCCGAGGCGCTGCTCCGCACCATCGGCAGCAGCCGGCTCGCCGACCGGCTGGAAGGCTTGATGGGCCGGCTTCGGAAGCTGCGGGCCGCCCGCTGGGGGCCGGCGTGATTGCCGTCCACCCCGCGCCCGGGCTGTACTCCGGCCGCATTTGAGAGCCTGGACGCCGATTCCCACGCACTACAGGCAGACATCCGGCCGCGAGGCGATTCGCGGCGGCATGTGCATTTGGACCCGACGCAAGGAGCATACTGAATGACCGTCAACCAGCAGAAATCCTGGAGCGTGGCGGAACTGGCCGCGGCCTGCGGGGGCAGGATCGTCGGCGATGGGACCCGCCGGATCACGGGCGTGGCGTCGCTCGATGCGGCCGGGCCGGAGGACCTGTCCTTCCTGGCCGACCCCCGCTGGGAGCGGCACCTGGCCGGGAGCCGTGCCGGCGCGGTGATCCTCCGCCGGGAGTCGCCGGGTGCGGGCTTCACCGCCATCCTGGCCGAAGACCCCTACCTGGCCTACGCTCAGGCGGCCGCGGTCGTGGCCGAGGGCCTCTTTCCCCGGACGGTCATGGGGGTCGCCCCCGGCGCGCACGTCGCGGACAGCGCGGTGATCGGCGCGGGCTGCTCGATCCACCCGGGCGCGCACGTTGGCGCGCGAGCCATGCTCGGCCGGAAGGTCACGCTTCATCCTGGCGTCTGCGTCGGCGACGACTGCCGGATCGGGGACGAGGCGGAGATATTCCCCAACGCGGTGATCTACCCGCGCTGCCAGATCGGCAAACGGGTGCGCATCCACGCCTGCGCGGTGATCGGCAACGACGGCTACGGCTTCGCGCCCGGTCCCGACAAACGGCTGGTCAAGATCCCCCAGCTCGGCTGGGTGGAGATCGGCGACGACGTGGAGATAGGCCCGTGCTGCACGGTCCACCGCGGGGCGATCGGCCCCACGCGGATCGGCCGCGGCACCAAGCTCGACGCCCTGGTGCTGGTGGCCCACAACGTCCAGGTCGGCGAGGATGTGCGCCTGGTCGGGCAGATGGGGATCTCCGGCAGCTCCACGGTCGGCGACCGCGCGGTCCTGGCCGGTCAGGTGGGGGTGGCCGGCCACCTCCGGATCGCCCCGGACGTGATCGTCGCCGCCCAAAGCGGAGTATCCGGCGACGTCGACAAGGCCGGAGTCTACTGGGGCCTGCCGCTCATGCCCCTCGGCCAGGCCCGGCGCGCCTACGCGACCCTGGCCACGCTCCCGGAGATGCGCAAGGAGCTGCGCGAGCTGGCTGCGAGCGTCGCAAGGCTGGAGTCCGGAAGGGTCCGGCCGTGAGCGCCCAGCCGGCCGCACGCTCCGTCGCCCCCGCCGGTGGCCGGAGGCTCTATCTGATCAACCCCTCCAATCCGCTGGTCAGCATGGTCCACGTCAAGGAGAGCCGCTGGAACCGCTACCGGGTGTGGAAGCCGCTGAGCCTGATGGTGCTGGCCGGGATGACCCCGCCGGAGTGGGAGGTCCGCATCCTCGACGAGAACCTGGGCCTGCCGGACTACGCTGCCCTGCCCCGCCCGGACCTGGTGGGCATCACCGCCTTCACCTCGCAGGCCAACCGGGCCTACGAGGTGGCCGCGCACTTCCGGGGAATGGGCGTGCCCGTGGTCATGGGAGGGATCCACGCCACCATGTGCCTGGACGAGGTCTCCGCCCACGTCGACGCGGTGGTCACCGGGGAGGCCGAAGGAGTCTGGCCGCGGGTCCTGGAGGACGCGCGACATGGGTGTCTGCAGCGCCGCTACAAGGGGGGCCTGGCCGACATCGCAACCGTCCCCGCCGCCCGTCACGATCTGACCACCGGGGGCTACGCCTTCGGCGCCATCCAGACCACGCGCGGCTGCCCGCTGAACTGCAGCTTCTGCAGCGTGACGGCCTTCAACGGCGCCCACTACCGGCAGCGGCCCGTCGACGACGTGGTCCGGGAGTTCCTGGCGATCCGCGAGAAACACGTTCTGGTGGTCGACGACAACCTCATCGGCACGAGCCCGGCGCACATCGCCCGCGCCAAGGAACTGTTCCGGGCCATGGCCCGGGCGGGGGCTCGCCACCGCTGGGTGGCCCAGGCCACCATCAACTTCGCCGACGACGAGGAGCTCATGGCCCTGGCCGCCGCCGCCGGCTGCCGGGGCATCTTCATCGGCTTCGAGTCCCCCTCGGTGGAGGGGCTCCGCGAGATCGGCAAGAAGTTCAACATCATCAAGAACCGGGACTTCCGCGCCTCGGTGCGGCGCATCCAGCGGCACAACATCATGGTGGTGGGGTCCTTCATCATCGGCCTGGACGTGGACGAGCCCGGCATCGGCCGGCGCATCGCCGAGGTGGCCGGCAGCTACGGGGTGGACAACCTCAACACCCTCTTCCTGACGCCCCTGCCCGGCACCCGGCTCTGGGAGCAGATGCGCTCCGAAGATCGCCTGGCCCTCGACCGGTTCCCGGAGGACTGGAACTACTACACGCTGACCTTCCCGGTGGCCCGCTACAAACGCCTTTCGATGGAGGGCATCATCGGGGAGATGGTCGCCTGCAACCGGAGCTTCTACGCCCTGCCGCGCATCCTGCACCGGACCTGGAGCAGCCTGTGGCGGCTGCACGCGCCGCTGATCAGCCTGATCGGCAACCTGTCGTACCGGAGCAACTTCCGCCGGGACTGCCGGGCCTACGCGGACTTCCAGCGCAGGTTCGCGGAACGCACACCGGCCGCAAAGCGCGCCGTGGCCCCCCCGCCGGATGATGCGGCCTGCGTGCCCAGCGGAGAAACGACGGCCAGCCGGTAGAGCCGCTCGGCTGCGGCAGGCTGGCACCCAGCCACGCGCTGGGCGCCGCTGCACCAGCCCCCCTTCTTCAGGGCCGGCCCTTCCTCCCGGAGCCCCTCCGCTCCCAGCCCAGCACCGTGTAGGTCGAGGCCCGATGGCCGGCGAGGCGCAGCCAGAGCTGCAGGCCGTAGCCGCAGTCGCGGCCGTGGACCACGTCGCGGGCGTGGGCGTAGTTGCTCTGGCCGTAGACCCCGCCGAGCATCCAGCGGTCGGGGCTCGACTTCTCCTGGAGCGAGAGGCTGAAGCGCGCCGCGCGCATGAGCGGCTCGAGAAGCTCCGCTTCGGGCATGATCTCGACGCCCTTGGCGGCGGAGTAGTCCAGGGCCTCGAGGAGCTCGAGCGCGGTCACGAAGGTCCCGCCGTAGCCCGGGAAGGCACCGCGCTCGTCCTGGCGCTCGAGCTCGGTGCGGACCCGCGAGGCGAAGAGCTCCAGGTAGCGCTGCTCCCCGAAGACCTCGTGGCCGGCCAGGAGCACGGTGTTGGCGAAGTCGTCGTTGCCCACCGAGATGGTGCAGTCGCCGTGGAAGGTATAGGCGGTGTCGCCCTTCGGCCCACCGGCACAGATCTTCACGAGCACATCGAGAACGCGCCTGAGGGCCTTCTTCCAGCGCGCGTCGCCGGTGACCATCCAGAGCTGGTAGTAGAGGAGCGCGCCGCCGGCCTGCCAGTCGCCGCGCTTCCGGCTGGTGCCCTTGCCGCTCGGGAGATCGAAGTCGTCCCAGGGGAACCCGTCGCGGTCGGAGCCGTGGGTCGAGTACCACTCGGCGAAACGGAGGGTCCGATCCAGGCAGTCCTTCTCGCCGGTCTCGAGGTAAAGTGCTAGCAGGGCGTAGGCCCCGGTGGCCGCGTCGCGCGGCGCGGAGTACTCGTGCCCCGGGTAGACCTCGTGGAATCCGCCGACCGCCTTCGGCCAGCGGGCGTCGAAGCACTGCAGGCTCTTCAGGTACTTCGCGCCGAGCTTCAGGGCGTTCTGGTAGAGGCCCTTGTCGAGCACCGGCGCCTCCGGCAGCTCGGCCAGGCTGCAGAGGTAGAGGCCGGTCAGCCACACCCCGGCCGGCTTGCGGTAGTCGCGCGAGGGGCAGGTCTTCTCCAGGAAGCGGCCGGCGTCGGCGCTGTCCTCCACGTAGTACGGGCCCCAGGGCCGCGCCGGCGTGTTCTGGGTGTTGACCAGCCAGTAGCCGGCCAGTCGCGCGGCCTCCAGGTACTCGGCCTTCTCGGATGCGGACAGCTTCAGGTCGTACATGCTCTCTCCTTGTTCTCCTCTGACTGGCCCACTCACAGCCGGCAGTCGGCGACCGGGACCTTGGCCACGGCCAGGACCCGGTCGGCCGCCCCGTAGTAGACGAGGTACTGGTCGCCGAGCTGCACCGCGCCGCAGGTGTAGGCAACGTTCGGGTAGTAGCCGACCCGCTCCCACTCGAGCTCGGCGCGGAGGATGGGCTCTTCCTGGACCCGAATGATGCGGCCCGGGTCCTCGAGGTCCAGCCACATGACTCCGAGCGAATAGGTGCCGTCCTGGGTGTCGGCCTTGCCGTGCCAGAAGAGCAGCCAGGCGTCGTCCTGGCGGATGGGCGGCGCGCCCAGACCCAGCTTCCGGCCGTACCACGAGCCGCGCTTGACCTCGAACATCAGCTTGTAGCCGCGCCAGTGGACGAAGTCCGGGGTGTAACCGATCCACATGTTGGGATCGGGCCGGAGCAGGAAGCAGTAGTCGTCGCCGAACTTCTCAGGGAACATCCCGGCGGTGCGCATCTCGTGTTCGGGCTTGATCAGCGCGCGCTTCTCCCACGAGCGCAGGTCCTTCGAGGTGTAGAGGATCACCCGGTCGCCCCAGGGCGAGACGCCGGCGGTCGTGGCGTAGAAGGTGTCGCCGATCTTCACGAGGCGCGGGTCCTGGATGCCCCAGCAGCCGTACTCGCCGGCCGGCTCCGGGCCGATCACTGGGCGGTCCAGGCGCTCGTCGATGTGCAGGCCGTCCCTCGACGTGGCCAGGCCCAGGTAGGTCTTCGGCCAGGTCTTGGTGTTCGGCCAGCGGTTCTCGAAGCCCTCCGATCGGTAGAGCAGATGCACCCGGCCGTCGTGGACTATGGCCGCGGCGTTCGAGACGTTCTGGGCCTCGAAGGTGTGCTCCGGGATCGGCCGGAGGATGGGGTTGCCGTCGTAACGGGTCAGCTTCACGGTCCTGGGCATGGGCTCCTTCTCCTTCCTGGCCGGGGCTTCACCAGCTGTCCGTGCGGAACGGCGCCGCCGGCAGCTTCTCCTTGTTGATCAGGTTGGGCATGGCGGTGTTGGACCAGCCGAAGCGCACCGCGGCCGGGGCGGTGACGCCATCGGCGGACACGACCACGCCCTCTCCGTCGATCTCCGCCTTGGCGGGGACGAACTTGCGGTCCTCGCCAGCGATCTCGAAGCAGTCGAGAGGCTTGCCGTCGCGCGAAGCCAATCCGCCGCCGACGCTCTCGAACTTCAGGCGAACCTTGCCGCCCTCAACGGCCATAGACTTGTAGACCGGCCCGGAGCACACCAGCTTGTCCTGGCCGTAAGTCCTGGCCAGCGCCAGCAGGGCCAGGCGGTGGCCGACCACGGACTGACCGCGGGCATCTAGATGGATATCCTCAGCATTGCCCATGTCGGTTATCACCGCCATCCCGGTGTTGGGAATCTTCAGCGCCTTCGTCTGGGCCTCCCACATCAGCGGCAGCATCTGCGGCTTGGCGGAGTCGTACTTCCATGGGGCGAGCTGCACGAAGTAGAAGGGGAAGTCGCCCTGCTTCCAGACTTTCCGCCAGCCGCCGACCAGCGCCTCCATCCTCTTCGTGTAGAAATCATGATCGGCGCCGTCGCAGTTGCTCTCGCCCTGGTACCAGATGACCCCCCGGATGGCGAACGGGGCGAAGGGCCGGATCCGCTCCTTGTAGCAGCCGCCGTCCTCGGCCCTGGCCTTGCCGATCCCGGCGGGCCCCTCGTACCCGACCGCCGGCGTCCAGTGCTCGATCCGCGTGCCGCCCGACGCGCCGAGGATCAGCCCCACTGGGACCTTAAGCTTCTCCTGAACCTCGCGGCCGAAGAAGTAGGCCGCCCCCGAGAAACGGGCCACGCTGTTCGGATCGCAGGCCACCCAGGAGACCCACGGCCCATTGAGCAACCGGAGATCGGGATGCTTGGCGTCGGGGATCGGGTGCCCGGCGTATGCGGGCTTCTCCATGTTCGACTGTCCGGAGCAGAGCCAGACCTCGCCAACCATGACGTTCTTGAGAGTCAGCGTGTTCCTGCCGGAGACCGTCATCTCGTGCGGTCCGCCAGCGTCCATGGCGGCGAGCTTCACCGACCAGTTCCCTTTCGCGTCGGCCTGGCCCTTGGCCTCCTGACCGGCGATCCTGACCGTCACCTCTCCGCCGGGAGCAGCCATGCCCCAGACCGGCACGGGCATCTCGCGCTGCAGGACCATGTTGTCCCTGAAGATGCCGGGGAGCCTGACGTCGGCGGGAGCCGCGGCCGGCTCGGCGGCGCAGAGAGCTCCGGTGCCAAAGGACAACACCGAAACCATGACCATGGCGAAATGCTTGGGGACCATGCCGACCTCTCTTCGCTAACTCCGCTTCAACTGGCTGAAGTCCGGGCGCATCAGCGCCGGGCCGCCGCTCCCGCCCCGTTGGGCGCGGCGGTCTCCTTGTCTTCCGGGGCCTTGCCCTGGGTTATCTCCAGCTGCACGGCGGGCGCCCGGTTGCCGGCCTCGTCGACCAGCCCAGCGGCGGGCGCGCTGCCCAGACCGTAGACCAGGGCGGCCGGCAGCTTGACCGGCTCTTCGAAGGTCAGTTTGACCAGCGTCCCGCCCAACGCCTCGGCCTTGGCCGCCGCCGCCTGGACCTCCGCGGCCTTGGCGCCTGTTCCCACCAAGCCGAAGTCGGCGGCCGCGAGCCCGGTCAGCTTCTTGACCTCGGCGAAGTGCGCAATCACGGTCTTGCCGTCGTCGCCCAGCACGGCCGCGTCCAGCACCGGCCCAGGCCAGCCGGTGTCGACCTTGTGCAACCGGGCGGCCAGCGCCCGGCCGATCTCCCCGCCCAGTTCGGTCTGCCCCTCGGTGCTGAGGTGCCAGTAGTCCTGCGTCTTGCGCCCCATGGCCGTGACCAGAATGGCCCGGTCGTCACCGAGGACGCACTGGCGCTGGGTCTCGCGCATGAGCATGATCTGGCTCTTGTCGCCCCTGGCCAAAGGCTTCTTCGCGGGCGGGTCCTTGCCCAGGTCGTAGCCTGCCTGGTAGGCGGAGAGTTGGACCACGACCACCGTCATCCCCGGGTTGTCGCAGCCCTTCCGGACGCGCTCGGTCAGGTCCTTGAACTGGGCCAGGTACCTGTCGGGCGCCTTGCCGCAGTCGGCTTCTCCCTGGTACCACAGAAGGACGCCGGCTCCTTTGCCGGCGCGCTCCAGCACGCCGGAGAGCGCGCGCCAGCCGCTGCCCTTGGCCGCGTCCCACAAGTCGATGCTGATGCCGCCCTCCGCCCAGCCGGCCAGCCGGACCTTGCGGCCGGTTCTGGCGGCGTACTCCGCCGCCGCCGCCTGCCAGGGACCGACGCCTGAGGTGCCCATGCCCGGAAGAGGATCGCGGGCCGGAACCCACTTGCCGCCCCTGGGGTCGAAGGCCTCCACAGCCGCACTGGCCGGCGGGCCCGGGGGTCGTCCCCGTCCGCACGCGTTGGACTGGCCGCTAGGGATCCAGACGTCGACGGCCTGATCCGCCGGGGCGCTCTCGCCGGCTCGGGTACGATGGCCCGGGCCATCGATGGCCAGCAGGGCCAGAACGGCTGCCGTCACGATTCTCCAGTGCATGCCCGTCCTCCCTGGTAGTTGCTCACGACTTCTCGCATGTCGTGTACACGGTCAGACTCATCGGGGACAGGGCGTCGGCTATCTCGATGGCCCCGCCCGAGACCGCCAGCGGCTCGCATTCGTGGTGCTTCCGGACCGGGTCGTTGACGATCTTGCGCACGACCGCCGCCCCGCCGGTGGGAAGCCTGACCGTGACCGGCGCGCAGGTCGCGTAGGAATCGTTGACCACCAGCAACGTGCGCGAGCCGTCGGCGTTGATCGTCGCCGTGGCGTGGATCGTCCGCGGCCCGCCGCCCGTTTCCTGTGCGACTTCCACCTTCACGATTTCCGGCCTCCGCGACACGTAGCGATAGAGCGTCCCGTAGCCATGGTACGGGTCCCGCAGCGGTGCGTCGCTGCCGCCAACCGTGTCAATCAGCTGCCACCAGCCGTCGTGCGTGCCGGGGTTGAGCCACGCCCAGCGCAGGAACCCGTCGGCGCCCTCGGCCATGCCGCGGACGATGAATTCGGCCTCCAGGACGGAGTTGTCGTGACGGGCGATGCCCGCCGGGTCGCCGGTGGCCCACCCGAAATGGAACATGCCGATCTCCGTGACCAGGTACGGCTTGCGCTTCCCTTGGGCGTAACGGCAATACCGCCTGAGGTGCTGCTCGACGGTCTCGGTCATGGGCTTGGAGTTGACCACGCCCGTCGGCGCGTCCCAGTCGAAGCGGCTCTGGTAGTGATGCATGCAATAGGCCTGGATCGCCGGATCGGGGTCCGCGCCGATCTCCAGCATGTGGTCGATCGGCCAGTAGTGGTGGGTGTGCGTGTCCGGTCCCATGTTGCCGATGCCGGACAGCCCCGCCTCGTCGAGCCCCTGCCGGATGGCCTTGAGCACCTCGACGTACCGGGCATGATCGTCGATGCCCGGAGGCGTGGCGCACACGGCCCCGCGCAGGGGCTCGTTAACGTGGTTGAACCACGTCACGGCCCTGCAGCCGAGTTCCCTGACCACATGCCGCACGTAGGGAACCACGAAGCGGCCGACGTAGGCGTCGATGTCGCGGACGCCCAGGTGGTAGCTCCCCTCGCGCCCCCAGACGCCCGGCGCCCCCGGCCACGGCTCGTACTGAAACGCCTTGGGAATGCCGAACGGATCCAGGACGATCGAAGCGCCCCAGCGTTCGGCCCAACCGTTCACGCGCCGGAGTTGGTCGAACGACAGGTCGTCCGGGCGGAACGTTCCGGCGTCGTCGCTGATCCTGCCCGCGGACTGACCGAAGCGGATGAAGCGCATGTTCAGCCATTCGGCGTGGGCGAAGATCCGCGCCCAGCGCCCGTCGTCGCCGGGTGCGGGATAGGTCTCCGGCCCGTAGCAGGAGTACCAGTTGAAGCCCAGTCCCTCGGCCATCCGGTGGAGCACCTCCCCGGTGACCTCGATGATGCCGCGGTTCCTGTCGGGTTTGTCCAGCGCGAAAGCCATGCAAGCGTTCTCCGCCTACTCCCACTTCATCTGGCTCACGTCCGGCCGCATCACCGCGGTGCCGCCGCTGGCGTAACCGAGGTTGACCAGCACCCCGTACTTCGCTGAGTAGACCGTCTGGGCGTAGGGCGTGGCGAAGCCCAGCTTGCCGTCGGACTCGAGCGGCAGCGGCGCCCATGCCTTCTCCTTGAAGGAGTATACCCACTGCGCGCCGCCGCGGATCACCGCGAAGACCGCGTCCTGGCCGGCGAGGTACTCGACGGTCTGCGGGTCGGCTGGCGGCTGGCGCTTGGGCTTCAGGTCGATGAAGGCGTTGGTCTTGATGTCGTAGACCCAGGTGCCCTGCTTCTTGACGGCCTTGTTCTCCATGGCGCACTCGTAGAAGAAGACCTGGTTCTTGTCGCCAAGGACGCAGAACGGCCGATCCTCGTTGGGATCGCAGTTCGGGCCGGGCGCGACCTTCTGCACGGAGAGCTGGTTGCGGAAGGCGTCGAACGCCGCAAAGTAGATCTCGCCGGGCGAGAAGCGCCCGTCGTAGGGCTCGAGCGCCCCGCCGAAGCCGAACAGCCGGCCGTCGGGCGAGGAGAGGTGCGTGCCGCCCCAGAGGCCGGCGACGCCCTCGCCCTTCTTCGCCTCGAGCGGCACCATCCGCCAGACGCCGCCGCGGTCCACGTCGTAGAACCAGGAGTAGCGCTGGTAGTCCCTTTTGGCGCTCTCCGCGCCCCAGCGCCGGCTCTCGGCGCCGAGCCCCGAGTACATCCGGCCGTCGAGCGCCACGTAGGAGTTGCGCTGGTGGCCGGCGTTCCTGCCGCCGCGCAGGCCGGGGTTGGAGCCGTCCCAGCCGGCCGGCGGGACCCAGTCGTTGTGGTCGCCGGCGGCGTAGAACCACTTGTTGACGCCCGGCGCGTAGATGGCCACGTCGTTGACCTGATAGGTGGAGTGCCCGCCGCCGAAGTAGTAGACGTGCCCGCGGACCGGGTCGCAGGCGGCGTTGCCCCAGTCGCGGGTGGGGCCGTCGTTGGGCGGCCGGACGTGGACCCACTTGTTGGCGGGCAGCGCCTTGAGCTTGGCGACCACCGCCGGATCGTCGGGCGGGATCACCTGCGGCCGGATGGGCTCGGGCTCCTTCCAGGCCGGCGCGGGGGCGGGAGTCATCTTCGATACGTCGAGCTTGAGCGCGAAGGTTTCCTGCGAGGCACTGTTCCCCTCACGGCGCACCTGTAGGAGAAGCAGCAGTCCGGCCTTGGCGTCGAGCGCCACCTCCTGCATGACCGTGCCCCAGCCGGTCCAGGCGTTGCCGCAGACCGGCCCCGGCCAGGCCTGCTCGTCGAGCTTGCTCCACTCCATCTTGGCGGCGTCGAAACCCCAGATGGCGGCCTTGCCTCCGGCCGCGGCGTTCCAGGGGTTGCCGGTGCGGGTGACGAGCAGCACCAGCCCGGAAACCGGGTCGTAGACCACGCCCGGCCAGAGCGTCGGCGGCGGACGGGTGCCCTTGGAGGCGTCGCGCCACTGCCGCGTCTTGCAGTCGTAGATCCAGGTGTCGTTCAGGCGCCCGGGCTCGCCGCCCTTGTTCTCGGGAGTCTGGAGGTCGAGGCGCACGAGGCCGGTGTGCCCCCCGAACATGACCAGGCACTGGTTCTTGGGATCGTAGACCAGGGGCGTGGCGCAACGGGCGGGCGGCTCGACCCGCAACGGCTTGTCGAGCGTCTCGTCGCAGACCCACAGGGCCCGCCCGCCGGCGGCCAGGGCCTCGTCCCACTTGCCGGCCGCGGCGGCGTCGGATGCTTCCTTAAGCGGCGCGGCTGCCTTGGCGAGCACCGCTTTCGCGTCGGCGGGCATCGGCAGCCTGTCTAACTCGGCGGCCGCCTCGGCGAAGCCCTTCTGGACATCCTCGGGTTTGACTGCGTCCTTGGTGCGCCGCAGCGTCCAGGCGCCGTCGGTCGCCGCGCTGACCTTGGCGATGAGTTCCAGGAGCGCCTTGCGGGCCTTCTTCACCTCCTCGGAACCGAAGGAGTCGCCCGCGCGGCGCCAGGTGTTGTCCTTGAAGCTGTAAACCCAGGTGCCCTGGTGCATGGTCACGTTGCCGTTGACCCGGGCAAGATCGTTGTTGTTGGCGTTGAAGTGCGGGAAGAGCACGATCTCGTCGTTGACCGGATCGTAGCCGGCGCCGGGGCCGTAGACGCGCGGCGCCTTTTCGGCCTTGAGGTCGCGCCACTTCTTCGCCTCGGGGTTGTAGGCGAAGGTCAGGCCGCCCACCGTGTAGACGATCTCGTTCCTCTTCGAGTCCCAGGTTCCCCCGCAGGAGATGGTCGAGGGCACGGGCGTGCCGCCGGGGAGCATGGCCGCGCGGCCGGCAAAGCCCACGCCGAGGTTGGCGTTGCGGGCGTCGGCCAGTTCCTTGCGCGAGGCGCTGGGGACGTCGGAGACCCACTCGCCCTTGGCGGCGTCGAAGGCGCAGATGTCGTTGCGGGCGATGCCCGACTCCCCGCCCCCGCCGCTGGCTCCGTCCCGACCCCAGAAGAAGACCTGCCCACGGCTCGGGGCGTAGACCGGCATGGCGTGCCAGTAGAGCGGCGCCGACTTGGTGGGCAGCAGGGTCCACTTGTTGACCGGCAACTCGGGCATGCCGCCGGATTCGCCGGCGGAGACAGCCGAGGCGGTCAGCGTGGCCAGGATCGTGGCGGCAAGGCTCAGGGCTCTCATCGGGTCTCTCCTATTCCCACTTCACCTGGCTGAAGTCCGGGCGCATCACCCAGGTGTTGCCGGCGAAGTTGACGAAGACACCGTACTTCGCGACCCAGACCATCTGACTGTAGGGATGCTGGAAGCCCATCTTGCCACCCTCGGTCTTCATTTCCAGCTCGGCCCAGTCGCCCTTCTCGAAGGAGTAGACCCACTGCTGGTCGCCGAGCACGGCGAGCAGGCATTTCTGGGCCTCGCAGTACTCGACTACCTGGACGGGCCGTACGGGTGGCGTCTTCTTGGCGGGCAGCTCCGAGAACTTGTTCTCCTTGAAGTCGTAGGCGTAGGTGACCTGCTTGAGCGGGAACTTCTTGGCGTCCTCGCTGTAGTTCCTGGAGGCATCCTCCGGCTTGCCGTTCATGAGAATGATCTGGTCGCGGTCGGAGGCGTAGCAGAAGGGCCGGCCCTCGCCCAGGCCGCGCTGCTCCGGGAAGGGCTTGGGCACGTCCTTGACGACGAGCTTGTTCTCATTGAGGTCCAGGCAGCTGACAAAGAAGCGGATGTTGTTGGCCGCGTAGTAGCCTGGGGCCTCCCCGATCAGCGTGAAGAGCCGGCCCTTCGGATCGGCGACCGAGACATAGAGCGCCGGCGGCACCTTCTCGGGCCGCTCGATGGCCCCGATCTTGAGGTCGCGCCAGACCCCGCCGCGGTCCAGGTCGTAGAAGCGGGCGTAGTCCGGGTCGGCGTGGAAGATGTAGTTGCCCGGGAGCTTGTCCTGCGTCCCGTAGAAGAGGTACATCCGGCCGTCGAACGACTGGTAGGTATTGCGCTGGTGGCCGGTGGGCGGGCCGCCGCGGTGACCCAGGGTCGAACCTTCCCATTCGTTGTTGGGCACGTGGCCGTTGTGGTCGCCGGCGCCGGTGACCCACTTGTTGCCGCCCACAGAGTAGACGGCCACGTCGTTGCACTGGTAGGAGGAGTGCCCGCCGCCGAAGTACACCAGGCACCCGCGCTGCGGGTCGACCGTGATGATGCCCCAGTCGCGCCGCGAAGGTTCCTGTGGCGGCTTGGCCGCCACCCAGGTGTTGGCCGGCAGGGCCTTGAGCTTCGCGACCCAGGCCGGGTCGTCGGTCAGATCCGGCGCGTACGGCTTGATCGGCGGCGCGGGCTGCGCGGCCGGGGCCGGCTCGGACGACAGCTTGGCCAGGTCCAGCTTCATGGCGCAGGTGAGCTGCCCGCCCTTGAACGGCTGCATGACCAGGAGCAGCCGGTTCTTCGCGTCGAAGCCGAACATGTCCATGGGCATCTGGGCCTTGGGCCCCTCGCTGCCGCCGCCGGAATTGGTGACGATCTCGCCGACCCAGGGCTGCTCGTCGCGCTTGCTCCACTCGCCCTTGGCGGCGTCGAGCGTCCATAGGGCGACCTTGCGCGGGACGCGCGAGTCCCAGACGTTCCCGGAGATGGTCACGAGCAGCACCAGGCCGCTCTCCGGATCGTAGGCGAGCAGCGGGATGCGCGTCCTCGGCGGGCGGTTGGCCTTGGCCACCTCGCGCCATTGCTTCGTCTTGACGTCGTAGAGCCAGGTGTCGTCCAGGCCGGTGTGGGCCAGCCCCGCGCCGATGTCGGTGCGCGAGACGGTGGTCTGCCCGCCGAACATCACGATGCACTTGTTCTTCGGGTCGTAGACCATCGACGCCGCGGTCCGCGCCGGTGGCTCGACGCGGAGCGCGCCGTCGAGGGCCTCGTTCACGGCCCAGAGCGCGTCGCGGGCCGGCTTCATGGCGTCGCCGGCCTTCCCGCCGGAGAGCGCCGCGGCCGCGGACTTGAGCAGCCCGGCAACCGGCGCGAGGCCCGCCTTGGCATCCGCCGGCACGGCGAGTTTCTCGAGTTCGCCCGCGGCGGCCTCGACCTGCTTGGCGGCCTCCGCCGCCTTGGCTGGATCCGGCTTGCGATTCAGGACCCACGCCGCGTCCATGGCGGAGCTGACCTTGGCCATGACCGCGACGAGCCCCTTGCGCGCAGCCTTGACCTCGTCCGAGCCAATCGAGTCACTCACCAGCGTCCAGGCGTTGTCCTTGAAGCTGTAGCGGAAGGTGCCGTAGTGGCCGGTGATCTGCCCGGTCGCGTCGCGGAGCATGCGGTTCTTGGCATCGAAGTGCGGGAAGAGCACGATCTCGTCGTTCTCCGGGTCGTAGCAGGTGCCCACGCCGTAGACCGGCGGGCCGCCGGGCGTCTCGGTCTTGAAGGCGATCGTGTCGGTGATGTACTCCACCGGCCAGGGCATGACCGTCTTGGCGCCGAGGTCCTTCCAGGTCTTGGCCTTGGGGTCGTAGGCGGCCATCAGACCCTTCATGGTGTAGACGAGCTGCTCGCGCTTGGAGTCCCAGCAGCCGCCCTGGATCACGTAATAGGGCCGCGGCCGGCCGGACTTGGCCATGCCGCCGACGCCGGCGTAGCTCTGCCCCGAGGCGCCGCTCGGCGGGTCGCTCTCGTAGTCCGAGGCCCAGTCGAGCGCCGCCGCATCGAAGGCCCGGACATCGTTGCGGCTGGGCTTGCCGTGCTCCTGCCCGCCCCAGTGCAGGAGCTGCCCGCGCGACGGGACCCACACCGGCCCGCTCCAGACGTAGCCGGGCTCGGCCTTGGTCTCGAGCCGGGTCCACTTGTTGGCGGGCAGTTCGCCGGCGGCGAGCGGCAGGGCCGCCGCGAAGGGGACTGCCAATCCGAGGATGATCGTAGTCGCGAGTTTCATGTCACTTCCCCCAATCCAGCTTCTCGAAGTCTGGGCGCATGACCCACATGCCGCCGTTCTCCTGGAAGCTCATGAGCAGGTTGTAGCGCGGGCTGTAGGCGATCTTGCTCCAGCCGGTGTGGTGCGCCCCCATGCCCTCGGGTCTCCAGGGCTGGCCGGGCTTGATGACCCGCTTCTGGACTTTTGTGGGGAGACTGGTCCATTCGTTCTTCTTGAACGAGTAAACCGCCTCCTGCCCATCGGGCGTCTTCTTGTCGAAGCCGGTGAAGCAGCCGGCGTAGACGCAGTCGTCGGCCTCGCAGTAGGCCAGCGCCGTGGGCCGGCCGGGCGGGACGCCCTTGGGGTCCACATTCTTCCAGGCGCCGGCGGCGATGTCCAGGGCCCAAGTCTGGATCGTGCCCTCCTTGCCGACCGGGCCGATGACCACCACCTGGTTGCGCTTCTCGATGAAGAGGTTCCCAGCCCCTTCGCCGGCGCCCGGGGGCGTCGGGCACTTGGCGTCGCTGGCCACCTTCCAGGTCCCCTCGACCGAATCCCAGTAGCGTGCGCCGCTGGCATCCACGGCCATCACCGTGTTCTTGGCGTTGTACGGGTAGCACATGCCGGCGGTCCCGACGGCCGGCAGGGGCATCCGCCAGCGCCGGGAGAACATGTCGAACTCGAAGGTGGTGGTCCGGCCCCAGGACTCGGGCTGTTTGAAGAAGGCCTCCGGGCCGTACCAGTAGGGGCTGAAGATTTGGAAGTTGATCAGCGTTTTGCCGCCGTTGCCGGACAGGCCCCGCCGGGCGTGCTCGTTGAAGACCCCGCCGCGCAGGTCCACGCCGCCGGCGTTGCCGCAGCCCTTGTTCCAGGGCGGGATGTCGATCCGGTGGTGAGGGTAGGCCAGGACCCATCGGTTGGCCCCGGGGAAGTACAGGCTGATCTCGTTGGCCTGGTGGGTGGAGTGCCCGCCGCCCCACATGATCGCGGCGTGCAGCCGGCCGTTCATGCCCATCATGCCCCAACCGTGCTCGCCCGGCTCCCAGCCGGGAGGGTCGGCCGGGACCCAGGTGTTGGCCGGCAGCGCCTTCCAGCGCTCAACGACCGCCGGGTCCTCCTTCGGCGGCAGGAAGGGCTCGATGTCTTCCGGCTTGGGAAAGGCCTCGGTCTTCGGGGCGGGAAGCGCTGCGCCAGGCGCCAGCCGCAGCGCGAAGGTCTCGCGCCCGCCGCGGACCATGACAATGGCATCGTCGGCCTCGCTGTACTCCGCGAAGTAGGACGGCTCCCCGCGCTTGAAGGGGAACTCGCCCAGGACCAGCTTCCAGTCGTCGGCCGCCGCGTCGTAGGTCCAGACCTCCTCGCAGACCTGGTCCTTACGCTCGAACCAGTAGCTGGAGTACCCGCCGGCCATGACCGCCGCCTTGAGCTTCGCGTCGTAGACCATGACCTGCATCATCCGCGGCCGGGGCAGCGTCTTGGGGCTCTTCTTCAGCCACTCGCGCTTGGTGCAGTCGTACAGCCAGGTGTCGTTGAGCATCTGGTTCTGGTCGTGGCCGCCGAAGAGCAGGATGGCCTTCTGCTCCGGCAGGTAGACCATCCGCGAGAGCGTCCGGTAGTGCGGGTGGCTCCAGAGGTCCTCGTCGACCGCGGCGGTCACGAGCTTCAGGGCCTCGAACTGGGCCTTGTAGATGTCGTCGAGGGAGCCGTCCTTGACGAGCTTGCCAGCTGCGGATTCGAGCTTGCCTGCAGCCGAGGCCAGCCGCGGCTCGGTGCCGAGTGCCTTCACGTCGGCGGCAAGCTTCTTGAGATCCGCAGCCGCCTTCTCGATGGCCACGGCCTGTCCGGCAACCTGCTTTCTGGCCTCCTCGGCCTTGCCATCGCGGTCCACGACGATGGCCTCGCCGGTGGCGCTCATCACATCCTGAAGTTGGATGCGAACCGGGCGGACCAGGTCGCGCGCCTTGTAGAACGCCGCCGGCCCGATCTTCGGGCGGGTCCAGAGGTTCTTCTCGCAGCTGAAGATCCAGGTGCCGAAGGCGCCGGTGACCTCCTTGTCCTTCTCCCAGTTGTCGAAGTTGTAGATGGCGCCGCCGGAGAAGCAGACGATTTCGTCGTTGACCGGGTCGTAGCACATCGAGCCCCAGGTCACCGGCGCGGCCCCCGGGTACTGCTTGCCGTAGAGCTCGACCTTGGCTCCGAGGTCGGTCCACTTCCTCTCCCGGGGGTCATAGGCGGCCATGAAGGATCCCGCGCCGGCGATCAGCCTCTGGCGCTTGGAGTCGTAGGCGGTCATGTGGTAAATGAGCATATTCTTATAGTTGGGCCGCCCCCCGGCGAGCGCGTAGGGCTTGAGGAGCGGCTGGTCGCCACCCTCGGCCCCGCCGGCCGGGGCCAGGCCCGGCTGCCACTGGCCCGTCGCCGGGTCGAGGTGCGCAGTGCCGTTGCCGCCGGCCAGGAGCATGACAATCTGCTTCGTCCCCGGATCGTAGACCGGGTTGACGTAGGGGTTCCCGGTGCCGGCGGACAGCTCGGTCCACTTATTCTCGGGCAGGCTCTTGAGCTCGCCGGCGGGGGCCAAGCCGGTCAGAGTCATCAGAACCGCTGCGCAGGTCGGAATCAGTCGCATGGTCGATCTCCACTTTCTGGGCGGTGGAAGGTGGAAGGTGGAAGGTGGAGGGCTGAGCGCCAAGTCCCCGTTGCCCTCCACCTTCCACCCTCCACCGTCCACCCATCCGCTTTCGGCACCGCCTCCGTCCTCTCACTCGACCTTCCGCGTGGTCTGCCCCTCGACCACCCGCATGGGCAGAAGCACGCCGGCCGGAGAAGAGCGCCGCCCGGCGAGCTGGTCCTCGACGAGCTGCAGCAGCTCGCGCCCCAGCGCCCCGTCCTCGTACTGGGCGGCCGTCAGCCGCGGGCCGTCCAGGGCCTGCTCGAAGAACCGGCCCACGCAGGCCACGCTGACGTCCTCCGGGCAGCGCCGGCCGAGCTCGCGGAACGCGCCGATGGCCGCGGTGGCCATGAAGCCGTCGCGCGCGAAGATCGCCGAAGGCGGCGGCCGGAGGCGGAACGCCTCGACCAGCGCGGCCTTTATCTCCTGAAAGTCCTCGCCCTGGCCCTGCTTGAGCCGGCCGACCCGGTAGAGCAGGCCGTCCGACTCGATGCCCGCGCGGTCCAGGGCCATTTCCCAGGCGCCCTGCCGGTCGGAGGAGGCCTTGGCGATCTTCCGCAAGTTGACCATGGCCACCTGCCGGTGGCCCAGGTCGAGGAGGTGCCGGGTGGCCGCCCAGGCGCCCTGGAAGTCGTTGGAGGCCACGAAGGAGAGCGGGGCCATCTCCTGGAATGGCCCGGCGACCACCACCGGAAGCCGGTCGGCGGCCATCGCCAGAAGCTCGGGCGCCCCTTCGGTCCAGTCCAGAACCATGAGCGCCTGGCAGCCGGCCTGGCGCGCGAGCTCGGCCGGGTTCTTCCCGTCGCCGGGCTGAACGGGGAGCAGCTCGAGCCCCACGCCGCGCCGGGCGCACTCGCGCTGCACCTCCAGGAAGGTCAGATGGTAGACCGGCGAGGCCTGCAACCGCTCCCAGTCGTAGGCGTGGATGACTCCCACCCGGCGGAGGCGCGCATCCGCCTTGACCGGCTCGCCGCCCGGCGGGACGGCGCCCTGACGCACGAACGTGCCCCGGCCCCGGCCGCGCTCCCGGATCAGGATGCCTTCCCTGACCAGCTCCTGCAGCGCGCGCCGGGCGGTCATGGGCGCCACGCCCAGCTCCTGGGCCAGGACCCTCTCGGGCGGCACGGCCAGCTCGGCCGAGTAGCGCCGGCCGGCGATCCGGTCCATGAGTGCCTGCTTGACCATCTGGTACTTGGGCGTGGCGACCAGTTTGCCGGCCATCGGGTGGATCCTCCGGTGAAAGAGGATACACCGGTCGGCCATAAATGTCTATTCCTTTGTTATAATAGCTATCTTATTTAGCCGAGTGGTTTCCGCAAGTCTCCAGAAACCACATATAGTTCTTAACTCGCATATATTGTGAGTCTTATGGAATTGTTCGCAACCACGCGCCGATATGGCAAGATGCCTTACCGCACGTTACCGTCGATGGCCAGATTTTCGGCATTTCATGACAACAGAATCTCTGCCTCAGGTGTATAGCACCACAACAGAACCACATGTTGGAGGTTGAGATGGCCAAGCGCACCGGGAAGGAACCGAAGCTGCTGCCCGCGGGGCGGCCGAAGACGGACGGCCGGCTGATGCTCGACTCCATGGCCGAGGCTCTGGCCGCGGCCATCGAGGCGGGCGGCGCGAAGCCAGGCGACCTCCTGCCGCCGGAGCGGACGCTGGCCGCCCGGCACCGGATCGGGCGGATCACGGTGCGTTCGGCGCTCCGCAAACTGGTGGCCGAGGGCGTGCTCGAGTGCTGTCCGCGGGTGGGCTACCGCGTGGTCAGCTTCCGGCGCGAGACCGCCAGGGGACGGCCGGTCGGGCTGATCCGGCAGGACGTGAGCAACAACGGCCGCGCCCCGTCCAGGTCGATCGGCGTCATCGAGAACCTTCTGGCCAGGTCCGGGCGGGGGCTGCTGATCTGCTCGTCGCGCCTCGATGGAACGCAGGAAAGCGACTGCATCCGGCGCTGCCGAGGTGCAGGGGCGGCCGGGCTGATCGTCACCCCGGCAACGGGCGGCGTCGCCTCTCTCGAACTGGCTGCGTGGATCCGCGCGAAACTGCCGGTCGTGCTGGAAGGCCACCCGGGAAGATGGCTGCTGCCCGACGATCTGGCCGAGCGCTGCGACCAAGTGGATATCGACAACCGCGGGGCAATCCTGAAGGCTGTGGAATACCTCCGCGGGCAGGGACACGTCCGCCTGAGCTTCTTCACCTCCGGGCAGCGCCAGGGCTCGGAGCGGGCGACCGCCTTCGAGGAGGCGCTCGGGGTCGGCGGGTGTTCCGGACAGGAATGGATCCTGACCGGGCTGGCCGACGGGCGCAGCGGCGGCGAGGAGGCCCTGATGCAAATGCTGGCCGCGCCGGAGGGTGAGCGCCCAACCGCGGCCATCTGCAGCGGCAGCGACGAGATCGCCCTGGGGCTCATCGCCGCGGCGCGGACTGCAGGGCTGCGCTGCCCTGGCGACCTCTCGGTGATTAGCTTCGGCGACAACCGGCTGGTCGAGGACCCGGCCGGGCTGGCCGAGCTCTCGGCGCTCGAGTTCAAGCAGGAGGACATGGCCGGCACGCTGGTCGGGCTGCTCCTGGAACAGATGGCCGGGGCGCGCCGGGCGCCGCGCAGGGAGCGGCTGCCGGTGGAACTGGTGGTCCGAGCCAGCTGCGGCCGGCCCGAGCCGACCGTGATGGCTGGCGGCGTCGGCGCGGGATCTCAGGGGTAGGCATTGAGGAAGGAGGAAAGGCTGTGCTGAACATAATCGCGAGACAAACCCGGCTGTCTCCGTTTTTGGCGGGACTGGTCTTCGTTATAGGTGGCTGGTGCCTGACTGGCTCGGCCGGCGAGGATCCAGATGCCAAGGCTCCGGACGTCAGCTTCGGCCAGGGCGTGCCGGGGCTGCCGCCGAAGGAGGGGGTGGAGTTCAAGGCCAAGCCGACGGCCAAAGCCGATGGCGACAAGGTCCGGATCGAGTTCGAGGTCAACAAGGCTACCGACGTGGCCGTGGAGATTCAGGATGCCAACGGCAAAGTGGTCCGCCACCTGGCCGCCGGGTTGCTTGGGGCGAACGCTCCCGAGCCGTTGGCCAGGGACAGCCTCAGGCAGTCGCTGGTCTGGGACCGGAAGGATGACGACGGCAAGCTGGTCGCCGGGCCGCTTGCCGCGCCGAAGTCGTCAGGCGACGTGTCCGCCGTAGCCTCGGCGAAGGCGGAAGGCGGGTGCAAGGTGCGCGTAGGTCTGGGCCTGGGCGTGAGGTATGCCGGCGAGAACGCGGCCAATGCCACCCGGGCGTTCTCCTCCCTGCCGGGCGTGCCCTGGGACGGCCGGAACATCCAGCGCATCCAGGACATCGCCGCCGGTCCGGACGGCAGCATCTACGTCCTGGGCGGCTACATCTGGAACGGGCAGAAGTCCGCCTTCGCGCATCTGATCGTTCTCGATCCGGAGGGCAACTACGTCCGCGAGGTCTATCCTCCGCCGGCCGCCAAGCTGCGGCTCGATCCCCAGCTTCCGGTGCTGAAGCTGGCGGACGGGGGCCTGATCCTGGAGCAGGAGGGGTTCTACTATCAGTCGCGGACCATCGGCGCACAGCGCCTGGCGATCGAGCCCGACGGCAAGCATCTGCTGCTGGCGATGGCTCCGCGGGAGCTGATTCGTCTGGGCAGCGACGGCTCCTTCCCGGAGAAGGACGTGTACCGCCCCCTGCCTCCCGGGAAGAGCTACAGCTGGGACGCCCGCGCCAACGCCCCGGGGCTGGCCATGGCGGCCGCCGGGCCGGACGGCAGGACGCTGTTCGCATTCGGGCAGGAGAAGCCGGATCCCAAGGAGCCGGGCAAGACGGTGATCTACCGGATGGACCTGGATCCGGCCGGCAAGCCCGAGATCTTCTGGAAGGGCGACGGCAAGGCGGGCTCGGCCTGGACGGACCTGGCGGCCGACGGCGCCGGCAACCTCTACGTCGCCGACTGCGGCGCGAACCGCGTCGTCAAGCTGAACGCCAAGGGCGAAGCTACCGAGCTGATCCGGACCGACCGGCCCTACTACGTCCGCGTTCATCCCAGGGACGGCTCGCTATACGTGTTACGGGCCAGGGCGGGGGATCTGGAGCACGCCACAGCCGAGAAGCTGCTGAAGTTCTCCGCGGACGGCAAGGAGCTCGCGTCGGTCGACGCCTATCAGGACATCCGTCCGAAGGGCATGCCCGCCTACGGCCCAACCCGGCTCTGCGGGATGGCGCTGTCGGTGGCCGGCAAGGAGCCCGTGGTCTGGCTGGGATGCACCTCGTCGGACAAGATGGTCTGGCCCAGGGGCTACGTGTGCGGTTTGGTGCGGGTGGCCGATGCCGGCAAGGAACTCCGCCAACTTCCCTACGTGGACATGAACAGCGCCGTGTGGAACGGCACCGAAGACCCGGACTCCCTGCCGATCGCCGGCCAACGCGCCCTGCAGCGGGACGGCTACGCCTATCGGTTCGTCGGCCCCGGGCTGGAGCACGAACGCCTCGGGGGATCGTGGCTGGCGCGGACGGACGCGGCGGGCAAGGAGGTCCCTTTCCCGGGGCCCGACGCGCGGATCTCCTCGAAGGATCGGGCGGGGGGCAGCCGCATCCACTGGATGGTGGACGAGGTCAGCAGCCAGAACGAGCTCTTGATCCGGTACTTCAAGAAAAACCCGTTTCCGGAGGAGGCCCACCCGACCTACAGTTCGCAGCAGACCGACGGCGTCGACAAGGTCCGCCCCGACGGCACGGTGGTGCGGGACTTCGTGTTCGGCCTGCCCGAATCGGGCAGCCGGGCCCGCAGCGTCCGCTGCGACCGCCGGGGCAACGTCTATACCACCGAGCACTTCTTCCCGGTGGGCAGGATTCTGCCCAGTGAACTGGAAGCGGCTCTGGCGGCGAGGGGGCACAGTGCCTTCGTCCCGCGGGGCCACAGCGGTCTGAGCCCCTACGGCTTCAACTGCAGCTCGCTAATAAAAATCTCCAACCAGGGGGGCGGATTCGAATGGAAGAAGGCCGCCGGCGCCAATCCCCAGCCGGTCACCCAAGAGGACCTGCTCAGGAAGCCGGAGACGGTGTGGTGCGGTCCGCCGCGCGCGGAGTGGCGAGGCCAGTGCCGGAACGTCGACTGGATCTTCATGGGGGCATCGCCGTATCCGGCCAATCTGGGGATCTGCCTGTGCAGCGGCTCGTGGCTCGACCTCGACCTGCACGACCGGATCTTCGTGCCGGACGCCTTCCGGATGTGCGTGCACGTGCTGGACACCGAGGGCAACCTGCTGCTGCGCTTCGGCCGCTACGGCAACATGGACGACGGCAGGGGCCGACTGGCCTTCGCCCGGCCCCACGTGGTCTTCCGCGGCAGCACGGACGGCCGGATCCGGGTAATGGACACCCAGAACTCGCGGGTGACGATCCTGGACGAAGTCTACGCCGCCGAGGAAACGGTGGCGGTGCCGTGAGCGGAGCATAAGGCATAAGCCGCCAGAGGTCTGCAAAGCGATGGACATCGCGCGTTTCCCGATCTTCATCCTATGCGCGGGCCTGTCCGGCCTGCTGCCTGGCCCGACTCGCCGGGTGCTGTCCGGTGAGGCCGAGCCGCCGGCGGCTGGCCCGATCGCCAGGACGCCGCCCGGCATGAAGAAAGGGGCTCTGCAGGAGGTGGCCAAGCCGCTGGGCCGACTGCTCTGCCTCTCCTGGGATAGGCAGGGGATCAAGCTCGACCGGGAGGTCCAGGAGGAGGGCGCCAAGACCAAGGAGCAGGCAGTCCGGGAGCTCACCAACAATTTCGTCAAGCAGGGCATGCCCGAGGAGCAGGCCGCCAAGATGGCCGAGATGCAGGCGGAAAATGGAGCCTCGGGCATCGACGGCCTCTTCGGTGAGATCTGCGAGGCCGGCGGCAGCCGCGGCGGGGGATTGTTCTCCAGCGGCGAGGATCGCTCCACCCACTTCCAGGGCGCCAAGCTCTCCGGGCGGATGGAGACCGGCCGGGGCCGTTTCCGGGTCATCCTTTCCGAGCAGAACGAGCCCGGCTGCCAGATCGACTTCCAGGACGACGGCGATGGCCGGGTGCGCTTCATAGGCTGCGACGCCGACGACACCTTCTTCCTGCGCCTGACCCAGCGGAAGGACGGCGGCGTGCGCGTCATCCTCGTCCGCGACAAGGACGTTTTCCAGGCCCAGGCCGCGTCCTTCGCCGCGCTGCGGAAGGAGCACCGCGGCATGGTGGAGAAGGACCTGCTGCCGCTGCTCCGCCACCTGGGCGTCACGCCGCCGCCCATGCCCAGCGACCCGGCGGTGAAGGCCCAGGTGCTCTCCAGACTGTGCCCGCCGGGCGACGGGGAGCGCAAGGCCTTCGGGGACGCCGTCCGCGGGCTCGACGACAACGACTTCCAGGCGCGCGAGGCGGCCAGCAGTAAGCTGGGCGAGTCCTACGGCCGTTTCCGCGAGGCCATCGAGAAGCTGCTCAGGGAGGGGAAGCTCGCTCCCGAGGCCAAGAACCGGCTGCAATCCCTGGCCGAGTCCAAGGGGCGCGAGTTCAAACGCATCGACGCGGCGGTCGCGGCCCTCGGGCTCCTCGAGGACCCCGGCTTCCTGGTGGGGCTGCTCGACGAAGCCAAGGGGCCCGACGCCGAGGCGGTCACCGCCCAGCTGAAGAAGGTCACCGGCCAGGACCTGCCCGGCGCGGCGGCCTGGCGGGAGTGGTGGGAGGAGAAGCAGAAGGTCGAGCGTGGCAATTCCCCGGGAAATGCGCCCGCCGCGCACGCGATTCCCAGCAAACGAACAATAACGGCAAGTAAGGCTCCGGTGCCATGATTGGTGGGCTTCGGTTCGGGCGAAGACTTGAAGGATAGGGAGAGCGACCTTGAGAAATGCGAGATGGCTGAGATTGATGTTAATCGCGGCGGGCGCGATGTTGTGCGCGGCAACGACGTTTTGGGGCTGTGCCCCCGAGGCGACCCCGGTGCAGGCCAATGCTGACAGCGGCGTGCGGATTCCCCCGCCCGCGGGGGTCCCGGAATTCAGTGCCCGGCCGACCGCCAGGGTCGATGGCGCGAACGCCCGCATCGAGTTCGAGCCGGACCGAGTCACCGACGTGGCCGTGGAGGTCCTGGACAATGGCGGCCGGGTCGTGCGCCACCTGGCCGCCGGGCTGCTCGGCCCGAACGCCCCCGAGCCGCTGGCCAGGAACAGCCTGAGGCAGTCGCTGCTCTGGGACCGCACGGACGACCGCGGGCGGCCAGCAACCGGAGGCCCCTGGCAGGTACGCGTCGGCCTCGGCCTGACTCCCCGGTTCGACAAGGTTCTCGGCTGGCATCCGCTGTCCGGAATCGCCTCCGTGCAGGCCCTGGCCGTCAACGCCCGCGGCGAACTTTGCCTCCTGGCCGGCGGGCGGCTGCTGGTGCTGAACCGGAACGGGGAGTATCTGCGCGCGGGGCTGTCGACCGGCGGCGCCGGGCTCCCCGTTCGGGGGACGGGCATGGCGCTGGCGCCTGACGGGGCCGCCTTCGTCGTGCAGGGCTACGGCGACGCCCGGCGGGCGGCGCGCATCGGCCCCGACGGAGCGGTCTCGACCCCACCCGACCGGTGGCTGCTCAGCCCGAAGGGCGACGTGGGCTTCATCCGGCTGGCGCTGTCGCCGGACGGCCGGTGGCTCTACGCCGCCGGTCAGATGTGGGGCCACGAGGACTCGGCCGTCGGCCGGCTGGCCGGCGTCCAGCACATCGTCACGCGGCTGGACCTCCAGGGGCGCCAGGCGGGCGAGGTCTTCCTCGGCGAGAACGAGAACGCCGGCGCCGGCGGCTCGAACGTCCGGGACCCCAAGGGACTGGCCACCGACGGACGGGGCAACGTCTACGTCGCCGACTACGGCAACAACCGCATCGGGGTGTGGGACCGCGAGGCCATCCCGCTCCGCGAGATCAAGGTGCCGAGCCCCCAGGAGGTTTATGTCCATCCGCGGACCGGCGACCTGTACGTCCTGAGCGGCCCGGAGAAGACCATCCCCCGCTGGGAGGGGCACAGCTTCTGGCAGTCGGCGACGCTGTTCAAGTTCTCGCCCGACGGCAAGGAGCTCGCGCGCCTGACGCTGGACCCGCCGTTCGTCCAGAAGAAGTCCGGGGAGGCCCTGCCGAAGTTCACCCTGACCGGCGCGCTGGACTCCTCCGGGGAGCAGGCGCGGGTCTACGTCGGGTCGAGCGGCGGGGACTGGGTCCTGGTCCGGGTCGATGACCTGGGCGACAGGTTCGCCGCGCCGGTCAATCTGCTCAAGTATGCCCAGGCGGCGCTCCAGACCGCCCGCCATCTCTCCCTCGACCGGGCGCGTGACGAAGTTTACGTCCGCGACAACGGGCTCTGGAAGCTCTGGCGGTTCGACGGGGCCACCGGGAAGGGCGAGGCGCTCCCCGTCTGGAAGCTGCCTCGCACCGGCAAGGGCATCCGCGGCTCCGAGATGTCCGTCGGGCCCGATGGCCTGCTCTACATCTCCAACTGGGACCAGGACTATACGACCAGCGTCCTGCGCTACGACCGGGCCGGCCGGCCGGCCGACTTCGCCGCTCTGGGCGGCAACGAGATTATCCAGAAGGGTCTTTTCGAAGGCTCATCGGGGCAGCGCCAGAAGGGGATCTGCGCCGGGCCGGACGGCAAACTCTACGTCATGTACGCTGACGACGGCCGGGAGGAACTGCCCGCGAGCCGCTGGGACCGGACCAGCCTGAAGACCTGTGCCGTCGACGTTTACGACCACGACGGCAAGTTGCTCAAGAAGCGGCTCATCGCCCACCTGCGGATGGGCGGTAGCTGCGTGCGCTCCGACCGGGCCGGCAACGTCTACGTCGGCGACAACATGAAACCGGTCGGCTACGCCTACCCCGCCGAACTGGCCGCCACCGCGCCGGACCCGTTCCGGCGCTCGTGCATCTACATGGACGACCAGGGCCGCTTCGACAGCCCGATCTACAGCTACGGCTGCCTGTTCAAGTTCCCGCCTTCCGGAGGCCGCATCGAGGGACTGGACGAGCGGACCGACAAGAAGGCTCCGGCGCCGGTCGGAGACCTGTGGACGCCGGCCCCGGAGATCCAGTGGTTCCCCTGGCACCGCCGCCAGGTGCGGCTGACCGGCGCGCTGTGGCAGTACCTGGGGGTCTCGCCGATGCCCGCCCAGGTGTGGAGCAGCTCGGCGGGGCAGTCCTGCGTGTGCGGCGCCGCCGCCTTCGACCTAGACGAGCACGCCCGGATCTACGTGCCCGACGCCCTGGCCGGCCGCATCAAGGTGCTGGACGCCAACGGCAACTTCCTGACGTCTTTCGGCGAGAGGGGCAGCGCTGACGACCGCGGCCCGGCGATCCGCTTCGCCCCGGCCCGCAGCGTGGCGGCCAGCTCCCGGGCCGTCTACGTCGGCGATGCGGGAAACGCTCGGGTGGTCAGGCTGCGCACGGACTACGCGGCCAAAGCCACGTTTCCGATCACGCCCTGACGACAGGACGACTGCCGGCATTTCGCCGCAGGCTTCCGGCGGTTTCTTCATGTCTCAATACATCGGCCGGAAACCGGGGTAGATCTGCAGGGTCAAGGCGCCCAGCGCAGTGGTGTAGACCTTCCCGCCGGCGATGTCGGCCTTGCTGCGCGGCTCCCAGGAGCCGTCGGCCTCCTGGCTGTCGGCCAGCCCTTTCAGGGAGGAGCCCTTCCTTGTGTCGGGGTTAGGCTTCGATTCGCCCGGCGCGCCGGCTGCGGGCTTCTCGGCCCCCGCGCCCTCCGGCGACAGAACCCTGATGACCACCTCTTTGGAGGTCACGGAGCCAATCCATTCCTCGGCCCGAACGCCGTACTCCGCGGTGTCGTCGGGACCCTTGTTCTCCAGAACGGCCTTGACGCGGTAGTCACCCGCGGGAATCGGCGGCCAACCACCACTTCCGTCGCCTTTGTCGCTTCCGGGCGTTAGCCGGATGGCGGGCAAGCCAGGGACATAGAGGCCCGGCAAAGCACTCACACTCAGGTCCTGCTCGCCGCCGGGAGCCACCACGGCAAAATGCCCGTCTTTCTTGATTGCCCGGGCGTCGCGGACTATAGCAGTTCTGGGCACTTGGGTAACCTGCCCGGCCGGGCCACGCACTTCCAGCCTGAGCCTTTGGTCGTAGTAATCCAGGCTCAGGGGCTCCTTGCGGACATTGACAGCCCTGGCGTCGAACTCCCAGGTCTCCTGGAGCTTGTGCGTCGCCTTGCGGGGGATCAGCACCAGCTTGATCCCGTTCACCGCCTCTCCGCCGGCCGCGGGGGCTGCCGCGACGACCTCGACCGTCAGCTTGTACTCTCCGCGCAGCGCCGTCTTTCCCCGGAGTCCGGAGAAGCCGTGCCCACCGGGGCGGACATACACGCCGCGGATCACGGCCACGCCGGGCTTGAGCGTGCGGTACCGGCCGATGTAGGTGCCGATGGCTTGATCCGTCGCCCCGGCGGCGGGCTCAAAATCTGTGCTGCGCTCCCGCGCCAGGATATCGCTGTCCCGGACAAACAGCTTGCCGTCGATGATGGTGCCGCTTTCCCGCGCGGCCTGGTCTTTCGCCTCTGCCAGGCTCTCGAACTCCCACCCCGTACCTGCCTCCCTGCCCTGCAGGCGGATTTCGAATACCTGGCCGGCCGGCATGCGAACCCGGGAGCCATTGTCCTTTTCGCCGAACATCACCGGTTTGGCGGCTTCGGGCTCGGCCGGCGGCTGCGTCAGCACCGTCCCGAACCGCGTCCGGGCCTTGTCGCCGACTTTCAGTTCGCCGGTGGCGCTGACCAGCTCAGCCGTCGAGCTCTTTGGCTCGACCGCGGTAATCCTGAGCGTAGCGACCTTCTTGCCGTCACGCTCCACGTCCAGCTCGAAGCGGGGCCTGACGCCCTGCTCCGCACCGGCCGAGAGCGTCACCTTGCCGCCGCCGAGCAGGGCGACAACCTGGCACCCGATGCCCTGTTCGGAGACGGATGACTTGGGCTCCGGGCTTCCTGCTTTGGGCGCCTCGGCCTGCGGGGATTCCGCCGCGGCGATGATCACGGCCGTTCCGCCCGCGCCCGCCATGGCCGCCCCGACCAGCACCGCCGCCGCCAGCTTCATCTTGACCCAGAACATGGCCTTTATCGCTCCTTCCGCCAATTGCAGGGCTACGGCCTGCTGCGCTCCCACGGCACCCACGATCCCGGCCGTCCCCCCCGCGGCTCCGGCCGCGGCGAACTTCGAGACCGCCACGATGGAAGGGAGAAGCGTGGCCGGCACGGCTGCGGCCGCCTCGGCGCCGAGCAGCCCGACGAGGGCCGCCGAGCCCAGGACCTGGCCGCGCCCGCAGAGCCGCTGGCGCAGGCGCTCCAAGCCCTCGCTGGCCCGCCGAGAGAGCGTCCCGCGGGGGCAATTGGCAGCCTCGGCGGCCTGCTCATGGGACAGCCCTTCGAGGTAGTGCAGGATCACCGCCTGGCGTTGGGCAACCGGGAGTGCCGCCACTTCCCGGTCGAGATCGGCCAGGACCTCGGACCGGCCAGACTCGGCCCCCGCGCCCGCCCCCCCGTCCCTGCCGCCGGCTGCCCGGACCATGATCGCCGCCTCCTCCCGCCTGGCGCGCTGGAGCCTGTCGCGCAGGTGCCGTGCCGAGATGTTCCGGGCCACCCCGTGAAGCCAGGCCGCCAGGCTCCCCGCCTCCCGGAGGGAGCGCGCCTTGCGGGCCAGGACCACGAAGACCGCCTGCGCGGATTCCTCGGCGTCGTGCTCGTCGCCCAGGACCCGCAGGCAGGAGCGGTAGACCATGGCGCCGTGCCGGGAGACGAGTTCGGCGAAGGCCGGCTCGTCGCCGGCCGCCGCGTAGGCCCTCAGGAGTTCGGCGTCGGTCCGCATGGCGGCTGTCCTACCGTGAGCCCCTTCCTTCCACAATAAGCTCCCGGGCCGGGCCCGGATTGCTCGATAATTCCGAACAAAGAGCGCGACCGGAAATCCGGGCGGGGCGGTTCCCCTCGAGAAGCATCGGCCTGTTCCCTATCGCGCCGCGCTCCTCGTTCGGCATCGGCGAGAAGCCGTCCATGATTTGTCCCCCGGCTACTGCGCGCTGCGGTGTCTACCGGTTCAGCTCCTTGAGCACCGCCTCGGCCAGGCGCTTGAGCTCCGGCCAGATGGTGTCGGCCAGGAGCTTGTGGCCCTCGGCGTTGGGATGCGATCCGTCGGGCAGGAGAACGTAGTCGGCGCCCTTCTCGGCGCGGACCTTGGCCATGGCCTCCCAGATGTTCGCGAAGGCCACCTTGCCCTTGGTCTTGGGATCGGCCTCGTAGTCGGCCACCAGCTTCTTCAGCGCCGGGATGTACTGCTCGCTGTGGACCTTGTTGATGTCCGTGCCCTTGGCCATGGTATCATCCACGCGCTTCTTGTCGTAGCTCAGCGGGGTACAGACCACCGCCCGGCCCCCGGGATTGGCCAGCACCGAGTCGACCATCTTCCGGAGGTTCGCGGCCACGTCCTCGGGCTTGATCCGGCCGACGTCGTTGTAGCATAGCTGGAAGACCGCCAGGTTGGGAGAGTAGTCCATGACCCGGAACTGCCAGACATCGAGGAACTCCTTGGTGGTCGCGCCGCCCCGGGAGGTGTTGAGCGGCCGGACCTTTTCGCCGAACTCCTGGATGAGCCGGCCGGCGAGGTGGCTGGTGTAGCCCCCGCCCTCGGCACCGACCGAGTCGCCGCAGAAGACCGCGCGCAGCGGCACGCGGTCCATCTCCGCGACCCACTTGCCGGCGAGGTCCCCGACCTGGCCCTGGCCGCAGTAGAGCCGCAGCCGGACCGGGCGGTCCTGGCCGGCCTTGGCGTCGCGCAGCACCGCGCAGAGCGAGAGCCTGTTGCCCTCCCAGCCGGCGGCGATGGCCCGCTCGGCAACCAGGGCGAGGACGTGCCCGGCGCCGTCGGTCCGGGCGACCGCGCTCACGTCGACGGTGGCGAGCGGGTCGGCCACCGCCTTGAAGCATTCGTCGCCGAAGCCGGTCCAGATGTCGTGCGAGCTCATCGCGTACTTGCTGAAGGATTTCTCGTAGAGCCCGGTGAGGCCGGTGGCCACCGGCCAGGCCCACGCGGCCGGCAGCGGCTTCTGCTTGGCGAGCAGCCCGGCGGCGCTCTGCCACTGCGGGCCCTGGCGCAGGAAGGTCTTCTGGCCGTCGGCATCGGCCCAGGGCGCGGCGCCGGACAGGTCCAGGTCAAAGCGGTAGATGCGGATGCGGTCGTCCTTGTCGAGCTTGAGCGGAATCGTAAACTCGATCCAGCCATCGCCGGCCTTGGCGGCGATGGCCGGGAGCTTCTCGCCCTCGGCCTTCCAGGCGGTGCCGTCGGGCCTGGGCTCGACGGTCCGGCCCCAACCTTTGACCAGGACGAGCTTGGCCGTCCCGCCGGGCAGCTCGACGGCCGCCTCGCGCGGGCCGCTCGAGCTGAGCTTGAGCTCGCCGGCCGGACAGAGGCCCGCGAAGGCGGCGACCAGAATTGCGAAGGTTGCGGTTCTCACTTGGACACCTCCCATCGATGCATGCCGGGGCTTTCGATCACGATCTCGAATCCGCCGGCCGAGCACTTCCCCGCCGGCCGACCGTCGAGCGTCACGGTTCCGCCGACCACCAGCCGCGGATCGCGGACGGCGAGCTTCACCGGCACCATCGGCGTCGGCTGCTTGTGGGGCCGGTCCGCGAAGACCGTCCCGCACCCGGCGCGGGCGGTGAGCATCACCGGCGCGGACGCCTCGAAGCCGAGCTGGCCGCCCGCGCCGTCGGACAGGCTGGCCCGCGTCGCGTGGTCCACCAGGTAGAAACCCCGTCCGCCGTCGCGGGTCAGCAGGGCGCCCGCGTCGGAGCGGATGCCCCCGAAGCTCAGCTCTTTCTCCCTGATCGGGCGGACCAGGAGCAGATCGCCGCCCGGGCCGCCGATGCGCAGGCCGAGGTTGCCGGACAGGTCCTCGGCCGACGGAAGCTCCTGGCCCTCGGCCGCCGGTCGGAGCACCGCCCAGAAGCGCCGCGGTCCTCGCCAACTGACATCGAGGTACTCGCCGGGCTGGAAGGAGCCGCCGACGAGGTGGTGTCCATCGGGCTTGAGTGTGCACTCCAACCCCTCAGGGGGCAGGCGGACCTCCAGGCTCACGTCCTTGGGCGGGAAGTTGAGGAAGTCGCAGGTGGTCCAGGAAATAAAGGGGTCAGGCCCCTTTACCGCGCAGCGCCCTTCAGGCCGTCCCGGCTCCGCCGGGCGGGTAAAGGGGCCTGACCCCTTTATTTCCCCGCGCGGGTGCAGGAACCAGTCGCAGCGCGCCTCGGGATTCTCGACCGGCACGACGTCGTCGACCACCACCAGGTATCCGGGCATCCCCGGCGCCGGCTCCACCTGGACGAGCGCGCGCACCACCTTGGCGTCGGTGCCCAGTTGGCCGATGCGCGTGTAGGAGCCGGCGATCCCGCCGTCGGCCCGCAGCGCCTGGACCCAACCGGTGTTGACCACGAAGTGCAGCGGGTCGGCGCGGCTGGTCCAGTGGTTGCCGCCGCCGCCGTCGACGGTCGGGATGTTGTGCATCTCCGGGGCCATCCGGAAACAGCGCTGCGCGTCCCAGCCCTGCCAGGTCGTCCAGGGCGCCGGCGGCTGGATCGGCGTCGGCGCGGGCTTCGCTCCGAGCGCCGCGTGGAGATGTCCCGGGATGTGCGGCGCCGGGTAGAAGAGCTCGTGGTAGCCAACGTTCTTGACCAGGTACGCGCCGTGGGCCCAGAAGTCGAAGGTCAGCGAGTCCCAGTGGGAGTGCGGGCTGCCGTAGAAGCGCGGGGCGAAGAGGCAGGTGTGCATCGACGCCATCGACCAGTCGGTGCGCAGGCACCCCAGGCCCGCATTCCTGGCGACGTAGCTGCCGGCCGGCGGCTCGACCGGCGCCGGCAGCGGGTCCGGCGTCATCAGCCAGAAGGACGGCTCCGCCCAGACGCCATAGGGGTAACGCCGCCGGCGCTCCGGTTCGGAGCGGTCTCCCATGGTCGAGGGCCGGTCGACGCCGCGGCGGCGCTCGTCGTCGCTGCCGCGGAGCGGGAGCCAGCCCGGGTCGCCGATGCGCTCGTACATCCAGACCGCCCAGCCGGCGACCTCGGGAGGCAGGAACGGAATCGAGGCCAGGAGCAGCTGGGCCGTCGGCGCAACCAGGCCGGCGTCGCTGTGGGTCGCGTCGGTGCCCAGCGGCCCGGCCCGGCGGATCCAGTGCTCGGCGCGCATGGCCCAGCGCTGGTTGGCCGCCGGGTTGCGGCCGGTCACGTTGCGGATTGCGGACATGAGCAGGATGGCCGGAGACTCCATGCAGGTCTGGTAGCCGCCGCCCTCGAAGTACTCGCCCTCGCCCCAGAGCACCTGGTCGACGTACTGGTCGAGGTAGGCCTCGACCTTGCGGACATAGTCCTCGCGACCCAGGAGCAGCGCGGCCACGCCCATGAAGGTCGTGCCCACCCAGGACGGGTTGTAGCGCGGGCTGAGCGGGTCGGTCTGGCAGTACTCCAGGTCGCGGGCCAGCCGGGCCTCGAAGCGCCGCCGCTCCTCGGGCGTGAAGGAGGCCGCCACCAGGTCGTAGCCGACGGCCAGCGCGGCGTTCCAGATCCAGGCGAAGGTCCAGCCGCTGTCGATGTCGTAGTCCTCGCCGCCCCAGCCGCCGTCGCCCCAGTTGGCCTCGGCGGCCTCAAGCAGCAGCTGCCTGGCCTTGGCCTGGAACTGCCGGTCCTCCTCCAGGAAGGCGACCAGGGCGCAGTTGGCGACAGATGCCTTCCAGTTGTCGCCCATGGCCTGCACCGGAGAGATCTTCGCCCCGCGGATCGGGAAGACCTTCAGGGCGAAGCCCGGCGACTGCAGCTCGGCCAGGTCCCGCGCGGCCAGGGCCAGCTCGGCCAGCGGCCGGAGCAGCGTCTCGTACCATTCCTTCCAGGGCTGCTTGCCGAGCCGGGCCCGGAGCCTCTGGCGGTCGCCCGCGCGGCAGAAAAGCGCCGGGTGTTCGGCCAGCGGGCGATAGCCCTCTGGGTAGCGCTCCTGGGCCCGGCGGCCGGCGAGCTTGCGCTCGTCCTTGTCAATGGGCTGGGTGTGCCGGAACTCGAGCATGTGCATCGGGGCAGGCTCCTATGGCAAGGGACAGGTGTCTTCCGCCGCACAGGTCAGCTTGAGGCGCATGGTCCGCCGGGCGCAGGGCGCGGCGTCGTAGACGTAGGCGGCCGCGTCCGAGACGCTCACGGACAGAGGGCACTCGAAGGAGATCTCTGGCCCGGGCGAGTTGGCCCTGCCCTGGGGTGCGTCGATGCTGTCGTAGCCGCCGAAGCTGGTGATCGGATTGAAGTTCGAGTCGAGCACCTGGACCCGGAAGCGCGCCGAGTCCGGCACGAAGAGCCGGTCGTGGGCGTCGAGGGTGAAGCCGGCCCCCAGGCACCAGCACTTCGACTTGAAGCCAGTGCGAAGCGGGGCGAGCGGGCTCACCCCCACGTAGCAGTCGATCAGGCCCTCGACGGCGAACTTCTTCTCGCCGGCGCAGATCTCCATGGCGCGGGAGCCCGCTCCGGCGGCCCCGGCCGTGATCTTCCCGCCCTTGGGCCCGAACTTGAGGATCGCGCCGTAGGCCTCGGCGTACTCGTCCCGACCCTTCTTGTCGAGCTTGGAGATGAAGGCGTCCATCTCCTTGGGCCAATAGACACCGGCGGGCTTGAGGTTGTCGGCGGTGTAGATGTTGCCCTTGCGGTCGACCCGGACGCCGATGGGCCCGAGCAGCCCGGTCACCGGCGTGCCGGCCAGCTTGCCGTCGGCCCCGTAGTGGAGGATCGAGGTCTTGCCGCCGCCCTGCTCGCCGTACTCCAGGTAGTACATCTCCCCGCCGGGCGTGACGAAGAGGTTGCCGCGCCGGCCGGCCCAGAAGGAGCCGATCGCCGGCTCGGAGAGCTTGTCGTCGGTGGCGAAGGGCCGCGGCTCGCCCCCCAGCGCGGCCCGAGCGATCCGAACGTCGCCCTTCTTGGGCTTGTCGATCTGGTAGGTGTAGACCAGGCCGTCGCGGCCGATCCCGACGCGATCGTAGTACTTCGGCCACCAGGGCTTCCTCTCGCCGGTCGCGCCGTTCTCGAGGAAGGAGTTCGCCGCCGAGGGCCCGGCGGCTTGGCGCACGTAGAGAGTGTCATCGGGCGTCACCGAGGCCACCGAGTCGCCGAAGCCAGCCGTGGCCGGCAGGAGCTCGGAGACGTCGCACTTGTCTCCCTGGTCGGCGAGCTTGAGCAGCCGGTACTTGTTGTACTCGCTGTTCGAGCCCAGGTAGACGACGGTCTGCGCGCCGCGGGTGTCGATGGCCAGCGATGGGTGCTGCATCGGCCGGCTGCGCGCCGTTGGGCCCACGGGCTGGCGCCACACCTGCTTGCCGTCGGCGTCGAGCTTGATCAGGCCGGAGCCCCCGGCCGCCGGCACCGAGAAGACGTAGAGGGCCTCGCCTTTGGGGTGCACGGCCAGGGCGGCCGGGTCGGGGACCTTGATCTCCCGGACGAGCTTGCCCTCCGGCGAGAGCACCACCACCCGGTCGTTCCCCAGGTCGGAGACGTAGACCTGCCCCTTGCCGTCGACCGCCAGGCCGCGCGGGTCGTTGAGCAGGTCCTGGCCCGCGCCGGCGGTCTTGTGCTTTCCGAAGAAGACCTCGGGCTTGGCGTCGACCTTGAGCTCCACGCGGAGCACGGTCTGGTGCAGGTTCTTGGCATACTTGTCCGGGTCATAGTAGCGCTCGTCGGCCAGCCCGGTCACGTAGGCGTACTTGCCGTCGGGGCTGACCCCGATGTGGGCGATGCCGCTGGCAATGCCATTGACCAGGACCGGGCCGTTGAACCGCTCGCGGGGGATGCTGCCGTCGGCGTTGATCACGAGCAGGGAGCGTGGCCCGAAGCCATAGAGCTCCGTGGCCCAGCCGCTCGAGAACACCAGCCGGTCGTCGGCGGTCATGGCCATGGTCTGGGGCGGAAGCGACTCGAACTGCGGCAGGACCGTGGTGCAGACCCGCTCGTATATTCGCGGAAACAGCCGGCCCGGCTCGGCGGAGATGAAGTCGACTCCGGCGAGCTTCTCGCGGGCGACGTTGGCCCGGAAGGGCACGGTGGTGCGCAGGTACTTGCCCTCCGGCGAGAGCACCACCAGCCGGTTCTCGGTGCGCCCGGCGATGCCCGCTGTGCCGTAAGTCAGGAGCACGTGGAGGTTGCCCTTGCTGTCGACAGCCAGGCCGTTCTTCTCGCCGGCCGCCAGCATCGGCTGGATCGGGCCGGAGGGCTTGCCCTCCTTGGGGTCGAGGATGAAGCGGTCGAAGTCCGCGCGGAGCCCGAGGCGCACCCGGGCCTTGAAGGGCCCGCCCGCGGCCGGCTTGCCGGCGTCGTCCTTGCCGTCCCAGGCCAGCGACTGCTTGAGGCCCTTGGCCAGCGGCTCGGGGGGATTGTCGCCGAGGACGCCGGCGGCCAGGTGGCGGACCACCGCGCCCTTGGCGTCCAGAACCTCCACGGCCACGTCGGTCGGCGCGGCGGCCTCGAAGCTGATACGCGCCCCGCCGGACTCGGAGGCGGCGGTCGGCTTGGCAGCGAAGCCCGGGGCCTCGCCGGCCGACGCGCTCCAGGAGACTGCCAGCGCGGCCGCCGCAATCAACAGACTGCGCATTCTCGGTTCGCTCATTGCCTTCCTCCGCGCTTCGCTGTCAGACACAGGATTTCCGGGCCGGTGATGAGCCAGAGCTCAGGTCCGACCCACTGGAGATGCTTGCAGACCCGGTCGAAGGCCCGCCGCGAGATCGTCGGGTCCGCGGCCGGCTCGATCCGGCAGGGGTCGCCGAGCACCAGCGGCCCCACGCCCTCGCAGCCGGTGGCCCACAGACCTCGACCGCCCGGGCCGGTGAGCACCTGGCGGAGTCCCGCGGGAGCCAGGCCCACGCGGCGGACGGCGTCATCGCGCGGGTCCCAGGTCCAGAGGACCGCGCCGGCCTCGAAGTTGCCGCCGTCCTGGAAGAGCAGCCGCCCGTCGGCCAGCAGCGCCCGCAGGAGCATCCGGGGCACCTGGCGGAACGGCGCGAAGGAGCGGACCACCCGGAGCTTGCGGGCGTCGAAGACCACCAGGTGCGCGCTCCGGGCCTCGACGATGGCCGAGCCGCAGTCGCCCTCCACGGTCATGGACAGATACATCGTGCGGCGGTCGCGGGAGAGCAGCATGGCCGTCGGCGTCTGGCCGGCGACCAGGTCGCGGAAGACGCGGACCCGGCCGGTGCCGAGCCCGATGCGGCTCAAGGCCCCGCCCAGCGTCCCGTAGTAGGGGGAACTGGTCATCCAGGCGAAGTCCCCGTCGTGAATCAACTGCAATGGCCGCATCTGGCCGTGGCCGACCCGGGCCAGCTCGCGCGGGTTCTCCGGGAAGCGCCCGCCGCGCGCCGGATCGTACTCGATCAGCGTGCAGGTGGTGTAGCTGCCCATGTAGACCCGCCGGCGCTTGGCGTCCCAGAACAGGTCGTTGATCTGCCCGCCGCCGGGCCCGGAGTCGCCCAGATCCCGGCCCCGGCCGGTGCCGAGGTCCACATCCCAGAGCCGCTGGTTGACGTGGGCCGAGCCGTAGGCCTTCTGGACCCGCCCGTCCCGGACCACCAGGAGCGGCGCGCCGTGGACCGGGCCGGCGATCTCGATCTGCCGGGTCTCGGCCCGGCGCGCGCCCTTCGCGATCCGGAAGAAGAGGCCCGTCGAGGTGATCCCGGCAATGGCCCCGTCGCCGAGCGCCGCGAAGGTGTCGCAGTTCTCCGGCAGCTCGGGATTGAGCGGCAGCACCGGCTCGTCGACCAGCGGCCGCCACCGGCGCCGCGCGGCGTCGAGGACGAAGAAGCGGTTGGTGCCGTGGCCCCAGGCCACGACGCGGCCGCCGAGAATCACTGTCTTGCGGCTCCAGGCGTTCACGCCGCGGGGCGCGGGGATCTCGGCGATCGTCTCGAAGCCGGGATAGCGGAGCAGGAAAGCGCGCGCTCCGGAGTGCAGATAGAAGAGGCTCGGCGCCAGGAACTGCCCGCCCTGGCAGCCGCTCATCCCCTTGATCGCGGGCGGCTCGAAGGGCTCGACCTCCAGGTTCGCCTGGTCGAGCAGGGTGAGGACCGCGTTGGGCAGGCTGGACATGACCAGCACCCGGCCGTCGGGCGCCTCCAGCGCGCGGTAGTGGTAGAAGGCCCGCGGGTGCAGCGGCGCCCACTGCTTGACGACCCGCCGGCTTGCCCGGTCGTAGACGCTGAGCATCCCGTCCGGCGTGGAGGCGCCGGCCACGATCAGCCTGCGCGTGACGCAACCGCCCCAGATCCCGGAATTGGCCTTCCGAGCCAGGATCGCGATGCGCCCGGTGGTCGGGTCGAAGCGGGCCAGATCCCGGATCCCGAACACCAGGCGGCCCCGCTCGTCGGCCTGGAGCATCATGCCAGCGTGCCCAGTGGCGATGACCCGGTGCTCGCGGCCGTCGGGCCGGATGAGCACGAGCTGGCCGCCGCGGTTGGAGTAGGCGGCGGTGGCCAGCCACTGCCCGGCGGCGCGGCGGCCGATGACCGCCATCTCGGTGTTGACGATGCGCAGGCGCACGTCGGGCACGCGGTAGCGGCGCTTGACCTCGAGGTGTGGCGTCACGAGTTGGCCCTCTCCCCTTCCCTTCCGACCTCAGGGCTTCAACCGGAGAACCCAGACCTTCTGCTGGGCGTAGCCGTTCCCGTCGAGCAGGTAGAAGAGATCCTGCTTCGGCGAGTAGATCACGCCCGCATCGGTCCCCACCGGCTTGCACTCGAGCTTCCTCATCACGTTCTTCTCGCAGTCGTAGAACCAGGTGGCGGCCTTCGTCGGGATGAGCAGCCCGTCGTGCTTCGGCGAGTAGCAGTAGTTCCAGGCCTCGATGGCCGGCGCCTCGGCGCCCTCGGGCTCGGTCTTGGGCTCGAGCTTCTCCCACTTGCCGCCCTCGACCGAATAGGCCCAGAGCGCGTTGCACCTGCCGCCCTTCTCCTTGGAGTTCGTGGCGCCGTAGAAGAGCACCCGCTTGCGCTTGGTGTCGAAGGTCGCCTTGGCGCGATCGTTGGTTCCGAAGGGCGTGTCGCTGCCCTTGAGCCGCGCGTTGGTCATGGCCTTGGGGTCGGCCAGCCACACGCCGAACGGCCCGCCGTACCAGTGCTGGGCGCTGACCGAGTAGGTCTCGGGGGCGCCGTTGCCCTCCACGCGGATGCCTATGCCCTGCCCCGGGTTCTCCTGCTGGATCTTGATCCGCTCCGGGGCGTAGCGCATCCGGTCCGGGTCGTAGAGGATCGAGCCCCAGAAGACGACCTTCTTGAGCACTCCGCTGTAGCTGTAGTTGTAGTAGCCGTGGCCCGAGCCAACCACGTGCTGGAACTGCGGTGCCCACCCTTCGCCATCGGGGCTACCGTGCGGGTGGCAAGGGTACTCGGCGTTCCAGGACTCCATCCAGAGGTTGCCGGCCAGATCGTACTGGCTGACCTCGTTGCCCATGTAGGCCGAGTGGCCTCCGCCCCAGAGGATGAGTTCATCGCGGTCCCAGTCGTAGCAGAAGGAGCCGTAGGCCCGGCCCCAGCCGCTGTAGACGTGGGGCAGCTGCGTCCAGGTGTTGTCCGGGACGGCGTCGAGCAGCTTCTTGTGCGCGGCGACCTTCTGGCGGTACTCCTCCTGGGTCTTGGGCAGGAAGCTCCAGGCCAGGTCGTACTTGTTGGCCGGGCCGCCCGAACCCGCGCCGTACTGGGGACGCCAGACCTCTTCGTTGCCGCCCGCCGGGGCCTCGGCGACCTTGGCCGACTTGAGGTCGAGGCGCAGCAGCTGAGTCCGCCGGGCCGGGCCCTCGTAGGCCGGGGGCATGTCCACGAGCACGTGGAGGTCGTCCTCCGGCGAGTACTCCAGGCTCATCCAAGTGCCGCCCTTGCCCTTCCGGGCGAACTCGCCGGCGACCTCGAGCTTCCTCCATTCGCGCTTGGCGGCGTCGAAGGCCCAGAGCCCGGCGGACTGGTGTGCCAGGACGATGACCTTGTTCTTCGAGTCGTAGTCCATCGCGACCATCGCCGAGCCGACCTCCGGCGGATGGGCGGCCGGCCGGCAGCGCTCCCAGCGCCCGGTGGCCAGGTGCAGCAGCCAAGTGTCGGCGAAGAAGCGGTCCTCGCCGTCGCCGCCGAAGAGCACCAGAACCTTGTTCCCGGGGTCGAGCACCATACGGGAGTAGTTCCGCGGCCGCGGGGCCACGGCCAGCGCCTCCTGGGCCATGATGAGCACCTGCTCGGCAGTGTCGAGCGCCCCCAGAGCCTTCCAGCCGTCGGCGGCCTTGAGGGCCTCGGCGGCCGCCCTGAGCCTGGTGGACACATCCTTCGCGATGAGCCCGGCGGCGGTCGAGAACTGCCACTTCTCGTAGGCGTCGGCGCCCTTGCCGCCCGAGTCCTTGGCGAAGGCGGCCAGGTCGGTGGCGAGCTTGTCGACGAGCGCGGCGAGATCCTCGGGCTTCTTGCCAAGGACCAGGTCGCCGTGCTCGAAGGCGATGCCGCGGGTCGCGCCCCAGAGCGTGCGCAACTCCTTGCCGGCGTCCAGGAGCTTCGCGTTGGCCTCGGCGATCTCCTTGGAGGCGGTCTCGAGCTTCCGCCAGGAGTTCTTCTCCGGGCTGAAGGCCCAGGTGCCGCGGCGGTCCCACTTGTCGGGGGTCCAGGCGTCGGGCTGCTTCTCCTGCTTGGTGTCGCTGCGCGATGGCACCTGGTGGGCCTTGATGTAGCCGCCGCCGAAGAGCACCGCCTCCTTGTTGACCGGGTCCCAGGCCATGGTGCCGAGCATCACGTCGGGCGGCGCGGCGGCCAGGCCGATCTTCAAGTTCTCGAAGGTCCGCTTGGCCGGGTCGTACTTGAAGGTCGAGCCGCCCCAGAAGTAGAGGACCTTCTTCTCGTCGGGCAGGGGGCACATCTGGTGCGCCGACCAGAAGCAGCAGTTGTAATATGGCAGGAAGGGCATCTCGTAGCCCTTCTCGGTCTTCCACTGGGTGTAGCAGGAGCCGCGGGCGTTCTGGGCCGAGAGCCGCCCGGCCTCGGGCACCCACTCCTCCCACTTGCGATCGGCGATCTTGAACACCTCGACCCAGTAGCGGTTGGCGTTCTTCCCGTCGCGCCGGCCGTAGAGCAGCATGCCCTTCTGCTCGGGCAGGTAGACGAGGCCGGCCGAAGTGCCGCCGCCGGGCTCGTTGCCGACCGTGACCCAGGTGTTGGCCGGGACGTCTTCGCCGGCGGACGCGGCCAACGCCGCGCCGAGGGTGAACGTCAGCCCCAGCGCCAAGACAGCCTTCATCGTCAGTCCTCCTACTCCCACTTGATCGCGCCGAAGTCCGGCCGCATCAGCAGCGTGGGGTGCCCGTAGTCGCCCTTGCGGACGAAGATCTTGTGGTGCGGGTCCCAGACGCACTGACCATAGAGGTCGAAGGTCTTCTTCTTGGCGCCCGGTTCATAGGTGTTGCCGAGCGGCTTCCAGGCGGAGCGGTCCAGGTCCAGCACCCAGAGGTCGTCGCTGGCCGGCATGGCGCAGACCATGTAGGGGGTTCCGGGGATGGCGCTGAGCTTGGCCATCCCCACGCTCGGGGTGGTGCCCTTGAGCTCGAGCTTCTTCCAGGCGGTCGGGGCCTTGAGGTCGAGCGTCCAGGTCTCGGTGTCGGTACGCTTGTTGTGGTCGCCGGCGCCGTGGAGCACTAGCAGTTCGCGGTCCGGGTGGACGGCCAGGGCGCTCCACTCGCAGTTGAGCTGCGGGACTGGTCCGGCCGGCTTCAGCACCTGGCCCTCGGCCTTATCCAGGTCCCAGACCAGCAGCTGCCGGCCGAAGTTGGCATCGTAGTACTCGCCCTTGCCGCCCTGGATGATCTGGCGCTTCTCGGGGTACAGGCAGAAGCCGTGGGCGAACTTGAAGGGCACCTTGACCGCCTTGAAGTCGAGCGGCCGCTCCCGGGTGACCCAGTCGAAGCCCGCCTGGCAGCCGTGGACCATGAGCCCGTCGAGCGACTCGTAGAAGCGACAGTGGAGCGAAAGGCCCATGCCGCGCTCGAAGGCCGGGTAGCCGCCGGCGCAACTCCAGTTGCCGAAGATCTGCGGAGTGTTCTGGGTCGGGAAGGCGTTGACCCACTTGTTCGACTCCGGGAAGTAGGCGCTGACCGTGTTGTCCATGGTCCCGGCGTGGCCGCCGCCCTGGTAGATGACGCAGCGGAGCCCCTCATCCCAGCTCATCGTGCTCCAGGAGCGCCCGGTGACCTCGATGTTGGGCTTGGCCGCGACCCAGGTGTTGGCCGGCATGGACTTGAGGCGCTCCAGCGCCGTCGGCTCGGCCGGCGGCGGGAAGGGCGTCTCGTCGGCCTTCTCGCGCTCGGCGGGCGCGGCCGCGGCCGGCGTCCCCGCAGCCGGGGTCATCACGAAAGTGGACTCGTCCGACCCGTAGCGATCCTTGCCGATATTGAGCACGTAAGCGTCGCGGACCTCGTCGTAGGCCATGTCGCAGTACTGCCCGGCCGGGCGGCCCGCGCCGACCTTCGTCCATTTGTCGGCGGCCGCATCGTAGGCGTAGGTCCCGCGGTTGGCGGCGTAGACGGTGACTCCGCGCTTGGAGTCAAAACACATCCCCGGCCAGTCGGCGGCCTCCGGCGCGGCGGCGCGGCGCTGCCAGCGACGCGTAGCGCAGTCGTAGAGCCAGGTGTCGGCGAGCTTGCGGTCGAGGTGGTCGCCGCCGGCCATGACCATGCCCTTGGCCTTCGAGTCGTAGACCACGCCCGTCGAGCAGCGCGGCAGGGGCTGGACGTAGAGGTCCTCGCGATGGACCAGGCGCAGCTCGCGGTAGCCGGCCCCCTGCTGCGCGCAGAGCGCCGGGAGCTCGTCGGGCTTTCCGGCCGCGAAGCCGGCAGCGGCCTTCTCAAGCCGGGCGGAGACCGTGGCGAGATTGGCGGCGGCGTCCTTGGCCTGACCCGCCTCGAAGCCCTTGAGCTCGCCGGCGAGCTTCTCGAGCGCCGTCTTCTCGGCGCCGAGCTTCGCGGCCAGCGCCTTCTGGGATTCAGCGGCGGCGGCCATGAGCTTGGTCGCCTCGCCCTTCTTCTCCTGGCGCAGGGCCAGGAGCGCCTTCCAGCCGGAGCGGGAGGCCTCGCGCTGGCCGGCGATGAGCTCGGCCAGCCGCGAGCGCGCGCCCAGGATCTCCTTGCCGCCGAGCTCCGGGTTCCTCCAGGTGCTGGTCTTGAAGTCGTAGATCAGCGTGCCGTAGTGCCCGGCGCGGACCCCGGCGTCCTCAGGCCGCTCGGGCGCGGCCGGGCCGAAGATGCCCATGTCGCCCCAGCTGGTGTGGGTCACCCACTGCGGGAAGAGCACGACCTCGTCGTTGACCGGGTCGTAGGCCATCGAACCCCACTGCACCGGCACCGGGCCGAACCAGGGCTGGGCGTGGCCGGCCGGAGCCTTGCCCTCGGTGCGCTTCCCTTCGCGGTCCTCGAAGGCGGCCTTCAAGTCCTCCCAGGTCTTCTTCTCGGGGTCGTAGGCCGCGGTCAGGTTGTGGGCGGCGATCACCATCCGGTTGCGCTTGGAGTCCCAGCAGGCCAGCCGGAAGATGAAGAAGGGCCCAGGCCGGGAGCTCCCGGCGAGCCAGGAGGCGTTGGACTGCCCGCCGTAGAAGTTCCCGCCGACGCCGGCCTTGTCGCCGGCGTAGTCGGGCGTCCACTTCTCTCCGTCGAAGGCCCGGACCTCGTTGCCGGAGCTCAGGCCCCCCCAGTTGAGCACCTGCTTGCGGGTCGGCGACCAGACCGTCGCCGCGCCCATCGACCCGCCGGACTTGCCGGCGGCGGTCCACTGGCCGGCCTCGCCGGCGGGGACCGCGGAGCTCGGGAGCGCCAGGAGGACCGGACTCAGCAGGAAGGCAAGGTGCTTCATGGCCATGGCTCCTCTCAAGGCAAAGCGCAGGTTTCTTCCGCGGCGTAGCTCAACTTGACCCTGACGACCCGCGGGGTGCAGGGCGCCGCGTCGAGGACGTAGGCGGCGGTGTCCGAGGCGCGCACGCTCAGCGGACACTCCATCGGGATCTCCGGCCCCGGCGCGTTGGCCGCGCCGCCCGGGGCGTCGGCGTTGTCGTAGCCGCCGAAGTCCAGGATGAGGTTCAGGTTGGAGTCGAGCACGTGGACGCGGAACCGGGCCGAGTCGGGCACAAAGAGGCGGTCGTGGCGGTCCATGTCCAGGCTAGAGCTCAAGCACCAGCACTTCGAGCGCTCCAGGCGCGGCGGCGGCCGCGGGCTGACCCCCACGTAGCTGGCCAGCAGGCCCTCGACCTCGAACTTCCACTCGCCCTGGCAGGCGTCCATGACCCGGGCCTTGCCGTCCCCGGAGGGCGCGGCGCCCTTGGCCAGGCGCTTGACCGTCCCGCCGGCCGGGCCGAACTTCAGGACCGCCCCGTAGATCTCGGCGTATTGCGCCTGCCCCGGCTTGTCCAGCTTGGAGACGAAGTCGTTGATCTCCGCCGGCCAGTGCTGGCCGACGGGCTTGAGGTTGTCGGCTATGAAGATGTTCCCCCGGCTGTCGACCTTCACGCTGGCCGGGGCCGGCAGGCTGCCGAGCAGCTTCTTGTCAAAGCGACCGTCGGGCGTGAGGTGGAAGACGCCGGTCTCCTTGCCGCCGCGCTCCAGGTAGCTGAGCAGGTAGATGTCTCCGGAGGGCCTGACGTAGATGCTGTCCCGCCGGCCCGGCCAGAGGTCCCGCGGGAAGACCTCGGTGAACTCGCCGGAGGCGGAGAAGGGCGCCGGCCTTTTGTCCACGGTGACCCTGGCGAGCGTCTCGCTGGACTCGCTCTTCCCCATCTTGTAGCTGTAGACCAGCCCGTCCCCGCCGAGCACAACGTTGTCGTAGTACTTGGCCCACCAGCCTTTGGCTGAGGCCCCGTCCGGATCCAGGATGCAGGAGCTGGCGTTGTTGTTGCCGGCAGCGACCTGCTTGGCGTAGAGCCGGCCCTCGGCGTCGACTCCGGCCATGCCCGTAATCCAGCCGTTGCCCTTGGGGGCCGGCAGCATGTCGGAGCTTTCGCACTTGTCGCCGCGGTCGACCGCCCTGAGGACGCAGCAGCGGGCGAAGTAGTCGCTGAACCCCAGGTACACGATCGGCGCCGGGGCGCGCCAGTCCAGGGCGATGACCGGATGGGTCATGACCCCGTCGCGCTTCCCGCCGGAGGGGAGCGTCAGCTCCCAGACGGGCTTGGCGTCGCCCTCCAGCTTCAGGAGCTTGTGCCCGCCGCCGGCCGGCATGGAGTGGACGTAGATCGCGCCGTTCCCGGGGTGGACGGCCAGCACCGCCGGCCCCTCCACCTTGATCTCGCGCTGCCGGGCCCCGTCCGGCGCCAGGACCACGATGCGGTTGTTGCCGAAATCGGAGACGTAGACCTCGCCCTTGGGCCCCACGGCGATGCCCCGCGGGTCGTTGAGGTGCTTGTCGTCGCCGCCGGCCTTGTTCAGTTCCCCGAAGGCGACCTCGGGCTTGGCGTCCGGCTCCAGGCCCACGCGGTAGACGACATGGTGCAGCTTGCCGGGGGAATACTCCCGGCCGGTGCCCAGGCCGCAGACGTAGACGCTCTTGCCGTCGGGATGGGCCGCCATGTGCAGGTAGCCGCTGTTGCAGCCCTGCAGCAGGACCGGGCCGTCGACCCGTTCGCGCGGCACCGAGCCGTCGGCGTTCAGGACCATCAGCCCGCGCGGCCCGAAGCCGTAGAGCTCGGTGGCCCAGCCGCTGGCGATCACCAGCCGGTCGTCGGCGGTGATGGCCACGGTCTGCCGGGCCAGCGCCTGGAACTGGGGCAGGAAGGCGGTGCAGACCTGCTCGTAGACCCGCGGCTCGATCCGCCCCGGTTGGGACGAGAGCAGGTCGACCCCGCGCAGCTTGTCCGTCGCGGTCTTGGCGCTGAAGGGGTACAGCCTCTTCAGGTACTTGCCCTCGCGGGATATGGCGATCAGGCAGTTCTCCGTGCGCGCGGCCAGGGGGGCGGCCCCGCTGGAGCCCAGCACCAGCAGGTTGCCCTTGGAGTCGACGGCCAGGCCCGCCGGCGAGACCCAGTTGGCCAGCGCGGCCGCGTCCGGGCCGATGAAGCGGTCGAAACCGGCCCGCAGCCCCAGACGCACCCGGGCCGTGCAGGGGCCGGTCACCGGCTTGCCGGCGTCGTCGCGGCGGTCCCAGACCACCGACTGGGCCAGGGTCCCCTTCCTGAAGGGCTCAGGGGCATTGGCGCCCAGGACCCCGGCCCCGAGGTGCCGGACGATCCGGCCGTCCTTGTCGAGCACCTCCACAGCCACGTCGGTCGGAGCCGAGGCTTCAAAGGTGATGCGCGCCACGCCGGCCTCCGAGGAAACCGACGGTTTGGCGACGAAGGCGGGTCCCTCGCCGGCCTGAGTCGCCAGGCCCGCGCTCCAGACGATGACGCAGATCAGGGCAGTGCGCATGCTGGGCCCCCTACTTCCCGCCGGCAACCTTCGCCGCCTCCGCACAGAGCGCGAAGAGCCGGTTCTCGTTCTCGCGCCACTCGCGGTGGCCGTCGCCGAGCTCGCGGATCATGTTGGTTGCGCGCTGCCTGAGCAGCTCGTTCATCCTCGCAGCCATCTCCGCCGGGAGCTTGCCCCCGTCGGCGGCCTGCTGCAGGAAGGTCATGGCCTCGCGGACCTGGAGCCCCTCGCGGAACATCTCCGAGCGGGTCGTGGGCACCGGGCCGTCGGGGCCGGCGCCCAGGAACCAGGACACGCCGGTGTTGAAGAAGAACTGCCCCGTCCCCTGGCCGAAGTCCAGCTGGCGCTTACGACCACCCTCGTCGGTGAACTCCCAGAAGTTCAGGCCCACCCGGCCGATGCCGTCCTGGCCGCACTGCATGGCCTTCTCGGGGAAGAGGCGGTACGTGCCGAGCGGCGAGGGCTGGTTGCTGCCCATGTAGCCGTAGAGCTCGCAGGCCCCGGCGCCCAGCCGCGGGAAGGCCACCGAGATGTAGTCCCTGCGCTTCCAGGGAGCGGGGTAGTTCGGCCCGCCCATGAAGCCCTCGCCGCCGGCCGGGTTCCAGATGCTGCCGGCGCCCCAGACCCACTCCATGCACTTCACCGGCGCGGCGCCGCCGGCGACCGCGGTGGTCTTGGGGTGACCGGAGAAGAGCCAGGCCTTGTCCGGCCAGATCTCCTTGAAGACCTGGGCCTCCTCCTTGCCGGGTCCCGAGTCCGAGGCCGTGCCGATCAGGGTCACGTCCCACCAGCCGCGCTTCTCCAGCCGCGCCTTGACTCCATCCAAGACCGGCTTCCAGAAAGCCACGCCGGTGTCGGGCTTGAGCGGCGGCTGACCCATGGGCTCAACCTTGCCGGTGGCGGGATCGAGCCGGCTGACCTTCACCGGACAGCTGCCGTCCTTGGGCCGGTTGCTCGAATGGATGGACACGCAGACGTCGACGAGTAGCACCTTGGGCTTGCCCAGCGTCTTCTCGTACAGATCCAGGTACTTGTCGAAGGGAGCGAAGTCGTGGTCGTACTTGCCATCGCCCTTGTCGATCCAGCGAACTATCGACTCGGTGTTGCCGATGCAGAAGGCGCCCTTGACCAGGTGCACGTTGCAGTACTTGTTGGCCAGCGGCGCGGAGAGCTCCAGGCACCTGCCCATCAGCTCGAAGTGCCTGTCGGACCAGAGCGGTACCTTGTAGCGCGCGGCCACGCTCTCCTGCGACTGCCAGAGGTTGTTGTGGGCGACGAGGTCCTTCGCGTCCGGCAGGCGCCAGTCATGGACCTTGATGGCGAGCGGCACCTCGACCGCAGCGAGCCCTTGAGCCTCGACGCGGACCTTGCCCTGGTACTCGCCGGGCGCCGCGTCGGCCGGGACCTTCACGGTGACCCACACCGGCTGCATGGCGACCTTCTGGGCCGGCGCCTCGCGGTGGGCCCGGTACTCGCGCACCGGAACCTGCGCCGGGGGCTTGTCGAGGAGCGCGTCGAAGCGGAGTCCGTCCGTCTCCGGATGGCGCAGGAGCACGCAGGAGGCCGGGAGCTTGGAACCCTTCTCCCCGGCCAAGTCCGTTGCGGTGACCGCCAGGCCGGAGAAGGCCTCGGTCGAACTGACCACCAGCTGGGCGGAGAAGGCCCCATTGCGGAATCCGACCAGCCGGAGCGGAGCCGCGCCCTCGCAGGGGTCGCCGTAGCTCAGACCCGTGACCGTGGCCCAGGGGTGCGGCCGCCAGAGCTGGATCCCGACCGGCCGGCCGGCGTTGGCGGCGACCGCGTCGGAGGCCGCCGGCGCCGCCAGGCGCGCCTCGATCAACCGGCAGTGCGGCCAGGGCCAGGGCCACTCGCAGAACCTGCCGCCCTGGTACTCCTTGGCCGGGGCGCGCCAGATCTCCTTGTAGGCCGCGCGCCGGAGCTCGACGGCCAGGACGTTGACGCCCGCGCGCAGCGCCGAGGCCGGGACCTCGACCTCCAGGCGCCGGACGCGCTTCTCGAACTGGGCCAGCTGCTCGGGCGTGCTTTTGGCGTTGGCCTCGCCGGTGCACGGCTTGCCGTCGGCGCCCAGATAGGCATCGTCCGGATAGGGGGCCGCCAGGGCATCGAGATCGAGCTTCCCCTCGGAGAGATTGCCGCGGGCGATCTCCTTGCCGTTCATGTAGACGACGGCGCCGCCCTGATAGCGCAGGGTCAGCTTGAGGTTGCCGGCCTTGGTGGGATCGGCCACCCGGAACTTGGCCCGGGCGTAGACCGCGTTGACCTGCGCCGGGCTTCCGTCGCTCCACATCGAGAAGCCGGGGTGCTGCCAGTCCTTGGCGCGATAGCCGGGCCCCTGCGGGCCGGCCGACTGCGGCCAGTCGCCGTCGTCGAACTCCGGCGCAGTCCAGCCCTCGGGGGCGGGAGCCGAACGCCAGTCGGCAAGGGGTTGGCCCTTGCCATCGATCCTCTCCGCCGCCCACCAGAAGTACTGCTGGCCGGTCAGCGGCCGAACCTTGCCGTCAGCAGCCAGCACGGCCGGGGTCTTCCAGACGACGAAGCTGCGCCAGAGCGTCCCCGAGCCGTCCAGGATCACCGGGCCCGACGGCGCGGGTTCGCCGCCGCGGGACGCGCCGGCCAGGCCGGCCGAGAGCAGCAGGACGAGCGGCAGCGTGAGCTTCATGGCGCGTTCTCCCTCGGGTTCCTACTTCAGGCCCATGGCCTTCGCCGCCTCGGCGCAGAGCGTGAAGAGCTTGTCCTCCTGCTCCTGCCAGTCGGCCCGGTAGGGCATGCCCACCTCCAGGTTGTAGGTCTTCGGCGCGAACGGCCTGTTGGCGGCCGCGCGGGCGCTCAAGTACTCGGTGCACTTCGCGGCCAGTGCCGCGTCGAGCTTCTTCTCAGCCAGGGCCTTGAGCAGGAAGCCGAGCGCCTCGCGGGCCTGCATGCCCTCCACAAAGAGCTCCAGGCGCGTGGTCGTGACCGGCCCCTGCGGGCCCGGCGCGGTGAAGGCGGTTATGCTGGCGCTCGGGCCGATGTGCATGCCCTGGTCGCCGCTCAGGACGGTCTTGCGGCCCGGGGGCAGCCAGAAGTCGGCGCCGACCCGGCCGATGCCGCTCTGGTTGCACTGCAGGCACATCTCGGCGTTCGCGCGGTAAGCGTAGATGTCCGTCTCCTGGCGCAGGTGACACATGCCCGCCCCGGCGCGGGAGAAGGCGAAGGTGCCCGAGGCCGGCCTCGCGATCATCGGCCACGGATAGGCCGGGCGCAGCGTCCCGGCGGCCCAGACCTGCTCGGCGCAGGGCACCGGCACCTTGCTCTTGTCGGAGAGGGCGAACTCGCCCGGGCGCGGGTGGCCCGAGAACATGATCCGGGGGCTCGGCCAGACCGCCTTGACCGTGTCGTAGGGCGCCGGGGTCTTGGGTCCGTTGTCCGAGGAGGTGCCGATGACCACCGCGTCCATCCAGCCCTTCTTCTCAATGCGCTGGAAGCACCCGTCGATGACCGGCTTCCAGAAGGCGGCGGCCTCGGGCGTGCCGTAGGCCGGAGCCTGAAGGTCCTCGATCTTGCCGGTGGCCTTGTCGAGCAGGCTGACCGTGGCGCTCCCCGTCAGCTTGCCCTCCTTGTCCTTGGCGTCGACGTAAGGGTGGTAGACGGTCAGCAGCAGAACGTTGGGCTTGCCCAGGGCCTTCTCGTAGACGTCGAGGTACTTCTCGAAGACGGAGAAGTCATGCTCGTACTGGTTCTCGCCCTTCTTCACCCAGCGGACCATGCTCTCGCTGTTGCCCTGGTGGTAGGCGCCCTTGATGAGGTGCACCACGCAGAAGCCGTTGCCCATCGGCCTGGTCAGCTCCAGCACCTGCCCGATCAGCTTGAAGTGCTCCTCGGACCACATCGGCACCTTGTAGCAAAGGGCGCTCGACTCGTGCGACTGCCAGATGTTGTTGCGGCAGGTGTAGTCCTTGGTCTCGGGCATGGTCCAGGCGTGGACCTTGAGAGCGAGCGGCACCTCGGTCGCGGCCAGGCCCTCGGCCTCGACGGTCACCTTGCCACTGTAGTTGCCCGGCGCGGCGTCCGCGGGGACCGTCACCGTGACCCAGATCGGCTGCATCGCGCCGGCGGGCTTCTTCTGAGCGTTGTAGTTCGAGTTGACCGGCACGGTCCGGGCCGGAGCCTCCTTCGGCGCCTCGGAGAGCAGCGCGTCGAAGCGGCACTCCGGCACGTACATGTTCTTGGGCATGGGCTCGCCGGGCAGTGCGAACCGGAAGGCCACCTGCTTGGCCGGGATGCTGCCCTTGCCGTCGGCGGTGGTCAGGTCCGTGGCCCTGACCTTCACGCCGCGGATGGGCTGCCCGGAAGCCAGGACGATCTGCGCGGCGAAACGGGCATTGCGCACACCCACGAGCTTAAGCTCCGGCTTGGCGTCGGCCGGGGCCTGGTCGAAGGCGGTGAGCTTGCCGGGCGCGTCGCAGGTCCAGACCTGCACGCCGGCCGGCCGGGCCGGGGCGGCGGGGCCGGTCTCACCGGCGAAGGCGACCATCGTAACAGTCAGGAGCAACGCGGCGATCGACACAATCTTAGGAGCACTCATCATCAATCCTCCCTCAGTCAGCCTTCCGGGTGGTCTGGCCCTCGACCACGCGCATGGGCAGGAGCACGCCGGCCGGCGCCGTCCGCCGCCCGGCCAGCAGGTCCTCGACCAGTTGCAGGAGCTCGCGGCCCAGGGCGCCGTCCTCGTACTGGGCGGCGGTCAGCCGGGGCGCGTCCAAGGCCTGTTCGAAGAACCGGCCGATGCAGGCCACACTGACATCCCCCGGGCAGCTCCGGCCGAGTTCGCGCAGCGCGCCGATGGCCGCGATGGCCATGAAACCGTCGCGGGCGAAGACCGCCGAGGGCGGCGGCCGCTGCCGGAACTGTTCAAGGAGTTCGGCTCGGATCTCCCGGAAGTCCTCTCCCTGTCCCTGCTTGAGGCGGCCAGCCTGGTAGAGCAGCCCCTCGCGCTCGGCCCCGGCGCGGTCCAAAGCCATCGCCCAGCCGCCCTGGCGGTCGGAGGAGGCCTTGGCCACCTTGCGGGAGTTGATCATGGCCACGCGCGGATGGCCCAGTTCGAGGAGGTGCCGGGTGACCGCCCAGGCGCCCTGAAAGTCGTTGGGGGCAACGAAGGAAAGAGGGATCATCTCCTGGAACGGCCCGGCCACCACCACGGGCAGCCGATCGGCCGCTGCGGCCAGCAGTTCGGGAGCGCCCTCGGTCCAGTCCAGGACCATGAGCGCCTGACAACCGGACTCGCGGGCGAGCTTCGCGGGGTTCCTGCCGTCGCCGGGCTGGGCCGGAAGCAGCTCGAGCCCCACGCCGCGCCGGGCGCACTCGCGCTGGACCTCGAGGAAGGTCAGATGATAGACCGGCGAGGCCTGGAGCCGCTCCCAGTCGTAGGCATGGATGACACCGACCCGCCGGAGCCGCGCGTCGGCCGATCCGCCGTTCGCCGCCCGGGCCGGGCCCTGACGCACAAAGGTACCGCGGCCCCGTCCGCGCTCGCGGACCAGCACGCCCTCCTGCACCAACTCCTGCAGCGCGCGCCGCGCGGTCATGGGCGCCACGCCCAGTTCCTTGGCCAGCACCTTCTCGGGCGGCACGGCCAGCTCGGCGGAGTAGCGCCGGCCGGCGATGCGGTCCATTAGCGCCTGCTTGACGATCTGGTACTTGGGGGTGCCGTTGGCGGGCTTGACAGCCATGTTGCGATCCTCCGGTGGGGGGTGGTACACCGGTCGGGCATAAATGTCTATTGGTTTTCATAAAATAGCTAGGTTATTAGAACATGAGCGCAACACATTCCGATAACCACTCTTAAACATCGTTATGGCGTGTCTTACGCTCGTTCAATAGCTTCTTTCTCCTTCTCGTCCTCGTTCTCGTCCTCGAACCTGGCGAGGAATCGAGGAATCATGGATGAGGACCGCTCGGCTCTGCCTCGCTGAGGACGAGGAGCACGGGCATCGGCCCATCTTGCGTTGGTCGGTTAGGGCTTGCTACAAAGCATGAACTTCCATATGATTGCGGCCGTGATGCGTTCGCTCTCATAGCCGCATGATTTTGAACGGCGAGGGTTGGGCAACGAGGTCGGAACTTCTGATGGACGGGATGTTGTTCAGGAACAAGATTCGTTGCGGAAGGGAGCAGCATGAACGCTAGCCTCCCTGGCGGCTCACGGCAGGAGCATAGGCGAGGACAAGAATGCCTCCGGCGTGGGCTTGTTGTCGCTCTGCGCAGGTTGTTGACGGCCGTGCCCTTGACCGCGGCAGTTGCCGTCACCTGCTGGTTCCTGGATTCGGCTCTTACCATGAAGGGGCGGTTGCAGATCGCAGCTGCTGCAGAGGAGGGTCCCGGGCAGGAGACTGTTGAATCCCGAACCTGGAATGCCAATGCCCTCTTTGATGGGCAAGCCTTTCGGGAGCGGTGCCGCGTGGCGGTGATGTTCGACTACCATGACCCTATTGTGCCCAGCCATGCCCGGTTTCGCCCAATGACCTCAAGGCAGCTGATTTCCGAGGTTGCAGCCTTCAATGGCCTTGCCGTGTGGTGGTCTCAAGACGGTCGTGGGGCTGTGCTGTACATGCAGGCAAAAGAGGAAGAGGTTCGGAGGGTGAGCGCCGGGTTCAAGTCCGGCGATCCTGCTGCCAAGCGAGAGGCTGCGTTCCTGGCCGGATTGGCTGGCGATGTCAGGCTCGTGATGCATCTTGTAGAGGCTGCATCACAACGGGAGGATGTCGAGCTTTCGCGCACGGCGATTTTGGGCCTGAGAAGACTGGGTTTTGTCGTAGCGGGACTCGTAGGTGGCGACAAGGGCATCGGTCTGCTGTTGGATATAGCACGTCATTATGAGGATGTGAGCGTACGCGAGGAGGCCGTGGCTGCTCTGGGAGTGATCGGTAACGCCCAGGCACTGCCGTTGCTTGAATTATTGGCAACCAGTCCGAACGTGCGGGTTCGATGCGCTGCAACCAAAGCCTTGGGAGGACTCCCTGCTGCAAAGGCGCTCCCCATCCTGGAAAGGCAGATGAAAGACACTGATTCGACAGTTCGCGCATCGACCGTCCAGGCGCTTGCCCGTGTTGGTGGAGGTCGTGCGCTGGAGATTATCAGGAACGCTACAGGCGATCCAGATCGGGCCGTGAGGCGATGCGCAATACGAGCATTGGGAGTCGGTGGCGCAACTGTGTTGCAATTGCTGGAGCCGATCGCGGCGGACGACGACCCCAGAGTGCGGCTAGACGTAATCGCCGCATTGGGCGAGGTCGGCGGGGATGGGGCGCGTCTTCTGCTGGAGAAGCTCTCGAAGAATGAAGATCTGAGGGCCGCAATCGCCGGTGAACTTGGCGCTATAGGTGACGAGCGGGCAACAGCGTTGCTTTGCAGGATGGTTGCCGATGAGGTAGAAGATAAGAGCATACGTTGTGCTGCCGTCATGGCGCTGGGGAATATTGGCAACGAAAAGGCCTTGGCGTCCATCAGGAAGGGCTGTTCGAGTCCCGAGGAGACTATTCGATGTGGCGCCGCATCGGCTCTCAGCAGAATTGGTGGCAAAGAGGCGCTTGTGCTGCTGGAGGGAATGACACGTGATGCTTCTGATGGTGTAAGGCGAGAGGTGTTCTGGGCGATCTACGGTATCAAGACAATAGGGGCTGCACCGTGGGTCCAGAAGGCCCTTGTGGACCCCGCCGATTCGGTACGAGGCGATGCGATTCTCCAATTGGGTCGAGTAGCAAAGGATGAGGCTTTGGCCCTTCTCGGCAAGCTCCGGCTGGACGATGACGCATCCACCCGGGCTAGCGTCTATACTGCACTGGGGATGGTTTCGGACCGTCGGGCCCGAACCCTACTGGAGGAGGCTGTGGCCGCAGAAAGCGTGGCTGCCAAGATTGCTGCAATACACGCTCTGCGCTTCTTCCCGGACGAGAAGACCATGAGAGTCTTGGAGGCCCTTGCCAAGGACGAGTATCGGGGTGTCCGTGCTGCAGCGGTATATGCGATGCGCAAGGCTGGAGGGGCAAGGGTATTGCCCGTGGTTGAAAGATTGTTGGATGATGGGGCTCTTGACGTGCGCGAAAGCGCGGTCATGGCGCTACGGGGGCTTACTGAAGAACGGGCCTTGGCGTTGGCAGAAAAGGCCGCTAAGGCTTCGGATGCGTCCGTGCGGTTTGAGGCTGCCAAAGCGCTCGGCGCTTCTGCTGGCGTGGAGAGGGCGTTACCTGTGCTGAAGAGTCTCCTAGAGGACGATAGCGCCATCGTACGGTCGGCAGCTCTTGAGGCCGTAGCGAATATTGGCGGGGAAGCCTCGCTGGATCTTGTCATTGAGCGAGCGAAAAACGAGCCAGACCCTGGGACCCGCGCGAAGATGATGGGGGTGCTCAAGATGCATTTTGGGGGGCACAACAAGGTCCTGGCTATTGGTACTATGTAGCTTGTAGCGGCCCGGCTAACTGTGACCGTTGTAGAGGCTCAGCGACCTGTGGCCGGTTCGGAGGCCGAGAAGAAGGCGCAAGATGACGCGGCTGGCGATCAGAAACGCGGAGACTGAGGGCCGTCCTGGCCCTCGTCCTCGTCGCCGCCGCAAGCCCCCAAGGGCTCTGCGACGAGGCCAGATCCGACCCCATACCGACCGTCCTGCTGGTTGCGCCGAGCAAGGATGATGCGCAGTGACCGATTTCGCGCGACTTCCTTTTGTTTTGGATGAGAAGGCTCTTGATCAGGCCATCAGGCGTTTCTTCATCGAACGCCCGGGGATGTCATCATCCCAGGCGGTGGGGGCGGTCAGCGAGTTGATTATGCGCATCGGATACGCCAAGGTCCGGCCCGATGTGCACGAGGAGATGTCGAAGGTGTTGGTCGGTTGCTGGGACGACGAAGACATCCCGCTCTGCGATGAGATCGCGTCGGGTCTGGTGAACTTCCCCCACCTCATCGGCCGATCCCTGCTGGATGAGAAGGCCAGGAGCGGCAACCCCGAATTGGAGGCGATAGCCCGCGATACGCTTCGGGAGTTCCCGCCAGTTTGGAGGCCTGGGGTCCGCCGGCTCCGTTCGAAAGCCGGCTTTTCCCGGTTATCGCCCGCGCCGGGCGCCCAATAGTCCAGCAGCCCGGCAGTGGCGGGGCATCGGTACATCTGGGCGTCCGCCGGCACGTAGACCGGCGGCTTTGACTTGAGCAGGGGAGGATTCCAGGCATGCGCGCACTCATCGGATCCTGGCAGCGGGTGTCGCTCGGGATGGCGTTCCTCGGTCTGGCCCTGGCGGCATCGCCGACGGGCGGCCTGGCGGCAGCCGGCGAAGGCCCGGCGGCTCCGGTCGCGGACAAGCCCGCGGCTCCGGAGGTCAAGGCGGAGCAGGTGGCCGGCGGTCTCCAGGCCACGCTGATCCTGAAGGAGCGCACCTTCCGGATGGGCGGAGGCGACAACGCCGTGGAGCGCAAGATCAAGCAGCCCACTCTCCAGCTCAAGAACGTCGGCGACAAGCCGGTGGTCCTGGACTTCCCGCTGCCCGAGGGCGGCGGCTTCGGCGGGCGCGGCGGCCCCGGCGGCAACGAGCCCACTGGCATGGAGGTCGGCCCGGTCCGCATCTTCGTGAAGCCCGCCGAGGACGCGAAGCGCGAAGACAAGCCCATAACCCTGGTGGTGCTCAAGCCCGGGCAGGTCGTGGAGCAGCCCATCGCCGGCCTGGTGCGCTTCCCGGCGGACGGCAAGTACGTGCTGCGCTTCGAGGTCGACGTGCCGGCCAAGGACGAGGTCCTCCCCGGCGTGAAAGCCTGGAGCGGCAGGATCAGATCCAACGAGCTCGAGTACGACTACCAGGGCGGACGCGGCAACTTCGGCGGCGGCCCCGGCGATGTCGGCGGGCCCGGCAACTTCGGCGGCCGCGGCAACCGCGGCAACCGCGGCGGCGCTCAGCCGCAGGCCCCGGCGCCGATCCCCGGAGACCAGGGCGAGGCGTTCTGAACCGCTCTCCGATCAGGTCTGAAACGAAGCCCCGGCCATGGAGGCCGGGGCTTTTCATTGGCGTCTCACTGCCCGGCTGGCAGCCGGCCGGGGCGGGCTCCCGGATGCGCCGTCAGCCGCCGGGCTTGCCCGCCGCGGCCCCGGCCTTGTCGGCGCCGGCTCCGGCGCCGCCTCCAGCCCCCGCTCTGGCCTTCTCCGCCGCAGCCTTGGCCGCCTTGAACTCCTCGATGGTCTTGGGAAGGTTGGCGAGCACCTTGCTCACGTCATGGTCGCCGGGGGAAACCAGCGAGCCGAGCACTTCGCCGTCGGAGGTCAGGAAGACGAGGGCCGGGCCGTTGGTCACTCCGTACCTGGCCAGCGTGGCCTGGTAGTTCTTGACCGTCGCGTTGAACTGCTCCTGCAGTTGGCGGACCTCGTCGGCGGTAGCCCCGGCGTGGACCCGCGGCGCCTCCGGCGGCAGAACGCGGATGGTGACGGCCCCCGAGGCGGTCAGGGCCTTGCGCAGCGCCTCTCCCTCGAACGTGGCCGCGCCCTTGTACTCCCTCGTGCAGAAGAGAACAGCGGCCGGCTTGCCGCCCCCCTTGGCCTCGGCCAGGCCGGGCTCGAGCTCGAGCCACTTGAGCGGCGGCAGCTGGTGCTTCTCCGCCTCCTCCTTCTGCCGCTTCAGCCACGCCTCCTGCTCCTGCGGCGTGAGCTTCCGACCATTGACGGTGACAGTAGTGGCCGCCAGGGCGGCGCTCCCCCAACCCAGCCATAGGGCGACCAGACTCACCACGGCAATTCTCGCAGAGATACGCACGGCACTGCCCTCCATTGCCAACGCGCCCTGCGGCGCGCAACGGGCTCCATTGTGCCCAGTCGGACCCGGCTCCGCCAGGGAATTTCCGCTTGGGTCATCATCGCTTTGGATCGCGCTGCAATGGCGCTCCGGTCCAGCTCGCCTATCCGGTGGCGGCCAAGGCCTTCTACAAGCACATCTACGTGGGCGACAGCGCCAACCGCCGCGTCGTGGGCCTCGACCCGACCTGGAAGGCGGAGGAAAGCTGCGGAGTGCAGTGAGGCTTAGGCACCAGGGTGCAAATGGCGAACTATAGGTTGAGACGCCGTCTTCATCGTCGCATATTACGCTAACACGTATCTTGGACGACTCGATACTGATTTCATGATTCCTGCAAACTACGCAGCTCATGCGGTGTATGTGACACCAGGAGCACACCGCATGAAAAGAAAAGGCACACCAGAGCCAGCCAGGATGGGCCGCGGGTCGGGGTCGCTGGTCGTGACGCTGCGCCAGCGGATCCTCTCGGGCAAGCTCTCGCCGGGGCAGTTCGCGCCGACAGTCCGGAGCCTGAGCGAGGAACACGGCACGTCGGCGGGGACCGCCTGGCGGGCGCTCAAGACGCTCGAGGCCGAGGGGCTGGTCGCGGCCCACTCCCGCCACGGCTACCGCGTGCTGGCCCGCGCCAACGACCCGGACCGCGGCTGCCCGATCGCCTACGTGTTATCCGCGCAGATGCCCGGCGGCGAGTGGACCGGCTTCAACCGCCTGCTGCTGTCCTCCCTCCAGGATGCGGCCGCGCGCCGCGGCTGGTCGCTCCTCGGCACCGGCGCCAAGGAGCTCTCCGCCGAGGCCGTCATCGAGCAGTGCCGTTCCAGCCGCGCCTGGGGCGTGATCGTTGACGTCCACAGCCCGGAGCTGGTCAGGCTGGTCCGCAAAGCTGGCCTGGCCGCGGTGATGGTTGACGCCTGGCACCCCGAGGCGGACTGCGACACCGTGCTCCAGGACAACGCGCTCGGCGGGATGCTCGCCGCGGGGCACCTCGTGGCCGCGGGCTGCCGGCGGGTGGGCTGGGTGGGGCTGGTAACCGAGAGCGTCCACAGCATGGACCGCTTCTCGGGCGCGAGCATGGCGCTGCGGAAGGCCGGCGTGGACCTCCCCGAAGCGAACATCGCCGAGGTGTCGGAGGCGGATGCGCGAGCGGCGGCGAAGAAGCTGCTCTCCCGCGCCGACCGACCCGACGGGATTCTGGCCCTCTGGCGCGGCGCCGCCCTGGAGGTCGCCGCGGCCGCCCGGGACCTGGGCCTGGAGATTGGTCGCGACGTGAAGCTAGTCGGCTGGTGCGCCGACGAGCAGTATGCCGACGGCTGGCTGCCGCACTTCGCGCCGGGCGCCGTCCCGGCAGCGATCAACTGGAGCATGGCGGCATTGGCCGAGGCCGCGGTGGCACGCCTCGCCGAGCGCCGCGCCCGCCCGGGGATGGCGCCGCTGCGCCTGAGTGTGGCGACCTGGCTGCGCCAAGAGGAGGGACGGAAATGAAACTCTCAGCAGCGCTCCCGACAATGCCAGCCCTGGCCCTGGCCGTGGCCGTGGCCGTGGCCGTGGTGTTGTGCGCCGTCCCCGCCTGCGGCGGCGATGCACAGTTCTCCGCCAAGCCCTCGGCCGAGAAGGCCGGCGACAAGGTGAAGATCGCCTTCACCCTCGCCGCCCCGACCGACGTGGAGGTGGCCGTGCTCGGCGCCGACGGCAAGGTGGTCCGCCACCTGGCCGCCGGCGTGCTCGGCGGCGCCAATCCTCCCCCCGAGCCTCTCAAGGCGGGGCTGGCCCAGGCGCTCGAGTGGGATGCGCGCGACGACTTCGGGAAACCGGCGGCGGGCGGACCCTTCAAGGTCCGGGTGCGCGCCGGGCTGGGCGTCAAATTCGGCCGGACGGTCTCGGACAGCCCCTACATGATCGCCGCGGTGCGGGGCATGGCCACCGACAAGGGCGGGCACCTCTACGTGGTCAGCCAGAGCTTCGGATACGGCTCGTACTACTGCCAGGTCTTCGACAAGGACGGCAAGTACCTCAAGACCATCATCCCCTTCCCGGTTAACCTGCCCCGCGAGAAGGTCGAGGCCTTCTCCTACTGGGACGAGGCCGGCAAGCGTCCGGTGATGAAGAACTACTCGGACGTCTACCCCTACTGCCTGCCTCTGGACTGGAAGAACGCCAATCTGATGATGGGCTCGACCAGCGCGGAGAACGGCATCTTCCTGGCCAATGGCAGCTACGTGTATCGCTTCGACCGGGACGGCGGCGCCTGGGAGGGCAGGATCCCGTTCTCGCGTCTGGTCGGCCCGGAGCGCCAGTGGAACGGCAAGAAGCCGCTCCCCGGCAGTCAGCGCGCCGGCGGCGACACCAACATGGCGGTCAGCCCCGACGGGAAGAAGGTCTACGCCACGCTGGCCTACTGCAAGACGGGCTCGGACGGCAAGCCGGTCAACCCCGACTGGCTGCCGGGAACGGTCTACTCCATGGACCTCGACGGCAAAAGCGAACTCCAGCCCTGGAAGACGCTCGAGACCGGTCCGCTCAGCACGGTGGCGGTCGACAGCAAGGGCAACATCTACCTCCTGGCCGTCGAGAAGAAGCAGATCGTGGTGATCGACCCCGATGGCAAACAGATCGGCTCGGTGCCCGCCGAGGCCGCCGACCAGATCGAGGTCCACCCGGCCACCGGCGAGGTCTACGTCTACACCTCGAAGCAGCTGGCCTACCAGCGCTACCAGAAGACGCTGGTCAAGTACTCCGGCATCAAGGACGCCAAGATCGTGGCCAGCCTGGACCTGGGTGTGCGCCCGGTGGCCGGCGGCCGGATGGCGCTGGCCTTCGACGGCAAAACCACCGCGGTCTGGATCGGAGGCGCGGAGGACGGCGGCGGACGGACCGGACGCAGCGACGTGACCCGCTACGAGGACCAGGGCAAGGAGTTCCTGGCCGCAATCAAGCTCCGCGAGAAGGACCCCGACGCGCTGGGCAACCACGACTGCATCGCGGTGGACCCCGGCACCGAGGATGTCTACATCAACGACGACTATTCCACGTTCTACCGCTACAACGGCCTGACCGGTGAGGGCGGGGCGCTGGCCAAGGTCCGCAAGGACTTCAGGGCCACCGACCTGACCGTGGGGCCGGACGGCTACCTCTACGTGCGCAGCGGCGCCGAGTACAGCGGACCCTTCGAGCGCCTGGACCGCAACCTCAAGCCCGTGCCCTTCGCCGGCAGCGGCAGCCACGTGCTCAGCCCCTACATCTACAGCCGCTTCGGCGCCGGCTACGGCGAGAAGGGCATCGGCGTGGGCCGCGACGGGAAGAGCTACCTGACCTTCATGTACGACTGGACCGCCTACTGCACCTCCGGGTTCGGCCCGGACGGCAAGGCCCTGGGCGGCAACTACCTCAAGGGCCAGGTCGGCAACAAGGGTCAGAAGCCCAAGGACCCCAAGCAGGCCTATCCCGAGGAGCTCTCCAGCGCGGTGGTCGGGCCGGTGCCCCGCACCAACGGCGGCGTGCGCGTCGACTCGAAGGGAAACATCTACCTGGGCGTCGGGCAGCTCCCGGCCGGCTACAAGTTCCCGGAGATGTTCGCCAAGGACAAGGCCTACCAGGCGCTGGTGGGCAGCGTGATCAAGTTCGGCCCGGAGGGCGGCGAGTGGATCCGGACCGAAGAGAAGACTTCCGCGCTCAAGGCGCCGGCCGGCAAGGCGCCCGACGGCGCCCTGGCCATGGAAGCCGGCCACTACATCGTGGGGGCGAAGCACGTCTACACCGGCATCGGGCCCTTCAGCGGCACCTACGGCACCGGCCGGCCGTCGACCGGCAAGGGGTGGTGCGACTGCCGCTCGGCGCGCTTCGACCTGGACATGTACGACCGGCTCTACCTGCCCAACGCGGTGGAGAACAGCGTGCGCATCTACGACAACGCCGGCAACGTGGTCCTGGACTTCGGCGGCTACGCCAACTACGACTCGCAGTTCGTGCCGGCCGGCGCCAAGGCTCCGGCGGTGCCGACCAACTACGTTCCGCTGGGCTGGCCGATCGGCACGGGCGTCAGCGAGAGCCACGTCTACGTCTGCGACCAGCTCAACCGCTGCGTGGTCCGCGCGGACAAGACCTGGGCGCTCGACGAGACCGTGGGCGTCAAGTAGGAGAACCGCCATGAGAACCACATGTATCGCGGCCATGCTTCTGGCCCTCGGTTGCCAGGTTGTCCTCGGCGCCGATGCCAACCCGGCGGGTGCGGCCAAGTTCGCGGGCGGCCCTATGGTCACAAAGGCCGGGGAGACCGTGAAGGTTGCCTTCACCGTCTCCGCGCCGACAGACGTGGAGGTGGCCGTGCTCGGCGCCGACGGCAAGGTGGTTCGGCACCTGGCCGCCGGCGTGCTCGGTGGCGAGAAGCCGCCGCCGGAGCCGCTCAAAGCGGGCCTGTCCCAGACGCTCGAGTGGGACGGCAAGGACGACGCCGGCAAGGCCGCGGCGGGAGGACCATTTAAGGTCCGCGTCGGGCTGGGCATGGAGGCCAAGCTCGGCCGGATCATCGGCGGTGACCCCTATGCCATCGAGGACGTGCAGGGCATAGCCACCGACAAGGACGGCCGGCTCTATGTCCTGCACAAGGCCTACCGCAAGGGCGACGGCCCCATGTACCTGCAGGTCTACGACCGGACCGGCAAGTACCTCCGGACCATCCTGCCGGCGCCGCCGGATACGTCCTTCGAGAAGGTCGCGCCCTTTGGCGCCGCGAAGATGGACGACGGTTCCTGGCTCTTCCAGAACCACTGGGGCCGCTGGCCGCACCTCTACCCGATCGGCAGCGGCAAGAGCACGACGCTGATGCTGGCGCCGCGGGCCACGGAAGACGGCAAGCTGATGCTCCATACCGCCGGCGAGATCTTCTTCCTGGGCACCGATGGGAGCGCACCCGGCGGAAAGTTCGAAGGCGTCCGCATGTGGCCGCCCGGCCCCTGGGGCGGAGGCGTGGCCGACCGCTGCGGGCCGCTCAACGTGATTCCCTCGCCGGACGGCAAGCACGTCTACATATCCGGGCCCTGCTCCGGTTACATCCCCGGCTGCGGCAACTCCAAGCCCAGCGCCGAGTGGCCCGACGGGCGCATCTACCGGGTGGCCATGCAGGGCGGCGACGGCAAGGGCTCGAAGCCCTTCGTCGACCTCAAGGTCCCGGAAGAGAGGCTCAAGGACCATCTCAAGCATGTTGCCCACCCCGGCTACGTGGGCGGGTGGAGTTCGGCGGGCGGGGTCGCCGTGGACGCGGCCGGCAACGTGCTGGTCTGCGACCGGGCCAACAACCGGGTGGCGGCCTTCGACGAGGCCGGCAAGCCGCTCGGCGGCCTGGAGGTGGCCGATCCGTGGAGGGTGGCGGTCCACCCCAAGAGCGGCGAGATCTTCGTCACCGTCAAGGAGCGGCCCAAGGATGCCGGCGCGCCGCACAAGACCGAGCTGCTGAAGTACTCCGGCTGGCAGCCGGGCAGCAAGGTCCTGGCCCGACTGGACCTGGGGCCGAAGGCCGGCGTGCCCTTCATGGCCATCGACACCTCCGGGGAGCAGTCGGTCCTGTGGATTGCCGGCGGCGGCAAACTGCTGCGGGTCGTCGACGAGGGCGGGGCGCTCGTCGTCAAGGAGAACCTCATGGAGCGCGCCCGGAACGCGATCTCCGGCGCGGACCGGATGGGCATCGACAAGGCGCGCAACGAGATCTACGTCAATGACGCCTGGGCGGCGCTCTACCGCTACGACGGCCTGACCGGCGAGGGCGGCAAGCTGCCTTTCGGCGGCATCGACATAGACGTGGGTCCGGACGGGAACCTCTACATCCTAGGCGCGGTCTCCGGGACCAGCGAGTGGATGGGCTTCAAGCGCCTGACCCGCGAGGGCAAGCCCGCTCCCTTCCCGGCCTGGGGCGGCAAGCACGAGAACAAGGATGCCCAGTACGGCCGCTTCGGCGCCGGCTACAGCACCAAGGGCCTGTGCGTGGCCCCCGACGGCCGGACCTACATGCTGGACATGTACGCCTGGAACCTGTACTGGGTGACGGTCTACGGCGCCGACGGCAAGCTGCTGGGCGGCCCCCGCGCCAAGGGCGTCAACAAGGAGCGCCCGGACGGCGCGCTCGTCGACAACGTCTCCAACGCCTGCGGCGGCGTGAAGGTCGACCGCGCCGGGAACATCTACATCGGGATGATCGGCACGCCCAAGGACTTCAGGTGGCCCGACGGGATGAAGACCCCGGTCAACCTCCAGCTGATGGGCAGCATCATCAAGTTCCCGCCGGCCGGCGGGACGGTCTGGGCGCCGGGCAAGGAGAGCGGCCCCAAGCCCGAGGGCCCGGGGGTGCAGCTCTACAGCGACACCAAGCCCAGCCACTTCATGGCCGGGGCGACCATGGCCTTCGGCGGTGCCGCGCCCTGCACGGTCTTCGGCAGCTGCGCCTGCCGCTCGCCGCGCTTCGACCTCGACGAGTACGGGCGCCTCTACGTCGCCGACGTGGTCACCTTCCGGATCCGAGTCTACGACGCCGCCGGCAACCTGGTGCGCACCATCGGCTCCTACGGCAACCCGGACACCTCCGGCCCGGGCAGCCTGGTCCCCAAGCCGGAGCTGGGCTTCGGCTGGCCGATCTCAGCCTGCGTCGCGGAGCGGAACCTGTACGTGTCCGACGTGGTCAACCGCCGGGTGACCCGGGTGGACCTGGCCTGCGCCACCGAGGAGACCTGCGAGGCTAAGTAGCGAGGGGGTTGTCCGGCTTCCGGCGTCACTTCGCGGGCTTGGCCGCCGCGGTCGCCGCCGCCTTCTCCAGGGCGCTCTGGGCGGCGCGGATGATGGCCATGCTGACCACCTCCGCCCCGGCGACCGGGTCGACCTGCGCGCTCTGCGCCGCCTTGATCCGCCCGGGCAGGGTCTTGAGGGCCTCGCCGGAGGCGCCATCGGCGCTCTCGCTGTGGGAGGTGACGCCCACGTCGACGATCTGGCCGCCCTTGATGGCCACCTGGACGGTGACGTCCCCGCGGGCCCCGCGGCTGCGGTCGGTGTAGGTGCCGTCGGGTAGCGCGCCCACCGCCACCGGCCGGGCCGAGGCCAGGGCGCTGGCCGTCGCGCGCTTGATGGCGTTGCTGGTCATGGTGGCGCCGGACACCGCGTCGGCCGAGGCGCTCTGCTTCTCCATGATCCTGGCGGGCATGTCGGCGAGCGCCGTGCGCGGCCGGCTCTCCTTCTGGTCGAGTATCTTGACCTCGGCGATCCGCCCGAGGACCACGACCACCTCCACCTCGACGTCGTCGATGCAGCCGCGGCTCTTGCCCCGGTAGGTGCCGTCGGGCGGCGACCCTGGCGCCGCGGGGCCTCCGACCGGGGGCTTCGGCCCGCCCGTCCCGACCGGCGGATCCTTGGGGGGCGCCTTGCCCGTCCCCCCGTCGTCGGGAACCTGCCACTTGTCCTTGACCTTGCGATGGCCCAGCAGGCCGCGGGCCTCGGCGTTGTCCGGGTCGGCGACGATGACCCTCTCCAGCTCCTGCTTCATGCGCATGGGCAGGTTGTGGGCCTTGCACCAGCGGGCCAGGTCCATGCGGCCGGAGACGTCCTCTGGCAGGAGCGCCTTGGCCTTCTCCTCGTAGACCTCCCAGGGCGGCGGGCCCTTCTCGACGCGGTCCACCTGCTCCTTAGTAAAGGATAGGGAGCCGCGCTCGAGCTTGACGATCACCGAGCCGTCGGGCTGCTCCTCGGCGGCGCCCTCGTATTTCAGCCCGCTCTTGAGGTAGACGACGTCGGCGCGGGCGGCCCCGGCGGCGGCAGCCAGGAACAGGCTGGCGGCGACGGCGGTCGCGGCAAACGAGCGCATTCGGATCATGGCCTGGCCCTCCGGGATGCCCCGGGGGGAATTATATGCCGCGACTCCGAGGCCGCAAACCGGCAAACGGGGAAGCAGGGGGGGGGGACAGGCACCCCCCGTCCGGGAATTTCCTGGACTTGTCCGAGATTCCCAATGAATGTAGAATTGCACCGGTCAAGACCCCGCCGGGAAAGCTTCAGGAGGGACCCCACCATGTGGCGCAAGACCGCCCTGATCACCGTCTGTCTGGCCCTGCCCGCCGCCGCCATGGCCCACCTCTGCAACGACGTCTTCGTCCAGGCCAAGGACAACCTGGCCGTGAAGGTCGACGTCCGCGACGGCCAGCTGCGCATCGGTCAGGAGGCCAGCTTCAGGGTCTACCTGCTGAACACCATGGACCGGGACATCGCCGCCATCAGCCTGTCGGTGACCAGCCCCCAGTTCACCGCCGAGGTCAAGCCCGACAACATGGTCCTCCGGACCGCCAAGAAGGGCGGCACCAAGGGCTCCTTCGAGGTCACCCTCAAGCGCAATCCCGGCGTGCCCGACGGCAAGTACAAGATCGACCTGTGCCTCTTCAACCCCAAGAACAAGGCCCAGGTCTTCAAGACCCTGGACCTGGACAGCGCCGCCGGCGTCGTGGAGCTGCCCAAGGGCGCGGCCGTCAAGGTCGACGGCGCCGCCGATGCGGCCGAGTGGGACAAGACCCCGGTCTGCACCGACTTCTACACCTACGGCAAGAAGAGCCAGTACCAGGAGAACCTGCCCTGCCAGGACCAGGCCCGCTGCCGCCTGGCCGCCGACGCCGACAACCTCTACTGCCTGCTGCAGTTCGGCGGCGGCGCCGGAGCGTCCGGCGACCAGGCCACCATCTACGTCTCGCCCAACACCGAGACCAAGCCGGTGGCGGTGACCATCGATCGCCTGACGGCCAAGGCCACCTGCGACAAGGGCACCGACGGGATCGAGGTCAAGCCCAGCGCGGACAAGAGCACCGTCGAGTGCAAAATCCCCCTGGCCCTCCTGGGCATCAAGGGCAGCAAGAGCTTCCACGCCAACTTCACCCGCACCCTGGCCGCGGCGGACGGCAAGAAGACCGAGTCCTACTGGCGCGGGAACAGCGCTTCCCTGCAGGAGCCGATTGTCTACGGGCAGTTCAAGCTGGCCGAGTAGGCGCCTGGCGCTCCCGGGGCTCGCCCTTGCGCTGACCTTCCTGGCCGCGCTCCCGGCCCTGTCCGCGGCCGGGGCTGAAGCCGTTGAGTTCGAACTGGCTCCCGCCGGCGAGGAGTTCTTCGCGGCCGACGGCCAGGCCGCCCCCACCCCGGCCCCCGGGCCCGGCTCCTGCCTGGTGATCTTCCGCTACAGCCGGCTGTCGGTCGCCGACCTCGGCCAGCTGGCCCTGATCGGGCCAGACGGCAAGGCGCTGCCGCTGCTGGTCGAGCCGCTCTTCGAGGAATTCGGCCGGATCGCCGACGCCCGCATGGTCTTCTCCCTGCCGGAGGCCGAGGCGGCCGCCGGCCGCGGGCCCTTCACCCTGAAGTGGGGGCCGGACACCAAGGGGGCGAGCAGCAGGACGGAGCGCATCGCCGCCGACCCCGCGCATCGCGAGCTCTACCGCAGCCTGAGGCCGCGCGCCGGGGCCGCGGCCGGCAACGTCGCCAGCATCGAGGTCATCGCCGACAGCACCGCGGAATACCACTTCCTCTGGTACCTGCTGCCCATGAGCATGGTCTTCGCCCTGCTCCTGGCCAGAAAGCTGCTCTCCCGTGGAGAAGCTGGTCCAAGCCGCTCTTGACCTGGCGGCGCCGCTGACCTGCCCCATCCTGGCGCTGCTGGTCACGCTGCTCGTCTCGGTCGCGTTGCGCCGCCGCTGGGGCGCGGGGCGGACCGCGGCGGCCATCGCCGGGCTGGTCCTGACCGCCGGCAGCCTGTACCACTGGGCCTGGGGCCACCCGGCGGCGGCCAAGTGGCTGGCGGCGCTCAACTCGCCGCTCTTCGCCGCCTACCTGCTCATCGTCCTGCCGGCCATGATCCTGCCCCGGAACCGCTGGTACCGGCTCTTCCTGGTCCTGCCGGCCGCCGCCTTGGCCGGCGCCGTGATCTCGGTGATCGGCGCCTACCGGGAGACGCCGCCGGGGTTCCACTGGTTCCTGATCCGGCCGGCCTGGCTCATCGCCGGAATCGCCGGGCTGCTGGTCCTGCTCCAGCCGCTGCTCGACCTGCGCCGCTTCCGCTTCGCGGTGCGCCTGGCCTGCTTCCTGGTGCTGGTCTACGGCGGCTTTGCCTTCCGGCAGGACTACGCCGACTACCAGGCAATGAAAGCGCGCCGCCCGAAGGTCAATCCCGGGATCATGAACCTCTCGGAGACCTCGCCGGTGCTCCAGAACGAGCGGCGGATGACCTACCTGCCCTCGGCGCCCTGCCGCTTCACCGCCGACGGCGGCTACGTCCAGGGCTGCAACATGGAGCTGGCCCAGCGCATGCTCCAGCTCAACGAGCGCAAGGTGGCCGCGCGCGACCCGGGCGAGATCAACGCGGCCGGCGTGGTCCTCGGGGCGCTGGCCATGTTCGTCATGCTCTCCTTCCTGATCGCCCGGGCCTCCTGCGGGTGGCTCTGCCCGCTGTCGGCGATGGGCGCCGTGCTCGACCGGATCAGGACCTGGCTGCGGCTGCCCTTCTGGCGCCCGGCGCGGCCGGTCAAGCTGGCCTATCTGCTCTCGGGCGCCGGCGTTTCGTCGCTGGGCCTGGCCATGGCCAAGGCCTATCCGCACCTCGACCCGGAAGGGAAGTTCCTGGGCTGCAAAATCCCGCTCTACCCCTTCTGCAAGGTCTGCCCCAGCCAGCAGCTCTGCCCGGTGGCCGCCGGCGGCCCCGGGGCCTACGCCGGGCTGCCCACCCCGGACTGGGGCTGGGGGCTCTTCAAGGCCGGTTGCGTGGCCATCCTGGCCCTCTTCGCTCTGAGCTTCCTGCTCGGCCGGCGCTTGTGGTGCCGCTTCTGCCCGATGGGCATGATCTCGGGAATCTTCAACCGCGGCGGGCTGGTTGCGCTGGTCAAGCAGGCCCGCAAGTGCAACCGCTGCGGGGTCTGCGCCGAGGTCTGCCCCATGGACATCGGCCGGGTCCGGGACGAAATGCGCGCCCCCGACGTCAGCTCCTACCACTGCGTCCTTTGCCTGAAGTGCGTCGAGAAGTGCCCCCGGGACGGCTGCCTGGCCATGGAACACGCCGGAGCCATGGTCGTCCAGTCCCGCTTCCGGTTGGACTCAACGCAGAGGCCGCAGAGGAACGCAGAGGTCGCAGAGTAGGCTTTGAAGGGATTGGGATGGAGCTGAACGAGATCAGTGCTGCAGTAGTAGATGCAGCCATGAAGGTGCACTCCGCGCTCGGGTCGGGGCTGCTGGAAAACGTGTACGAGGCCTGTCTGAGACGGGAGTTGCAGAAACGTGGGTTGAAAGTCCTCGCCGAAGTGGGCTTCCCCGTAACATATGATGGCGAAACCATCGATGTCGGCTACCGGGTGGACCTCTTGGTCGAGGACCAAGTTGTGGTGGAACTGAAATCCGTCGAGAAGCTCTGCGAAGCCCACAAGGCTCAGTTGCTGACCTACCTGCGCCTCGGCAACAAGCGCCTGGGCCTGCTGATCAATTTCGGCGATGCGCACTTGAAGGACGGCATCAAACGGATGGTCAACAACCTATGAAGAATGAACCTCTGCGTCCTCCGCGCGACTCTGCGTCCTCTGCGTTGAGTTCATCGCAGTTCGACGAGCGCTACCGCCTGACGCCGCCGAAGGTGGAAGACCCCGGCGCCCGGAAGCGGGCCCGCTTCGTCGCCGACCAGCAGAAGCAGCTCATGGCCGGCATCCCCAACCGGCCGGCGAACATCGCCTGGTTCCAGGAGCTCGTCGACCAGGGCGCCGCCGAGGGTCCCGGCCCGCTGGTGGGCTACTTCTGCAACATGATCCCGGTGGAGCTGATCTTCGCGCTCGGCGCCCGGCCCGTCCGGATCGACTGCGGCAACGCCGCGCTGGTGGCCGCCGGCGAGGAGGCCCTCTCCGGCGAGATCTGCCCGCTGGCCAAATCCAGCTTCGCCATGGCCATGGATCCCCAGGGCCTGCCCAACCGCTGCGCCGCGCTGGTCATGCCGGCCAGCTGCGACGCCAAGCGCAAGCTCGGCGAGGTCCTGGCCGACTACCGGCCGGTCTTCACCTTCAGCCTGCCGCCCGAGCAGGACGCCGGACGCCACACCGCGATGGCCGCCGCCGAAGTCGAGCGGCTCGGCGACTGGCTGGCGGCGACGCTCGGCCGGAAGCTCACGACCGGGGCATTGCTCGAGGCCATCGACCTCACCCGCCGGCGCGCGACGCTGGTCCGCGAGCTCCAGGCCGCCCGGGCGGCCGAACCGGCGGCGCTCTCGGTCCGCGACTTCTTCCTGGTGATCCAGGCCTCCTTCACCGGCGTGGCCCTCGGGACGTGGCTGGCCGAGGCGGAGAAGGTCCTGGCCGGAGTGCGCGGGTTCAAGAGCGCCCGGAAGCGCCTCCGCCCGCGGCTGGTGCTGACCGGGGCCCCGATCGTCTGGCCGAACTTCAAGCCGCTCAACCTCATCGAGGAGTGCGGCGCCGATGTGGTCGCCGACACGGTCTGCACCGGCGCGCAGAGCTGCTTCGACCCCGTCGTGTACGAGGAAAAGGGCCGCTCGGCGCTGCTGCGGGCGCTGGCCCATCGCTACGTCTTCGCCAGCCCCTGCCCGTGCTTCGTCTCGCAGGGCACGCGCATCTCCCGGGTGCTCGACCTGGTCGCCGAGTTCAGGGCCGACGGCGTCCTCAACTACGGCCTGCGCCTGTGCCAGCTCTTCGACATGGAGGCCTACCGGCTCTCGCGGGTGCTCAAGCAGGAGAAGGTGCCGTTCGCCAACCTGCGCACCGACTACAGCCTGGAAGACACCGAGCAGCTCCGGGTGCGTCTGGAAGCCTTCCTCGAGACGCTGGGAGAGTGAAGCTTTCACCGCAGAGGACGCGGAGTAACGCAGAGGGATGTGCGATGTACAGTAAAGGACGAGGCCGGAGGTGCCCAACATGAACAGAACGGACTGTTGTTGTCCTCTGCGTAACTCTGCGCCCTCTGCGGTTAAGGAGCCCCGTTCGTGATTACCGCAGGCGTGGACATAGGCTCGACGACCACCAAGGCCGTCATTCTGGATGACGGGAAGGTGCGTTCCCGGACCGTTCTCCCGAGCGGGAATCTCCCTGGGGAGACGGCGAAGCGGGCCCTCGCCGATGTCTTGAAAGCCGCCCAGCTCGCGGAGAGCGACCTGGCCATGGTGGCGGCCACCGGCTACGGGCGGCGGCTGGTGGACCTCGGCGGCATCGTCATGACCGAGATCAAGGCCTGCGCCGCCGGGGCGCTGGCGGCCACGGCCGGCGCGGCCGTCGAGCGGGTCCACACGGTCATCGACGTCGGCGGGCAGGACACCAAGGTGATCGCCCTGGACGACGCCGGCGACATCGAGGACTTCAGCATGAACGACAAGTGCGCCGCCGGCACAGGGCGCTTTCTGGAGATGCTGGCCCACAAGCTGGACCTCTCCTACGGGGCCTTCGTGGACGAGGCCATGAAGTCCGACACCATGATCCAGATGAACGCCACCTGCGCAGTCTTCGCCGAGAGCGAGGTGGTGGGCCTGCTCGCGCGGAACATCTCCAAGGCGGACATCGCCGCCGCCGCGCACAACGCCATCGCCAGCCGCATCGCCTCGATGACCCGGCGGGTGGGCTCCCGGGGCAGCTACTGCTTCGTGGGCGGCGGGGCGCGCAATGCCGCGCTGGTCAAGGCCGTCCAGGAGGCGCTCAACAAGCCGGTGCACACACCGGCGGACCCGCAGACGGTGATCGCCCTGGGCGCGGCGGTGGGGGCGCGGCGGAAGGTGGAGCGCGCCGGCGAGAAGGACAAGGACGAGAACGCGCTGTGAGGAACGCCGCCGAGTCAGGCCGCGCGATCCGACGGATCCGTCGGATCGGTCGGATCCGTCCGATCTGGCTGGCCGCCGCCGTCCTGCTTCTCGCCGGCTGCGGAAGCGAGGCGCCTCCCGCCAAGGTGCGCCTCTTCCACGCCGCCGGGTTCACCCCGGTGCTCGACGCCCTGCGCGCCGACGCCGGCGCGCGCAATTTCGAGCTGGAGGCCGAAGGCTCGGGCTCGCAGATGGCCTGCCGGAAGATCACCGAGCTCGGCCGGCGCTGCGACCTGGTGGTCCTGGCCGACCGGGAGCTGGTCGCGGAGATGCTCGGCGGGGTCTGCTCCTGGCGCCTGGACTTCGCCACGGACGAGATGGTCCTGGCCGTCGGCGCGCGCGCCCCCAACAGCGAACTCGCCGAGCGCGACTGGCCGGCCGCGCTCCTGGCCGACGGCGTCCGGCTGGGCCGCGCCGACGAGAACCTGGCGCCGGTGGGCTACCGGACGCTCCTGGTCTGGAAGCTCAGGGAGGCCCACGGCGGCCCGGCCGGGCTGGCGGACAGGCTGCGGGCCAGGTGCACCAAGGTCCTCGACGACGTCGGCCGCCTGATACCGCTCCTCCAGAACGGCGAGATCGACTACGCCTTCGTCTACCGCTCGACCTGCATCGCCCAGGGGGTGCGCTTCATCGCCCTCGACAAGGCGGTCAACCTCGGCTCGGCCGACGTCGACTACTCCGGGGCCCAGGTGACCTTCGAGAAGCTCAGGGCCGGCGCCAAGGAGACGGTCACCGTCCGCGGCGAGCCCATCTGCTGGACGCTGACGATTCCGGACGGCGCGACGGGGGCCCAGGCCGCCGGCCGCTTCGCGTCGTGGCTGCTCGCCGAGAAGGCCGACGTGCTCAAGAGGAACGGCCTGCGGCCGCTGTCCCCGGCGCTGCTCTACGGCCCGGCTGAGAAGGCCGGGCCGTTCGGAAGCCTGGCCAGGCGGGCGGGGGACCTCAAGTGACCGAGCGAGGTGCGCGCCCGGCCCTGACCAGGTTCATGGTCGCCGTCCTGTTGCTGGCCGCCCACATCGGCTACTACCTGATCGCGTCCCTCCTGGGCCACCTGGACCCGGTGGGCTTCCTCCGCGGGCTCTTCGCCGGCGGCAAGGTCGACGACCACAACCTCTTCGAGCTGCTGCTCCTCCTCGCCAACCTGGTGCTCGGGCCGGTGCTCCTGGCCGGGCGCGGCAATCTCTTCCTCGGCGCCGGGAGCATGTTCCTGATCCTGGCCCACGCCTGGATCGGGGTGCGGGTGGTGCCCGACCCGCTCACGAGCGGCGCGGCGCTGATCGTCAACATCCTCGTCCTCTACGTGGGCACCCGGCTCTCCGAGCAGCTGCCCGCGCGGTACCTGGCGGCCTTCGCGGCCAGCTACTTCGTGCTCTTCTTCACCTTCGTGGAGATCAAGTGGGGCTTCCTGCTGCCGGGACTGAAGGCCCGCACCGGTTTCGGCAACGCCGAACCGCTCTTCCTGCTCTTCACGCTGGGCCTGTGCGCTGCGGCGCGGAGCTGGCGGCTGCTGGCCTACTTCTGGGCGATCACCGTCAGCTTCACCTTCCTCCAGCCCTACGCCTGGGAGTCGACGGTCGTCCTGTGCTTCGTCGTCACCGCGCTCTTCGGCGCGCGCGGCGCGCTGCGCGGCAGGACCGCCATGATCTTCCTGGGCGTCGGGCTGGCCCTGGTCTGCCTGGTGCTCTTCCCGGTGGTCGCGGCGATCATGGGGGAGAGCCCGCTCAACCTGGGCAACGTCGCCGCCCAGGCCGCGGTGCGCAAGGCGGTCAAGGAGACGCTGATCACCGCGACGGCCTCCACGCTCTTCCTGCTGCTGCTGGCCGTGCCGCTGGCCTACGCGCTGGCCCGGCTGAGCTTCCCGGGCCGGTCGCTGCTGCTCGCCGCCGTCGACCTGCCCATCATCGTGCCCCAGTCGGTCGCGGGCATCGCGCTGGTGAGCGTCTTCGGATCGCACCAGCCTCTGGGCGAGGCGCTCAACCGGACTCTCGGGGTGAGCTTCGACGGGACCCGCTGGGGCGTCTGCCTGGCCCAGGTCTTCGTGGCCATGCCCTTCATCGTCAAACCGGCCCTGGCCGCCTTCGAGGCCGTGCCGGTCGAGCTGGAGCTCTCCGCGCGGACGCTGGGGGCCTCCCCCTGGAGCGCTTTCCGGAGGGTGGCCCTGCCGCTGGCCGCGCGCGGCGTGTTCCTCGGCGCGGTGCTGGCCTGGGCGCGCGCAGCCGGCGAGTTCGGCGCGCTCTACATGATCGCCGCCACCCCCGAGACCGCCCCGGTGCTGGCCTGGAACCGGTTCAACGGACCCGGCGGACTGGCCGAGGCCGCCCCGCTGGTGACCGTGCTGCTGGGCTTCTCGCTGGTCATGTTCTTCCTGCTGCAGCTTGCCTCCCGGGCCCTGCCCCGGACGCCGACGACCCGCGTGGAGGAAGGCGCATGACCGACAACAGCCGGCCTTCGGCCTTCGGCATTCGGCCTTCGGAACAACCCTCCGAAAGCCGAAAGCCGATAGCCGATGGCCGACCTTCGTTCGCGTCATCCGCGGTTCTAGAACTCCGCGGCCTGGAGCTCGCGCTCGGCGCCTTCCGCCTGGGACCGGTCTCACTGGAGCTCGCCGCCGGCGACTACCTGGTCCTCCTCGGCCCCTCGGGCTGCGGGAAGACCAGCCTGCTCAAGGCCATAGCCGGGTTCCACGCGACGGCCGCGGGGCAGCTGCTGGTCGAGGGGCGCGAGGCCGCCGGCGCCCCCGTCCACCGCCGCGGCATCGGCTACGTCTCGCAGACCGCCGACCTCTTCCCGCACCTGGACGTGGCCGGCAATGTCCGCTTCGGCCAGAGCTACCTGCGCATGACCGCCGCCGAGAGGCGCGAGCGCTTCGACGCCGTGGTCGCGCTGCTCGGCCTGGGCGGCCTGCTCGACCGCGAGCCGGCCACGCTCTCCGGCGGCGAGGCCCGGCGGGTCGCGCTGGCCAGGGCGCTGGCCGTCTCGCCGCGGCTGCTGCTCCTCGACGAGCCGCTCGGGATGCTCGACGAGCAGGCGCGCCCCGAGATGCTCGAGACCCTGAAGCGCCTCCACGCCGAGCTCGGCACCGCCACGATCCACGTGACCCACGAGCGCGAGGAGGCCTGGGCGCTCGAGGCCCGGGCCGCGGTGATGCGGCAGGGGAGGATCGAACAGGTCGCCCCGGTCGGCGAGCTCTTCCGCCGGCCGGCTACCCGCTTCGTGGCCGAGTTCCTGGGCGGCGCCAACGTCCTGCCCGCGCGCTTCGAGGTCCGGCCGGGCGGAAAGGCCTTCGCCATCCTGGGCTGGGCGGAGTTCGGGCTGTCCGGAGCGCCGGGGTTCGCCGACGGCTGGCTGCTCATCAGGCCGGAGGGCCTGGCCCTGGCCGCGCCGGGCTCGCCGGGGGCGTTCGCCGCCACCGTCCGGACGGTCTCCGACCGGGGCGGCCACGTCGAGGCGGCCTTGGCCGTCGGCGGCGGGAACATCCTCCGCGCCCACCTGGTTGCAGAGAATGGCGCCGGGCTCAGGGCCGGTGCGGCAGTTACTCTGCGGTTGACCGCCGCGCCACACGCCATTCCGGGAGACGCCCGTGGCTGATCTGTTCCGCTGGCTCGGCGACCTTTTCGAGCGCGCCGTGGCCAGCATCAAGGTGCTGGATCAGGCCTTGAGCGGCCTGGAGGGCAGCTACGTCGAGCTGCTCACCGTCCTGGCGCTGGGCCTGCTGGCGGTGGTCCCAATGATCGTCCCGGAGCGCCACCGCCAGCGCTACCGACTGGCCAACCAGCTCTTCGGCATCGTCATCTTCATCTTCGTGATCTACACCTGCCTGGGCGTCTTCGGGATGATCCGCAACTTCCACCGGGGGTTGTCCGAGATCGGCCGGGAGAACATCGTCGCGCTCTACTACTGCTCCGTGCCGGTCACGATACTGGTGACCTCGATGATCTTCGGGCCGACCTTCTGCGGATGGATCTGCCCGACCGGGGCGCTCCAGGAACTCATCGGCCGGATATTCGGGCGCTGGCACCGCGCACAGAAGCGCTGCGGCCATCCCTTCTCCCGCAAGATGCTGATCATGACCCTGCTGGTCGCCGGCATCTTCCTGGGGTGGATGGCGTACCTGTCGGCCACCCGGGTCTTCTTCGTGGAGGACGCCAGCATCTACTGGTCGGAGGTGCTGGTCATCCTCCTGTTCATCCTCACCTGGCGGATGGCGCAGTGGGACGCTCGGCTGCGCCGGCTGCGGGTGCTGTCCTTCGCGATCATCGTGGCGGCGTCCATCGCCAGCCTGCGGATCACCTCGCCGGTGCACTTCGGCTTCAACAAGGTCTACGACCCGGCCTCGGTGCTGGCCACGGTGATGGTGGTGCTGGCCGCCCTCGTCGTGCCCCACATCTGGTGCCGGTACCTCTGCCCCTGGCGCGAGGCCATCGCCTGGGCCGGCAAGCACAGCGCCCGGAGGCTCGAGGCCGACCCGGCCAGGTGCACCCACTGCGGCCGGTGCGCCGACGTCTGCGGGGTCGACGCCGTGGCCGACGGGAAGGTCGACCGCCGCGAGTGCCACATGTGCCTGAAGTGCGTGGACAACTGCCCGACCAAAGCCATCGCCTTGAAAGAAGACTGGAAGCCGATGCCGTGAGAACGACAAGCAAGTCGGCATTCGGCCTTCGGCCTTCGGCTTTCGGAGCGGCCGTTGTTGTGCCGAAAGCCGAAAGCCGAAAGCCGAAAGCCCCGACCCGGTCCGCCGCCACGCTGGTCCTGGTCCTCGCCTGCTGCCTGACTGCCACGGCCGCCGAGCCCGATCCCTGGCCGTCATTCCGCAGGGACCCCGCCAACACCGCCGCCTGCCGGTGGGAGAGCTCCGACCCGAAGGCCGAGGTCCGGGAGTGGTCCTTCCGCGGCCGGCCGGGAACGCGCTACAAGCCCGGCGTGACCGTCTGGGCCTCGCCGGCGCTGGCCGTGGTCAACGGGCGGCCGATGGCCTTCATCGGCGGATTCGACCGGGCCATGCACGCCCTCGACCTCCTGGACAAGGAGGAGCGCTGGGCCAAGGGCACCAACGGCCCTATCGCCGAGAGCCCGGCGGTCGGAACGGTCGACGGCCAGCAGGTGGTCTTCTGGGGCTCGTCCGACCTGCACGTCTACGCCTGCCGCGCCGACTCGCAGGGCAGCGACGACGGCCGGAACTTCTGGGAGCCGCGGAAACTGGCCGAGGCCACCAGCACCATGACGGAGGGTCAGCTCTCCGCTCCGCTGCTCCACAACGGGGTCCTCTACATCTCCTGCTTCGTCTACGACCGCTCCATGGCCCGCAGCGAACAGAACGGCTGGCTGGTGGCGCTGGACATGAGGACCGGGCGCGAGCTCTGGCGCCACGCGGCCGCCCCGGGCATGCTCTCCTCGCCGGTCGGCTGCGAGATCGACGGCCGGTTCACGGTCTTCCTGGCGGCCCGCCGCGGGCTGCTCCAGGCCTTCGACGTCTCGGCCGGCCCGCCCCGCCGGACGTGGCATTACCAGATGCCCCATGAGGTGCTCGGCTCGCCGGCGGTCGACGCGGACCCGGCCGGCCCGAAGGTCTTCCTGGGCTCCAAGTTCGGCAACCTGATCGCCCTGGACGCCCGCACCGGCAGGGAAATCTGGAAGCGGATGGCCGGCAACTGGATCGACAATTCGGCGTGCGTCGGCGAGGTCGCCGGCGTCCGCGCGGTCTTCGCCGGCAGCCACGACTACAACGTGTGGGCCTTCCGGGCGGGCGACGGCCAGGTGCTCTGGAAGCGAACGCTGGGCGGCGAGGTCTACTCGGCGCCGGTGTACTTCACAAAGGTTGGGGGCGGGAGGTTGGAGGTGGGGGGCATGGAAGCCGGGAAGCCGGGCGCTCCGCCTGCGGCCTCAAGTCCCCAACCTCCAACCTCCAACCTCCAACCGCCAGCCTACGTCGCCGTCGCCGCGCTCGACAACCACCTCTACGTCCTGGAGGCCGACACCGGGCGGGTGCACACCGCCTACTTCACCGGGCAGCCCATGTGGGACAAGGTGGCCAAGGGCGAGATGCTCTGGGGTTCGCCGGCCGCGCTGGAGGCCGGCGAACAGACCGCCATCCTCCACGGCTCCTTCAACGGCGAGGCCTACGTGCTGCCGCTCGAGGGGACCTGTTCGCTCCGCACCAAGGTCCAGTCGGCGGCGACGCTGTGGTGGGGGCTGGGCGTCACCGCGGCGCTCTTCATCGGGCTGGTGCTGCCGGCCGTGCTCTGGCGGCGGCCGGGGGTGTCCTCAACGCAGAGGTCGCAGAGGAGCGCGGAGGGCGCAGAGGGGAAATCGCGCTGATGCACTTAGATCCGATGCGCGACAAGGGAAGAGTGATGCCGGTGGCCCAAGAGCCGGCCAAGATCGATAGCCTACGCGTATGGCACTGCAAGTATCGAACGCTCGCATCTCTAAGCGTCTTCGCCAATTTGCAGACCTTGGTGATAGCATCCCTCCCCGACGAGGCGTTATCGGTCATAGGGTCCCTTCGACACCTGCGATACTTGCGAATCGTTCATCTTCCGAAAGTCACCAGCCTGGCGCCCTTGGCGGCTTTAGAGGGCCTGGAGGTGCTTTCACTGGAAACGCTTCCAAGCTGGGACCCATCTGGCAGAAGGACTGAGGTGGATTCGCTCGATCCCATAGGCGCCCTCCCACGACTGAAGCACTTGTCTCTACTGGGTGTCATCCCTACGGACAAGTCACTGAGGTCGGTTGAACGATGCAGAAGTTTGGTTTCGGCTCACCTCATGGGGTATCCCAAGCAAGAGATCCAACGTTTCTATGCTGAGACCAAAGTCTCGGACGAGCCCGCACCGGAACCTGACTTCGGAGCAGGTTCTTAGTTGTCTCCTGGCAGGGAGTAAACAGCGGGACTGGCAAGCCGTTCCCCGCCTGCGCTGTTCCTCTGCGATCCGGTCATCCCGCCATATTTCTTGCCCAACTTCTCCACCACCGTCGCGATCCCGTGCGCCGGCAAACCCGATTTTAGCCTGTCAATTCCGGCGTCCCGGGCTACGATCATGGCATGGCCGTATTACGCAGCCCCCCGCGCCGAACACACCAGTCGACTGCTGTCCCCATAGCCCGCTCCAGGTCACCGCGAAGTGGTTCAGCCCAAGGCGTTCTTATCGGCAGTGCTTGCGCACCGCCGATAGGACACTCTACCTTCGGGGAAATACCTTGGATGTCGAGGGGCGGAGAGAATAAGGAAGGGGCGGAGACTATGCCAGAAGCCAGCAGTCAACTAGCCAAGTGCCGCACATGGATGTGTGTCCTCATACTTGTCCTCGTGGCAACTGTTGGCTGCCGAGAGCCTGGCCGCTCCAGCTTGGAAGCCTCTGCAGCCCAGTATACCCTCGGCGGAGAGTTGGGGGAGCGCGGGGACTTGGACGGTGCGATCGCGGCCTTTCGGGAGGCTATCCGGCTCAAGCCGAACTATCCGGAGGCACACTACGGCCTCGGCGTGGCCCTGGGAAGAAGCGGCCACACCGATGCTGCGACTGCAGCCTTTCGTGAGGCCGTCCGGCTTAGGCCCGACTTCTCGGAAGCCTATTGCGGCCTCGGTGTATCACTGAGTCACGAGGGTAGCTGTGACGAAGCGATCACGGCTTTTCGTGAAGCCATTCGACTCAAGCCGGACTACTCAGAGGCGCACAGAGGTCTCGGTCGACTGCTGAGCAGGAGTGGGGATCTTGACGGTGCGATCGCTGTCTTGCGCGAAGCCATCAGACTGACGCCGAACAACCCGGAAGCACACTGCGACCTCGCCCAGGCACTCATCTGCAAGGGTAACACTGACAGAGCTATTGCCGCCTGCCGCGAAGCCGTTAAGCTCAAGCCAGACTACCCGGGAGCGCACTGCAATCTCGGCATTGCTCTGGGAATGAAAGGGGACACGGACGGGGCCATCGCGGCCCTTCGCGAGGCCATCCGGCTTGCGCCAAACGACTCGGAAGCGCACTACAACCTAGGTGTGTCGCTGCGGAAGAAAGGCGACACCGAGGGCGCAATAGCCGCTTTTCGTGAGGCCACGCGGCTTCGCCCGAGCCTCTGGGAAGCTCATTATGCCCTTGGTCGATTTGCGGAGGACAAGCGCGACAACGATGGCGCCACCACCTCCTACCGGGAAGCCATCCGGTTTAATCCAAACTGCACGGCGGCGCACTATGGTCTTGGCGTGGCCCTTGGACGTAAAGGCGACGTAGACGGAGCCATTGCGGCTTTTCGCGAGGCCATCCGGCTTGAGCCGAACGCCCCAGAAGCGCAATATAACCTTGGCTTGTACCTGGAAAGGAAGCGGGATCTTGATGGTGCGGTTGCCGCGTACCGGGAGGCTCTTCGGCTAAAGCCGGAATTTCCGGCGGCTCGCCGGAAGTTGGATGCTGCGCTGTTGCTACTCAAGCAGGCCGGGAAGACGCATGGGTTGTTTGACAGCCGTGATTGATCTGATGTATGACAGCCAAACACCGACGGCCTTCTAGAAATTAAGTAGGCCATCCACGGGGACTTAGGATGCCATGCCGGACGTGACCGACCTGTCTGACAAGCCCGCGGATCGCCGGGATCGGCGCCTCTATATCTGGTGGGGCATCGCGTTCGCGCTGCTCGCGCTCCTCGGGACGTTTTGCTGGTTGATCGTTGCGCCATGCCTGAGAGTGCGCTCGGCGATCAAGTCGTGCCATGGGCAGAAAGAACGGTTTTGGCTGATGCCTCGCGAGAGTGACGAAGTCTGTTGGAGGCATTCGATTGCCCAGGAGCAGGTATCGCGCTTGGGTGGTTCGCAAGCGGCCTTTGGATCCTTGAAGCTGTATCTTAGGCTCCCCGAGCGGCTGGCTCCTGACAAGTCTACGGCTCGGGCTTTGCTCGCCGAGTGCGGCAGAAGTGCGGTACCCGAACTGGTCAAGGAGATGGAAAAGAGGGACCAGGACTGGGCAATGACCACCGGCGTTCTTGCTGAAATCGTCAACTCAGACTGTACCGAGGCGATCGATCCGTTCATTGCAGTTTTCAAGAATGGCAACCATCATGAGTTGTTCGAAGCATCTCGGGGTCTGGAGCATATCGGAAAACCGGCCGTGCAACCGTTGATAGCCGCCATGAACCATCAGGATTGGCCATGTCGTGAATTGTCTGCATCTACTCTGGGGGCGATTGGGGACAAGAGAGCCGTGAAGCCCCTGATTGCCGCCCTCAAGGATCCCCAGGCCAGGGTCCGGCAGGCAGCCGCTGGTGCCCTGGGGGACCTGAAAGACCCGAGCGCCATCAAGCCGCTTGAAGATGCCTTGGCAGACCCCGACAATTGGACACGCCACTGTGTGTCTGAAGCCCTGAAGGCGGTTCGGGGCGAGGAGGCGCCGAAGTGAGCAGGGAAGAAGCGTCGGCCTTCGGAGCGACCCCGGCCATTCCGAAAGCCTAAAGCAGCGAAAGCCGCCGTCACCTCTTGAGCTTGACCACCACCGTCGCGATCCCGTGCGCCGGGACTGCAACCGTGACCGCGTCGGCCCCGGCCTTCTTCGCTGAGGATTTCCCCAGCGGCCGCTCGAGGACGTCGGTCTCGGCGGCGCCGGCGGCCGCGCCGAGCACCTGGCGGTCGAAGCGCAGCCTGGCGGTCGTCTTCCTGCCGGCTGTCTCGTAGACCCGGACGACGAGACTGTCCGAATCCTCGGCCTTCTTGAAGCCGGACAGCACCACATTGGCCGGCTCGACCGAGAGGAGCGCCGCCTTCTCCGGGAGCTTGCCCTTGTGGACGTCGGTGCCGACGGTGCGGAGCGGGTGGTTGAGCTCGCCGCCGGCGCGGACCGCCCGGCTGTCAGCCAGGGCGCCGGCGAAGGGCAGGAGCATCAGGCGCACCTGGTGTTCGCCGATCTCCGGGAGGATGTCGGGGTCGTAGCTCGAGCGGATCAGCGTGAGCCGCAGGGTGCTGCCGTCGAGCGAGTGGCCGTGCTTGGAGTCGTTGGCCAGGACGACGCCGGCCCGGCCGCGCCGGCTGCGGCCGGTCACCATCGCCCAGTTGAGCGCGGGCAGCTCCTCGCGGCGGTTGAGGTCGCGTCCGACCGCGCCGAAGGGGATCTCGTAGCGCGCCTTGGCGTCGGCCAGGTCGAGCGGCAGGGCCAGCGCCAGGGCCGGCACCCCGGTCTCCGGCGTGCCCCGCTCGAACCAGACGCCGGCGAGATGGATGTGCAGCCGCGGGTCGCCGGCGCGAAGCTCGTAGGTCAGGGTGAACTTCGACTGGCGGACGGCCAGGTCGACTTCCAGCGACGCCCGGTGGGGCCCCGAAAGCTTCCGGCGCATGGCCAGCGCCTGGACCGGCTCGGGCGGCCCGGCGTTCTCGATGCACCAGGCACTCATGCCGTGGGGGCGCTCGACGGCGAACTCCAGGGCCGGGGCGGGGCGCTCCGGCGAGACGAGCTCGGCGCCGGAGGCCTTCTCCACCAGCGAGCGGATGCCGCCGGTGGCCGGGTCGAGCTCCATGCGGATCAGGTCGTTCTCGAGGCCCTCGCGGGCGCGCTCGTTGCGCGCGTAGGTGCAGTGGTGGACCTCGCCGGTCTGCCTGACTGCGTCGCCAGCGGCCGGCGCCTCGCCCTCGAAGACGGTGTAGAGCGCGTAGCCCAGCGCCGGGACCTCGACCGGGAAGGCAACCGCGACGTACTGGTGCCCCCAGTAGTCGCCGCTCTTCACCTTCTGGGCCGGCCGGACGACGCCGTCGGGGCCGCGCACCGCGAAGCTCCGGTCCTTGAGCGCCGTGCCGACGTTCTTCGGGCAGTTGTCCCAGACGGTGGCCTCGACCACCTCGCGGCGCTCCCAGGAGCTGGGGTTCCAGATCACGAAGGGGCGGTCGCCCTGGCCGGAGCTCTGCTCCGAAGCGTCGATGCGCCCGTCGGCCGAGGCGAAGCCGACGCCCGCGCCGAGGCCGCTGGCCACCATCGGGGCGGGCGTGCCGGAGAGGTCGCCGGCCTTCGCGGCGGAGGTGTCCACCGCGGCGGCCAGCGCCCGGAGCGCCTGGGTCTCGATCATGCCCGTGGCCGCGGCGGTCTTCTGGAAGAGGCCGTGGGTGTAGGTCCGGGTGTCGTGCACGCCGGAGCCGGGCAGGATGTCGTGGAAGTGGCTGAAGAGCGTGTCCCGCCAGCCCTCGGTGAAGGCCGCGCCGGGGTAGTCGCGCCCCAGGGCCGCCCAGGCCAGCGCCGCGGCCGCCTCGGCGTCGGCGAGCTTGCACTCGGCGAAGCGGTTGTCCTTCTTGATGAGCGTCTGGGTGGTGTAGCAGCCGGCGAACTCGGTGTTGAGCTCGGTGTCGAGGGTCGGGAGCTTCGCGCCCTGGGCCTCGAGCCGCTGGTAGAAGGCCCGGGCGGTGGAGAACTCCACCTTCGGGAAGACCGGCCAGTCGGCCATGTCCAGGCCGCGGAGGATGTCCCGGCGGGTCGGGCCGCCGCCGTGGTCGCCGACGCCGTAGACGAACATCCAGTCGCGGGCGCCGGTCTCCCGCAGGAAGGCGAGGCAGTGCGGGACGATCCCCGGCCCGATGGTCCCGTTGTAGCCGAGCTTCATGTCGTTGCGGACCAGCACCCTCGAGCCGTCCGGGGCCTTCCACCAGAACGCGCCGGGCTTGCTCTTGAGGTAGATGCCCGGGCGGTGCAGGTACAGGTACTTGACGCCGCCGCGGACCAGATAGCTGGGCACGGTGGCGGCGTGGCCGAAGGTGTCCGGCGACCAGTCGATGTTCACGTCCTCGGGCTTGAGGCCGAAGAGCTCCTGCATGTAGCGCCGGGTGTAGAGCAGGTGGCGGCAGAGCGCCTCGCCCCCGGCCAGGTTCTTGTCGCCCTCCACCCAGTGGCTGGCGGTGACCTCCCAGCGGCCCTCGGCCACGCGCCGCTTGATGCGCGCGAGCATCTCCGGGTTGTGCTGCTCGATGATGGCGTAGACCGAAGCCTGACTCTGCGAGAAGCGGAACTCGGGGTACTCGTCCATGAGGCGCAGCACGGTTCCGAAGGTGTCGTTGGTGACCGCCACGGTCTCGGGCCAGCCCCACATCCAGTTCATGTCGATGTGGGCGTGGCCGACCAGGTGGACGGTGCAGCCCCGGGCCGCCCTGCCGACGGGCGCGAGCAGCTTCTCGGCCTCGCGGACCGCACGCTGGAGCGAGGCGGCCGAGCCGCCCTCGACGGCCTTGGCGACAAGCTCCCGGGCGCGCGAGAGCAGCCGCTTCCAGCCAGTGGCTTCCCGGGGGTGGAGTTCGCAGAGCCCCCTGGCGAACTCCTCCTCGGCGAGGAAGCGCTCGAGCTCGGCGCGGGCCTCGCCGGAGGCCAGCTCCAGAATGCTCTTCAGGGACTTGGGGGTGTCGGCGGATGATTTCCTGGCCATGGCAGTGCTTCCTCCTGTGCCCAACAGCGGGCTGCTGGGGATTGTACACTGCCGAGCGGCCCGTCCAGTTGGACCGGGCTGCAAAGGTGGTGGACTTTTCTGCTGGGAGACGGGCAGCGCGGTCCCGGCGCGGAGCCGCGCCATTGGGTGTTGCTCAGGGCCGGCGGCGGCGGTCGTCGGCGGCCGGGGAACCGCCCAGCC